>NZ_JBFUJO010000025.1:0-78187 GCF_056401355.1 Polaromonas sp. P4_F4 | reverse complement strand
GGGCATGGGGCCGTCAGCGGCGGAGCACACCAAAATGGCGCCGTCCATCTGGGCCGCGCCGGTGATCATGTTTTTGACGTAGTCGGCGTGGCCGGGGCAGTCGACGTGGGCGTAGTGGCGGTTGGCCGTCTCGTACTCGACGTGGGCGGTGTTGATGGTGATGCCGCGGGCCTTTTCTTCGGGAGCCGCGTCAATCTGGTCGTAACCTTTGGCTTCGCCGCCGAACTTGGATGCCAGCACGGTCGTGATCGCCGCCGTCAGGGTCGTCTTGCCATGGTCCACGTGGCCAATCGTGCCGACGTTGACGTGCGGCTTGGTCCGCTCAAATTTGCCTTTTGCCATTTTCAACTCCGAAAAGTTACAAAACCAGTTACTACTACGACCGGCAACAGCACACAGCGCGCCGCGCCAGCTCAAAAATGTGGTGCCCTTTGCGGGAATCGGACCCGCGACCTCTCCCTTACCAAGGGAGTGCTCTACCACTGAGCCAAAAGGGCTGAATTCAATCCATCCATCACTGCAACTTGCTACAACTTGCCGCAAAACCGACCTGCAGAACCATAAAAAGCTTTATGGAGCGGGAGACGGGAATCGAACCCGCGTCATTAGCTTGGAAGGCTAGGGTTCTACCATTGAACTACTCCCGCGCAGCTCTGCCAAATCGACTCGCACTCAACAACTCAAGCAACTTGCAACAAATTCCACAACACAAAGCCTGCTTTACAGCACCGCCCTGCATCGGCCGCTTACCCAAAATCAACAAAAATCTGGTGGATGAGGCTGGATTCGAACCAGCGTAGGCGTTAGCCAACAGATTTACAGTCTGCCCCCTTTAGCCACTCGGGCACCCATCCATTAAGCGAACCTCGGATTATGCCACGGTTTTATGTCATCGGGAATGCCGGGTGACTGCAAAAACCTTTAAAAAGCATAGACCGCCCCACCTTCGCAAGCGCCTGCAGGTCGCGGGCCAACAGCGCCCACGCTCCCTCAAACGACCACGGCGATGCAGGTTGACGAAGGTCAGAACGTCCAACAGACAGTGTGCACTAACTTATAAAACCCCATCCGCGAGTGGCCGTAGCCGGCCGGGCGGTTTTCAGGACTGCTGGCTCTTGTCCCGCCACTCGCGCGCCTGCGAAAAATGCCCGCAGCCGATAAAAGGCAGGGGCGGCCGCAGCGCCGACAACGGTGACGGGTGGTTGGCCACCAGCACCTTGTGCCGGTCGACGTCGATCAGCGCACGCTTGCTTTGGGCATGCGCCCCCCACAGCATGAACACCACCGGATGGTCGCCCTGCGAAACCTGCCGGATCACCGCATCCGTCAAGACCTCCCAGCCGCGCCCGGCATGGCTGGCCGGCAAGCCCTCCTCGACCGTCAGGCAGGTGTTGAGCAGCAGCACGCCGTCAGTCGCCCAACGCACCAGGCTGCCGCCGGGCACCGGAAACGCTGGCGGTGGCGTGCCCAAGTCGCGCTGCAGCTCCTTGAAGATATTGCGTAATGACGGTGGCAGGGGCACGCCTGGCGCCACTGAAAAGGCCAACCCTTCCGCCTGGCCGCGGCCGTGATAGGGATCCTGGCCGAGGATGACCACGCGCACCTGCTCCGGCGAAGTGAGTTCCAGCGCGCGCAGTGGCGGGGGGGGGAAGATCACGGCGCCGTCCGCCAGCCGGCCACGCAGAAAATCCAGCAGTTTCTGGCCGGTCGGGCTGGAAAAAAACTCTGCCGTGACAGCCGCCCAACCGGGCGCTACCGGCCAGGCCGACGGGTCTGCGCTGGTCAGGTGGTCCGCCGCGCCCGCGGCTGACGCACTGTCCAGGAACAGGTCGTTCATGGCCGGAACTATTCCTCGCCAAAAAGCTGCGCCAGGGCGACACCCGGGTCGTCTGCCCGCATGAAAGCCTCACCGACCAGGAAGGCGTTGACCTTGGCCTCACGCAGGCGCTTGACGTCGGCCGGGGTGGAAATGCCGGATTCCGTGACCAGCAGGCGGTCTGCCGGCACTTTGCCAAGCAGGCCCAGGGTCGTGTCCAGCGAGACCTCAAAGGTCTTGAGGTTGCGGTTGTTGATGCCGATCAGCGGCGTCCTGAGCTTCAGCGCCCGCTCCAGCTCGGCCTCGTCGTGCACTTCGACCAGCACCGCCATGTCCAGCGAGAAGGCCAGCGCCTCCAGCGCCTTCATCTGCGCGTCGTCCAGGCAGGCGGCAATCAGCAAAATGCAATCGGCCCCCATCACACGCGCCTCATACACCTGGTAGGCGTCGACCATGAAGTCCTTGCGCAGCACCGGCAGGGCGCACGAGGCCCGGGCCTGTTTCAGGTAGTCCACACTGCCCTGGAAAAACTGCCGGTCGGTGAGCACGGACAGGCAGGCCGCGCCATGCTCCGCATAGCTTTGCGCAATGTCGGCCGGAATGAAGTCGGCCCGCAGCACGCCCTTGGACGGGCTGGCCTTTTTGACTTCGGCAATCACCGCCGGCTTGCCCGCCGAGATTTTGGCGCGCAGCGCGCCGACAAAGTCCCGCGTGAGCACACGCGATTCGGCGTCTTCACGCATCACGGCCAGCGGCTTGCGTTTGATGGCTTCCGCGATTTCTTCGCGCTTGACGGCAATGATTTGGTTCAGGATGTCAGACATTGGCTTATTGTTGCAGATGCGCACCGGCGTCCGTGCCGGGGCCAGGCTCAGCCCATGCGAACCACTTGCCCGCTGCGCAGGGACTGGGCCGCCGCATCGGCGAGTTTTTGCGCCGCCACGCCATCAGCCACCGTGGTGCGAAACGCGGCGCCGGATTGCAGGCACTCAAAAAAATGCGCCAGTTCCAGTCGATAGGCCTCGCGGTAGCGTTGCAGGAAGAAGTTCTCAGGGGTGTCGGACCGCACGCCATGGGCATCCGATTGCACGACCTCACTGGGCCTGTGGTTGCCGCACTGCAGCATGCCGGTGGAGCCCAGCACTTCAAAGCGCTGGTCGTAGCCGTAAGCAGCGCGGCGCGAGGTGTTGATCTGTGCCAGGCGGCCTTTTTGGGTGCGGATGGTGACGGCCGCGCAGTCGATGTCGCCGATGAGGGCAATTTCTGGGTCGATCAGGCAGGAACCTGTGGCATGCAGGGTGTCGGCCTCGTCGCCATCAGCGCACAGTATCCAGCGAAAGATGTCGAAATCGTGAATCAGCATGTCCCGAAAAATCCCGCCCGAGGCCTTCAGGTAGTTGGCCGGCGGCGCGCCGGGGTCGCGGCTGGTGACGACCAGCATCTCCGGATTGCCGATGTCGCCCCGGTCCATGCGGCTGCGTGCCTCATTAAAGGTGGGGTCGAAGCGGCGCTGAAAACCAATCATGCAGGCCACGCCCGCCGCCTGCACGGCATCGGCGCAAGCCTGTGCACGGGCCACCGACAGATCTACCGGTTTTTCGCAGAAGATGTGTTTGCCGGCCTGGGCGGCGCGGGTGATCAGGTCGCTGTGGGTGTCGGTGGAGGAAGCGATGGCCACCACGTCGATGGACGGGTCGGCGAACACCGCGTCAGAGGTGGCCACTTGCGCGCCATGTTGCTGCGCCAGTTCGGCAGCAGCTGCGCCCATCGGGTCACAGACATACTTGAGTCGGACACCCGGCAACGCGGCCAGGTTGGACGAGTGGATGCGGCCGATTCGGCCGGCACCAAAAATGGCGACATTTTTCATGGCTGAACTATACTGGCCCCGTCAAATTTTGGAAACAAAATTCCACCGCATTTGATATTGAAAGTTTTATTTCGATAAGCCGACCTGAGTCCCGTTCTTTCACTTGGCATCGTCTTGTCCAACGCGCAGCCCATGACCCAGAAACTCCAGCTCGCCGTCAACCGCATCAGTGCCAGGGCGCTGCCCTTTGCCGCTTTTGCGGCGATGGTGCAACGCCTGGGCGTGCAGGCCATTGAAATTCGCAACGACCTGCCCGGCATTGAGCTGGCCGATGAGACACCGGCACACGAAATCGCCGCGGCGGCCTCGGCCCACGGGCTCACCATACTCTCGATCAACGCCTTGCAGCGTTTCGAGCAATACGACGACGCCCGCGAGGCGCAGGCCCTGGCGCTGATGCGTTACGCGGTCGACTCTGGTGCCCAGGCGCTGGTGTTATGCCCGACCAACAGCCGAAACGACCGGCGCAGCGCAGAGCAACGCCATGCCGATCTGGTGCATGCGCTGCGCAAACTGCAGCCCCTGCTGTCAGACCATGGCCTCACCGGTCTGGTGGAACCGCTCGGCTTCGAGGAATGTGCCCTGCGCCGCAAGTCACAAGCCGTACGCGCGATCGGGGAAGTCGGCGGCGACAACACCTTTGCGCTGGTGCACGACACGTTTCACCACCACCTTGCAGGTGAAGGACTGTACTTTCCCGAGTTGACCGGGCTGATCCACCTCTCTGGCGTGGAAGACCGCTCGCTCGACGTGTCCCGGATGCGCGACGAGCACCGGGTGCTGCCAGGCCCAGCCGACCGTCTGGGCAATATCGCCCAGCTGCGCACGTTGCTGGGGGCCGGTTACCGCGCTTATGCGTCGTTTGAACCGTTCGCGGCCGGCATCACGACGGCAGCGGATATTGAACAGCGCCTCGCCAGCAGCATGGCTTACCTGTCGACTGCCGTGGCGGCGTCCGACGGCGCATAAAGCAGTTCGGCCCGGTACGCCAGCGCAATAAACAGGCTTTGCGCCAGGCACATCGTATTGGTGAGGGAGCGAAAACCAAAGGTGCTGCTTTCGTGCACCACCAAGGTGGTGGCGGCCAGGGCCGCCGCCGGGCTCATCTGGCTGTCCGTGATCGCGATCAGCCGCGCGCCGCGCGCCACCGCGACACGAGCACATTGCAGCGACTCTTCGGCATAAGGCGCAAAACTCACGACAATCATCACGTCGCCCGGTGCAAGGCCGCGCATCTGCCCCTCGTTCATGCCGCCCAGCCCGGACAGCAACTCCACGCGTTTGTCGGCGTGCTGCAGCGCATAGGTCAGGTAGGAGGCCACCGGGAAAGAGCGGCGCGTGCCGACAACCCAGATCGTGGGCGTGTCCGCCAGCAAGGCCACCGCCTCATCAAACACGGTGCTGTGCAGGTCGCGCTGGAGCGCCTGCATCCCCGCAATGCTGCCGCCAATGAACTCGTGCGCAATGTCAGCGCTGGACAACTGACCCTGGGCGGCCTCGATCAGGCTGCGGATGCGGCCCTGGTAGTCGCGGTTCGGCGCAATCTGTTTGACGATGCCGTCACGAAAAATCTTTTGCATTTCGGTGTAGCCCGAAAAGCCGAAATGTTTGGCAAACCGGATGACGGCGGAAGGCTGGACGCCGCAGCGCCGTGCCACGTCCTGAATGCGTTCCAGGCCGATGTGGTCGCGATGCTGCTCGATGTGGCGCGCGATCAGCTTGAGCTGCCGACTTAATGTTTCAAATTCAGCGGTGACGCGCTTGAGCAACTGATCCGCGCTGTCTTGCGGTGCCAGGGGAGTCGACGGACTGGATGCGGCAACAGGCTTGTTCATGGGGAATGACGAGAATCGCCAGGAAAGCAAAATGGAAAATATATTCTAATAGTTTCTACCAATGCAATTTATTCTCCGACTCCTAGAATCGAGCGCAACCATGCAACATCCACGCCGCGCCGATCATGAACACGCTCATTGCACCTGAAGGTCGCCGCTACGATTTGGCCTGCCTGGGGCGGCTGGCGGTTGACCTGTACGCGCAGCAAGTGGGGGCACGCCTGGAGGATGTTTCCAGTTTTGCCAAATACCTGGGCGGCAGCTCCGCCAACATCGCTTTTGGCGTGGCGCGCCTGGGTTTGCGCGCCGCCATGATCTCGCGCGTGGGCAACGAGCAGATGGGACGGTTTTTGACGGAGACTCTGCAGCGGGAGGGCTGCGACATCTCGCAAGTCCAGATTGACCCGCAGCGCCTGACCGGCCTGGTCTTGCTGGGCCTGAAAGACCGGGATACTTTTCCGCTGCTGTTCTACCGTGAAAACTGCGCCGACATGGCGCTGGATGCGGCGGCCATCGACGAGCCCTTCATCGCCCAGTGCCGCGCCCTGCTGATCACCGGCACCCATCTGAGCGCGCCGGCGGTACGTGCCGCCTCGACCACCGCACTGGGTTTTGCCCAAAAACACGGCGTGCTGCGGGTGCTGGACATTGACTACCGGCCGGTATTGTGGGGGCTGACCGCGCGCGGCGAGGGCGCCACGCGCTTTGTGGCCGACGCCGGCGTCACGGCCCAGTTGCAGGCGCTGTTGCCGGCCTTCGATGTGCTGATCGGCACCGAGGAAGAGTTTCTGATCGCCGGCGGTGTCCCCGATGATCTGCTGGCTTCCTTGCGGGCCGTGCGGGCCGTCACCGCCGCCGCCTTGGTCGTCAAGCTGGGCGCCGCCGGATGCTGTTTTATTCCGGCCGAGGTGCCTTCTCATATCAGTGGCGCGCTCACCGTACAGGGCGAACGCATCGAGGTGATGAATGTGCTGGGCGCAGGCGATGCCTTCGCCGCCGGCCTGATGACCGGCCTTTTGCGCGACCAGGGCTTCGAGGAAGCGGCCCGTCTGGCCAATGCCTGTGGCGCCATCGTGGTGTCGCGCCACGCCTGCGCGCCCGCCATGCCGACCCCGGCCGAGCTGCAGCACTGGTTCAGCGGCAGCCGCAAGCCCAGGGTGGATGCCGATATGCAATTGGCGCACCTGCACCGGACCACCGCGGCCCGCGCCGACTGGCGCGAACTCAACGTCATGGCATTTGACCATCGCAGCCAGTTTTTCGACATGGCCCGCGCGGCCGGGGCCAGCGAGGCGCGCATTCCCGTGCTCAAGAAACTGCTGGTTCAGGCCTTTGACAAGGGCGCGGACAGCCGCCAGCTGCAAGGCCAGGGCGGCGTGCTGATCGATGGCGGCAGCTACGGGGCCGACGCACTGGCCAGCGCCACCGGCCGTGGCTGGTGGGTCGGCCGTCCGGTCGAGTTGCCTGGGTCACGGCCCTTGCGGTTTGACGGCACCTGGTCCATCGGCAGCGTCCTGCACCACTGGCCGTCCGAGCAGGTGGTGAAATGCCTGGTGCATTACCACCCCGACGATGCGCACGAGTTGCGGCTGGAGCAGGAGCTCAAGCTGCGCGAGTTGTGGGAAGCGACACGCGAAAGCGGCCACGAACTGCTGCTCGAAATCCTCTGCCCGGGCGCGCTGACACAGGCCGGCGCCGAAGACGCGGTGGTGCTGCGCGCCATCCGGCGCCTGTACAACCTGGGCATCCAGCCTGAATGGTGGAAACTGACGGCGATGCGTGAAACCGGCTGGTCTGCGTTGGCAAGCCTGATTGCCGCGCGCGACCCGCAATGCCGCGGCGCCGTCATTTTGGGCCTGAACCAGCCGCTGCACGAACTGGCCGAGAGCTTTCGCCAGGCCACGCACCCGGTCGTCAAGGGTTTTATGGTGGGCAGGTCTCTGTGGGCCTCGGCCTCACTGCGCTGGTTGCAGAACAGCCTTGACGATGCCGCCCTGGTCGACGAGGTAGCCGGGAATTTCGGGCTACTGGTGGATGCGTGGCGCGCCCGCAGCGCCCCGGCACAGGCAACAACCTCATGAAAACCCAACGCCTCACCATGGCGCAGGCGCTCATCAAGCACCTGGCCGCGCTCCAGATCAGAAAGGACGATGGCACGCTGCAGCCCTACTGCGGTGGTGTTTTTTCCATCTTCGGGCATGGCAATGTGGCCGGCCTGGGCGAAGCGCTGTGGGCCGAGAGGGCAACACTGCCCACCCACCGCGCGCACAACGAGCAGGCAATGGCCCATGCGGCCATTGCCTACAGCAAGGCACAGTTTCGCCAGCGCATCATGGCGGTCACCACCTCCATCGGCCCGGGTGCCACCAATTTGCTGACCGCGGCGGCCCTGGCCCATGTGAACCGCCTGCCCGTGCTGCTGCTGCCGGGCGACACCTTCGCGTCCCGCGCGCCTGACCCGGTGCTGCAGCAGCTGGAGGACTTCCAGCAAGGCGACGTGAGCGTGAACGATGCGTTTCGGCCCGTGACCCGGTATTTCGACCGCATCACGCGGGCCGAGCAGATTCTCACCGCCCTGCCACGCGCCATCCGGGTCATGACCGACCCTGCCGCTTGCGGTCCGGTGTGCCTGGCCTTGCCGCAGGACGTGCAAACCCACGCCTTCGATTGCCCCGAGGATTTCCTGCGGCCCGCCGTCATCCAGGTACGCCGCCCGCCCGCCGATGCGCATGAGCTGGCACAGGCCGGCGCGCTGCTGCGCAGTGCCCGGCAGCCGATGATCGTGGCCGGTGGCGGCGTGCTCTACAGCCAGGCTTGGGACGCACTGCGCGACTTCGCCCAGGCGCACGGCATTCCGGTGGCCGAAACACAAGCCGGCAAAAGCAGCCTTGCGTGGGACCACCCCTTAAACCTGGGCGCCATTGGCGTGACCGGCTCGCCCGCCGCCAATGCGCTGGCCAGCCAGGCGGATGTGGTGCTGGCCATTGGCGCGCGGCTGCAGGATTTCACCACCGGCTCGCACAGCCTGTTTGCGAACGCCAGGCTACTGAACCTGAATGTGCAGGGCCTGGATGCCGGCAAATGGCATGGCACGGCGCTGCTGGCCGATGCCCGCACCGGTTTGCATCAGTTGTCCGCCACCCTGGCCGATTGGCAGGCCGAAGCCGCCTGGACCCAGCGCGCCACCGCACTGGCGCAGCAATGGCGTGAGCGCGTCACCGCGCTGACGACGGCAGACCCCGACCCCGAAAAAACCGGCGCGCTGCCCTATGACGCTGACGTGATCGGCGCGGTGCGCGATTCGGCAGCCGACAGCGACCAGCATGACATCGTGGTCTGCGCGGCAGGCACCCTGCCGGCCGAGCTGCACAAGCTGTGGCGTGCCGCGCAACCGGGCAACTACCACGTGGAATACGGCTACTCCTGCATGGGCTACGAGATCGCCGGCGGGCTGGGCGTGAAGATGGCAAGGCCGCAGCAAGAGGTCATCGTGATGGTAGGCGACGGCTCCTACCTGATGCTGAACTCCGAAATCGCCACCTCCGTCATGCTGGGCTGCAAACTCATCATCGTGGTGCTGGACAACCGCGGTTACGGTTGCATCCAGCGCCTGCAGGCCGCATCGGGCGGCGCCGGCTTCAACAACCTGCTGGCCGATTGCGGCGCCCAAGGCGCCGCAGCACCCGCCATCGACTTCGCCCTGCACGCGCGCAGCCTGGGCGCAGGCGCTGTGCATGTGGCCAACCTGGCGGCGCTCAAAACCGCCATGACAGAGGCGCGTGCCGCCCGCAGCACCCAAGTCATCGTGATCGACACCACGCACACGCGAACCACCGACGATGGTGGTTGCTGGTGGGAGGTGGCGATCCCCGAGATCTCCGAACGGCACGAGGTGCTGGCCGCACACGCCCGCTACCTGGTGGCCAAAAAAGACCAACGCCCCTGATCATGACTGAGCAACCAGGACCTGCCCCATGAACTGGAATGTACGCATCGGTATCAACCCCTTGAGCTGGATGAACGACGACCTGCCTTCGCTGGGCGGTGAGACCCCGCTGGAAACCGCGCTGGCCGAGGGCAGGGAGATTGGCTACGAAGGTTTCGAGCTGGGCAACAAGTTCCCCCAGGAGGGGGCCGCACTGAAGGCCACGCTCGACGCGTTCGGCCTGGCCTGCGTGTCGGGCTGGTACAGCGGTTTTCTGGCCGAGGACACGCTGGACGCCGAGATCCAGCGTTGCCAGGCCCACATGGCCAAGCTGCAGTACAACAACGCCCGGGTGGTGGTGTACGGCGAATGCGCCGGCACCATCCAGGGCGACATGGACACCCCGCTGGCCAGGCGGCCGCGTTTTGCCAGTGAAGCGCTGTGGAAGGCTTACGCCGCGCGCCTCAATGCCTTTGGTGCGCACCTGCAAGCCACGTATGGCATCACGCTGGCCTACCACCACCACATGGGTGCCTACGTGGAGTCGCCCGACGACGTGGACCGCCTGATGGCGCTGACCGATGCGGACAAGGTGGGCCTGTTGTACGACACCGGTCATGCCTATTTCGGGGGCGCCACCGACCCCAACGAACTGCTGAAGAAACACGTGGCGCGTGTGGTGCATGTGCATTGCAAGGACGTGCGCCCCGAGGTCATCGCGCAGGCGCGCAACGACGGCTGGAGCTTCCTGAGCGGGGTGCTTTATGGCACGTTCACGGTGCCGGGAGACGGCGTGATCGATTACGACGCCCTGCTGTCCACCCTGCATCAGGCAGGCTACCAGGGCTGGCTGGTGGTTGAGGCCGAGCAGGACCCGGCCGTCGCGCCCAGCTACGCCTACGCCCAAAAGGGCTACCAGACACTGCGCGCCATCGTGGACCGCCTCAACCTGGCGCGAGGGGCCTGAGATGGTCAGCCCCCTTCTTGTCAAAGCCGCCGCCCAGGGCCGCGAGATTGTGAACATCACGCCGGAATGCGCGGGCTGGACCTATGTCGGCTTTCGGGCGCTGCGCCTGAAAGCCGGCGAAACCGAAACGCTGACCACGGGCGCGCGCGAGTTATGCCTGGTGGTGCTGACGGGCACTGTCGATGTAACGGTGCAGGCGCAAACCTTCAGCCATCTGGGCACGCGCGACAGCGTGTTTGACCAGATCTCCCCCGCAGCCGTTTATGTGCCTGGCGGGCAGTCCGTTACTGTGCGGGCCGTGCGCGATGCCGAAATTGCCCTGTGTACCGCGCCAGTCGGCGCCCAGGCCGATCAAGGGCCTGCTGCCCGTCAAGTCCGCGTGATCGATCCGGCCGGCATGCGGCGCAGTGTGCGCGGCACCGGCAGCAACACCCGCTACATCTGCGACATCCTGCCGCACGACGACCCGACCGCCGACCATCTGCTGGTGGTGGAAGTCATCACCCCGGCCGGGCACTCATCGAGTTACCCGCCGCACAAACATGACAGCGAGACGCCGCCCACCGAAACTCAACTGGAAGAAACCTATTACCACCGGCTCAACCCGCCGCAGGGTTTTGCGTTTCAGCGGGTGTACACCGACGACCGCAGCCTGGACGAGGCCTGCGCCGTGGAAAACCATGACGTGGTGATGGTGCCGCGCGGCTACCACCCGGTGGTGGCACCCCATGGCTACGATCTTTATTACCTCAACGTGATGGCCGGCCCGCACCGCCTCTGGGTGTTCAAAAACGACCCGGCGCACGAATGGATGCTGGCGAAATAAACCTTTGAACCACTAGCCATGAACACACTGACCCAAGCCATTGAAGAAATTGCCCGTGCCGCCGGCAGCATGATGCGCGACGCCTTCAACGACCCCGACAAACCCGCCTACTCGCTCAAAGGCCGGCAGGACTACCTGACCGTGACCGACGGGGCGGTCGAGCGTTTTGTACGCGCCGAAATCGAGCGGCGCTTTCCCGGCGATGCTGTGCTCGGCGAAGAAGATGGCGGCGCAGTGAACGCCCAGCGGCTCTGGATTGTTGACCCGATCGATGGCACGGCGAATTTCGCGCGCCAAATTCCGCACTTCTGCATTTCCCTGGGCCTGCTGGTCGAGGGGCGGCTTGAAGCCGGTGCGATTTATGAACCCATGCACGATGAGCTGTTCATCGCCCAGCGCGGCCAGGGCGCATGGTGCAACGGCGAACGCATGCATGTGAGCGAGCTGGCGGAACTGCCGGCCGCCACGATGGAAATTGGCTGGTCAGCCCGGCTGCCCGCCGCGCCCTACCTGGCACTGGTTCTGCGCGGCATGGAAGCCGGTTGCTCGGTGCGCCGGGCCGGCTCCGGCGCCCTGGGCCTGGCCTATGTGGCGGCGGGGCGCAGCGAGGCCTATGCCGAGGCGCACATCAATGCCTGGGACGTGGCCGCCGGCCTGCTGCTGGTCGAAGAAGCCGGTGGCCGCGTCAATGACTTCTGGACGCCGGAGGCGCTGAGCCAGGGCAATCCGGTACTGGCCACCAACCAGCGGCTGGCGGCCGAACTAAGCGTTTTAACGGGCATCGACTTGAAGTGATGCTTGTTAACCTGCGTTCATCACCTGGTGTGGGTGACAGACGTGTCCCTTCGAACGATAAAGAGGCAAAACCATGAAAACTTCCGGATTAAAATCATTGGCACTGGCTGCGATGGCCGTCGGCTTTTTCACCACCCCAGGCGCCCATGCGGCGGACGAACTGGTGGTGTATTGCAATGTGCAGGAAGAGTGGTGCCGGCCCATGGTCGCAGCCTTCGAGAAGGCCTCCGGCATCAAGGTGTCCATGACACGCAAGAGCTCCGGCGAAACCTATGCCCAGATCAAGGCCGAAGCCGCCAACCCGCGCGGCGACATCTGGTGGGGCGGCACCGGTGACCCGCACCTGCAGGCGGCAGAAGAAGGCCTGACCGAAGCCTACCGTTCGCCCAAGCTGGCCGACCTGCACCCCTGGGCCGTGCGCCAGGCCGAAGCCGCCAAATACCGCACCGTGGGCGTTTACGCCGGTGCGCTCGGCTACAGCTTCAACACCGTCGAGCTGGCCAAACGCAAACTGCCCGAGCCCAAGTGCTGGGCCGACCTGATCAAGCCCGAATTCAAGGGCGAGGTGCAGGTAGCCAATCCCAATTCCTCGGGAACGTCTTACACCATGCTGGCCACGCTGGTGCAAATCATGGGCGAAGACAAAGCTTTTGACTACATGAAAGCCTTGCACCGCAACATCAACCAGTACACCAAGTCGGGCGCCGCACCAGCGCGTGCCGCCGCCACCGGCGAGAGCATCGTCGGCATCACCTTTCTGCATGACGCGGTGACCAATGCCGTGGCCGGCGCGCCGGTGAAGGTGGTGGCACCGTGCGAAGGCACCGGCTACGAAATCGGCAGCATGAGCATCATCAAGGGCGCCAAAAACATGGAAAACGCCAAGAAGTGGTACGACTGGGCACTGACACCGGAAGCCCAGGCAATTGGCGGCGCGGCCCACTCCTACCAGGTGCCGTCCCACAAAAATGCGGCCTTGCCGCCCCAGGCGCCCAAGCTGACGGACATCAAACTGATCGACTACAACTTTGCCAAGTACGGCGCGTCGGCCGAACGCTCACGCCTGCTGACCAAATGGGACAAGGAAGTCGGGGCCTTGCCCAAATAAACCCGGTCAATCCATCGCAATGATTGATGCCCCCATGAAACGCTGCCCTTGAACACCCTTGTTCTCCCTCCTGCGGCAAAACCGAAAACCTTTGCCGACCCCTATGGCTGGCTGCTGGCCGTGCTCGCCACCGGTACCGCCTTTCTGTTGATGCCCTGGACCCTGGCCTCCGGCTACGTGGCCGTAGGCTGCCTGCTGGCCGGCCTGGCCAGCTGGGTTGCCACGCGGGCCGGTGCCTTCAAGAGCGACTCCACCATCTCGGCCACCGTCTGCGTGGTCTCGCTGCTGCTGCTCATTTTTGTGGTGTACCCCATCGGCCGCATGCTGCTGGCGGCCTTCATCGACAACAAAGGGCAGTGGGTGGTGCAGAACGCAATGGCGCGGTTCTTCAGCGACGACGTGTGGGGGGCGGGCTGCATCGCCGGCAACGTGCGCTGCGGTGTGGCCATCAACTCGATGGTGCTGGCGATTCTGGCCGGGCTCGGCAGCACTTTTTTCGGCTTTGCGCTGGCCTTGCTGGCCGAGCGCGGCGGGCGCCGCTTTCAAGCCGGGCTGCGCGTGCTGTCCATCCTGCCGGTCGTCACGCCGCCTTTTGTCATTGGCCTGGCCATCATCATCCTGTTTGGCCGCACCGGCATCGCCACGCAACTGCTGAGCGACTGGTTCGATGTGCCACGCTCACGCTGGATCTACGGGCTGCCGGGTGTGCTGCTGGCGCAGGTGATCTGTTTTACGCCGCTGGCTTTTTTGCTCATCAGCGGAGCGCTGCGGCTGGTGAGCCCGACGCTGGAAGAAGCCGGGCAGGTGCTGCGCGGCTCGCGCTGGCATGTGTTTCGCACCGTGACCTGGCCGCTGGTGCGCCCGGCGATTGCCAACGCCTTCCTGCTCGGCTTTGTCGAAAGCCTGGCGGACTTCGCCAACCCACTGGTGCTGTCGGGCAACTTCGAAGTGTTGTCCACCAAGATTTTCTTTGCCATCGCCGGCGCGCAGCACGATGCCTCACGCGCGGCGATTCTGGCGCTCACGCTGCTGCTGCTGACCGTGGCCGTGTTCGCGCTGCAGCAGCGCTGGCTCGGCAACGCGTCCTACACCTCGGTAGGTGGCAAAGGTGACAGCGGTTTTCCTGCGGCGCTGCCCACAGGTGTGAAATGGGGCGCGATTGCGCTGGTGCTGCCCTGGACTGTGCTCACCGTGGTTTGCTACGGCATTATTTTGCTGGGCGGAGTGGTGAAAGACATTGGCCGCTTTGACCTCACGCCCTCGCTCGCGCACTTTGCGACCGGCTTTGGCATCGACTGGGGCGTGCGCGGCCTGGTCTTTACGGGTTCTGCGTGGGACAGCCTGTTCACCACGCTGGGCGTGGCGGCCGTGGCCGCGCCGGTGACCACGGCGCTGGGCGTGCTGGCCGGCTATGTGGTGAGCCGCCATGCGTTCAAGGGCAGGCGCACCTTTGAATTCCTCACGATGGTGAATTTCGCCGTGCCGGGCACAGTGATCGGCGTGGCCTACATCGTGGCCTTCAACGTCCCCCCGCTGGAGTTCACCGGCACCTTTGCCATCATCGTGCTGTGCCTGACCTTTCGCAACATGCCCGTCGGTGTGCGGGCCACGGTGGCGGCCCTGTCGCAGCTGGACCGCTCGCTGGACGAGGCATCGGCCACCCTGCGTGCCAGTACCTCGCGCACGTTTTTGCGCGTCATCCTGCCCTTGTTGCGTCCGGCCATCATCGCCAGCCTGGTGTTCAGCTTTACCCATGCCATCACGGCGGTCAGCGCGGTGATTTTTCTGGCGACGGCCAGACACAACATGGCAACCGTCTATATTGCGGGCCGCGTGGAGATCGGGGAATACGCGCTGGCCATCGCCTACTCGTCGGTGCTGATGGCCATCATGCTGGCCTGTGTGCTGATGATCCAGCGTTTCGTGGGCAGCGCCGAACTGGGTCGGCGGCCGCTGATAGCAGCTTGAGTGGTAACGCTTAAAGGGGCGCAGGCCCCAGTTACAGGAACAACAACCATGGCCCAGTCATCCACCGCGGTGGAGTTCAAGCAGGTCGTCAAGCGTTTTGGCAAGGTCGTGGCCCTGCACCCGCTGGACCTGACCATTGCCAAAGGCGAGCTCGTGACCTTGCTGGGGCCGTCGGGCTGCGGCAAGACCACGCTGCTGCGCCTGATTGCCGGGCTGGAGCTCCCTTCGGAAGGCATCATCCGCATCAATGGACGCAACGTCACCGGCAGCTCGGCCAACCAGCGCGATGTCAGCCTGGTGTTTCAGTCGTATGCGCTGTTCCCGCACATGAGCTCGCTGGAAAACGTGTGCTACGGCCTGCTGGCCTCGGGCATGAAGAAGGCGCAGGCGATTGAGCTGGCGCTGGCCAAAATGGAGCTGCTGGGCATCGCCGACCTAGGCGCACGGCTGTCATCGGAGCTTTCCGGCGGGCAGCAGCAGCGCGTGGCGGTGGCCCGCTCACTGGTGCTGGAGCCGGCCGTGCTGATGTTCGACGAACCGCTGTCCAACCTGGATGCGAAGCTGCGCCGCAAGGTGCGCCAGGACATCCGCGATTTGCAGCAGAACCTGAACCTGACCGTGGTCTATGTCACCCACGACCAGGAAGAAGCGCTGGCCGTGTCCGACCGGATTGTGGTGATGGAAAAAGGCCGCATCATCACCATCGGCAGCCCGCGCGAGCTGTATGAATCACCGGCCACACGTTTTGTGGCGGACTTCATTGGCGACGCCAACCTGATCGATGGGGAACTGACCAGCGCAGGCGGCCAGCGGGTTTTTCGTGCGGAGAATGTTGAAGTGCCCGTGCTGCCTCCGGCAGACATACCCGACGGCCCGGTGGCCCTGGCGATACGGCCGCACCGCATCCGCCTGGGCGCGGTCGCCGACGGCGTGCTCCGGGGCACCCTGCTGCGCCAGGCCTACCTGGGCAGCCGCATCGAAAGCCTGGTGGCCACGCCGCTTGGCGAGTTGCTGGTGTTTAGCGATGCCTTGCTGGCCGCCCCCGAACCCGGGGCCGCCGTGGGTGTGTACTTTGCGCCGGGTGATGCCCGTGTGACGGCGCGCGGCTGATTCACTGAGGCTTATGCACCGCGGTTGCTTGCCGCCACCAGCTGCGCCAGTTTGGCTTTGGCCGCGCCAGATTCGATGGCGGCACGCGCCTTGACGATGCCTTCCTGCATCGAGGAAGCCACATTGGCCGCGTACAGCGCTGCCCCGGCATTGAGAATGACAATGTCGCGCGCCGCGCCGGGCTGGTTGTCGAGCACGCCCAGCAGCATGGCTTTGGACTGCTCGGGCGTTTCCACCCGCAGCGCGCGGTTGCTGGCCATGGTCATGCCGAAGTCCTCGGGGTGGATTTCGTATTCGGTGATCTCGCCGTTTTTCAGCTCCCCCACGATGGTGGCGGCACCCAGGCTGACCTCGTCCATGCCGTCCTTGCCATACACCACCAGCGCATGCTCGGCGCCCAGGCGCTGCAGCGCACGGATCTGGATGCCCACCAGGTCGGGGTGGAACACGCCCATCAGGATGTTCGGGGCGCTGGCCGGGTTGGTGAGCGGCCCGAGGATGTTGAAAATGGTGCGCACGCCCAGCTCCTTGCGGATGGGCGCGACGTTTTTCATGGCCGGGTGGTGGTTGGGAGCAAACATGAAACCCACGCCGGCTTCTTCAATGCAGCGGGCAATCGCTTCGGGCGACAGGTTGATATTGATGCCCAGGGATTCCATGACATCGGCACTGCCCGACTTGCTGCTGACGCTGCGCCCGCCATGCTTGCTGACCTTGGCGCCCGCCGCCGCCGCCACAAACATGGAACAGGTCGAGATGTTGAAGGTGTGCGAGCCGTCGCCACCCGTGCCGACGATGTCCACCAGATGGGTCTTGTCGGCCACATTGACCTTGGTCGAAAACTCGCGCATCACCTGCGCGGCGGCCGTGATCTCACCGATGGTTTCCTTCTTGACGCGCAGGCCGGTGATCAGCGCCGCCATCATGACCGGCGACATCTCGCCGCTCATGATCAGCCGCATGATGTGCAGCATCTCGTCGTGAAAGATCTCGCGGTGCTCGATGGTGCGTTGCAGGGCTTCCTGCGGGGTGATTTTGTGGGTGTGCGGCATGAGGGTCTCCTTACTTGCTCGGATTGTCGGACAAAGCCAGCTTCAGGCCAAAGCCGATGAACATGCAGGCAGCGACCCGGTCCAGCCAGTGCATGCCGCGCTGCACGGCATCGCGCCGGGCCATCCAGGCGGCGGCCAGGGCCCAGCCCGAATTGACCGGGATGGCGTTGAGGTTGAACAGCAAGCCCAGCAGCACAAAGGCCAGGGCCTTGTTGTCAGCATCCGGCGCAATGAACTGCGGCACAAAGGCCAGGAAGAAAATCGCCACTTTGGGGTTGAGTACGTTGGTCAGAAAGCCGCCCCGGAAAATCGCTTTCAGGCTGAGCGGTTTCTCAGCGGCGGCCGCAGCGATCAAGTCCGGCGCGGCCTGCGGTGCCTTGGCCAGCAAAATCTTGATGCCCATCCACAGCAGGTAAGCCGCCCCGATGTACTTGAGCACAGTGAACGCGGTGGCCGAAGTCGCGAGCAGCGCGCTCACGCCCAGGGCCGCTGCGAAGATATGGACGAAGCAGCCGGCCGTGATGCCGAGTCCGGCCACCACGCCCACGCGGGCACCGGAGCGCAGCGAATTCGTCACGATGTAGAGTACATCGGGCCCCGGCGTCAGGTTCAGCAGCCAGCCGGCCGCGATGAACAACAACAGGTGCTGAAAGTCAGGCATGGCAAAGCGTCCTTATGCGTTGAAAAACTGACGGATGGCCGCCACCGCGCGGTCCACCCCTGCCGCGTCTACATCGAGATGCGTGACAAAGCGCAGCCGGTACAGGCCCGTCGCCTGAATGCCGTGATCAAGCAGGTGCTTGAGCAGGGCTGCAGATTTGTCCCGCGCCGCGCCGGTCAAGTCCACAAACAGGATATTGGTCTCGGGCGCTTCCACCTGCAAGCCCTCAATCCCCGCCAGGCCGTTGGCCAGTTGCCGGGCCAGCGCGTGGTCCTGTGCCAGGCGTTCAATGTGATGGTCCAGCGCGTAGCTGGCCGCGGCCGCCAGCATGCCGGCCTGGCGCATCGCACCGCCCGCCATCTTCCGGATGCGGTGGGCCCGCGCAATGAAATCCCGCGAGCCGCACAGCGCCGAGCCCACGGGCGCACCCAGCCCCTTGCTGAAACACACCGACACGCTGTCAAAACACCGCGCGATGCGGCGCGCTTCAGTTTGGGCGTCGCTGCCGGTCAGCGCGGCTTGCGCCACGGCGGCGTTAAACAGCCGTGCGCCGTCCAGGTGACGGGCCAGGCCGTGCTTTTCCGCCAGCCCGGTGGCCTGCTGCAGATAGTCAAAAGGCAACAGCTTGCCGCCCAGCGTGTTTTCCAGTGCCAGCAGGCGGGTACGCGCAAAATGCGGGTCGTCGGGCTTGATGGCGGCTTCGATGTCAGCCAGCGCCAGCGTACCGTCGGGCTGGTGGTTCAGCGGCTGTGGCTGCACGCTGCCAAACACCGCGGCCCCGCCACCTTCCCAGCGGTAGCAGTGCGCCATCTGGCCGACGAGGTACTCGTCGCCGCGCTGGCAGTGGCTCAAAATCGCGCAGAGGTTGCTTTGCGTGCCGGTGGGCACGAACAGCGCGGCTTCAAAGCCCAGCATGCCGGCAATTTTTTCCTGCAGCGCATTGACGCTGGGGTCGTCGCCAAACACATCGTCGCCCAGCGGCGCGGCCTGCATGGCTGCGCGCATGGCGGGGGTGGGCTGAGTGACAGTGTCACTGCGAAGATCAACAGTCATTTCAGCCTTTCGCCAAGTTAGAACGGGGACTAACAGCTATCAAATATATAGCTGACGAGGTCATGCCCGCTGCACCAGGAAGTTCTTCAGCATCGCATGGCCGTGCTCGGTCAGGATGGATTCGGGGTGGAACTGCACGCCTTGAATAGGCAGTTCCTTGTGGCGCACGCCCATGATCTCGCCGTCGTCCGTCCACGCAGTGACAGCCAGCACGTCCGGGCAGGACGACTTTTCAATGGCCAGCGAGTGGTAGCGATTCACGACAAACTGCTCCGGCAGGTCGGCAAACACACCCTCTTGCGTAGTGGTGATCACGCTGGTCTTGCCGTGCATGAGCTGCTGGGCCCGGATGATCTTGCCGCCGAAGGCCGCGCCTATCGCCTGGTGGCCCAGGCAGACACCCAGGATGGGCAGCTTGCCGGCGAAGTGCTGGATCGCCGCCACCGAAATGCCGGCCTCGGCCGGCGAGCAAGGCCCCGGCGAAACCACCAGGAGATCAGGCGCGCGCGCGGCGATGCCCTCCAGCGTGATCTCGTCGTTGCGAAAGACTTCAACCTCGGCGCCCAGCTCACCAAAGTACTGGACGATGTTGTAGGTGAAGCTGTCGTAGTTGTCGATCATCAGGAGTTTCATGATCCTGCCCCTTCTTTCAGGCGCGCGAATTCGCCATGCTCAAACTCGATAAACGCGGCAATCATGGCGCGGTAGGTCGCCTCCATGACGGCCTCGGGAGCGCCGGCCTGCCTGGCCTGCGCACGCACGCGGTCGATGATGAAATCGATGCGCGCCTGGTCGTAGACCTGGTCCGAGCGCTGCTTGATGCGCGCGGCCTGGGCCACATAGCCGCTGCGCTCGGCCAGCAGGGCCACGATGCGGTCATCGAGCGCATCGATGTGCCGGCGCACGTCGGCCATGGTGTCGCAGTGCTGGACAGTTATCTTGCTCATTCCAGACCCTCCTCAACCAGTTCGGAAGCCCGCAGCAGCGCGCGCGCCTTGGCTTCGGTTTCTTTCCATTCCAGCTCGGGGACCGAGTCGGCCACCACGCCGGCCGCAGCCTGCACATACAGGGTCTGGTCCTTGATGATGCCGGTGCGGATCGCGATGGCCACGTCCATGTCGCCCGCATAACTGAGGTAGCCGCAGGCGCCGCCATACAGGCCGCGCTTGGTGGGCTCCAGCTGGTCGATCAGTTCCATCGCGTGCACCTTGGGCGCGCCGGTCAGCGTGCCGGCCGGAAAGGTCGCCTTGAGCACATCCATGCTGGTCATGCCATCGAGCAGCACGCCTTCGACGTTGCTCACGATGTGCATCACATGGCTGTAGCGCTCGACCGCAAAGGCTTCGGTCACCTTGACAGTGCCGGTTTTGGCGATGCGGCCGATGTCGTTGCGCGCCAGGTCGATCAGCATCACGTGCTCGGCGCGCTCTTTCGGGTCATTGACCAACTCCTGCTCGACCGCCTTGTCGGCCTCGGGCGAGGAGGCGCGCGGACGGGTGCCGGCCAGCGGACGGATGGTGATTTTCTGCTCGAACATGGCCCCCACGCTTGCCACTGCGTGTGCTGCGCTGCCCCCCGAGGGGGCCGTGCCTTGCTCGGGGCGGCCCTTCGCGGCGGCCGCCGCCAGGGGAACCTGCTCCTGCCGCACCAGAATCTCGGGCGACGCCCCCACCACATGGAAATCACCGAAGTGGTAGTAATACATGTAGGGCGAGGGGTTGAGCGCGCGCAGCGCGCGGTACAGCGAGAGCGGCGACTCGGTGTAGCGCTTCTTGATGCGCTGGCCGACCTGCACCTGCATGAAATCGCCGGCCTCGATCAGCCGCTTGGCGCGCTCCACCGCGGCAATGTAGTCGGCCTTGGCAAAATCCCGCTCGGCCGGATAGCCCTGCGAGGGCTTGACGACCGGCGCGCTGACGGAGTATTTGAGCTGCTCCCTGAGTTCGCGCAGGCGTTTCTTGGCGTTGGCATAAGCCTCGGGCTGGGCCGGGTCCGCGTACACGATCAGGTAGAGCTTGCCCGAGAGGTTGTCGATCACGGCCAGTTCTTCGCACTGCAGCAGCATGATGTCGGGGCAGCCCAGCGTGTCCGGCGGGCAGGAGGCTTCGAGTTTTTTCTCGATGTAGCGCACCGTGTCATAGCCAAAGTAACCGGCCAGCCCGCCGCAAAAGCGCGGCAGGCCGGGCCTGAGCGCGACCTTGAACCGCTTTTGGTAGTCACTGATGAAGTCCAGCGGATTGTCTTGCGAGGTTTCAATGACCTGGCCGTCCTTCACCACCTCGGTGAGCATGTCGGCCCCGAAGCCCGAGCAGCGTATCAGCGTGCGCGCGGGCAGGCCAATAAAGCTGTAGCGGCCAAAACGCTCGCCGCCCACCACCGACTCCAGCAAAAAGCTGAACTTGCCGCCGTCTTTGGCATTGGCGAGCTTGAGGTAGAGCGAAAGCGGGGTTTCGAGATCGGCAAACGCCTCCAGCATGAGCGGAATGCGGTTGTAGCCTTGGCTGGCCAGGCTTTTAAATTCGAGTTCAGTAATCACAGTGGGTCCTTCATCAGGGCGGCGCGTTGTGGGCGCCTGCGCCTGTCATTCAAAACGCCCCGAAGTCCGGGGCCGGGATGCTCGTTGCGTGGCGCACGAGCGCATCAATTCAGGAGGGCGCAGGGACTGCAGCAAATGCACGGTCAGGCGGTACGGCTGACACGTGTACGCCTCAGGCGTGCGCGAGATGACAGGTACGCCAGGGCCAGGCTCCCCGGCCTGCACAACCTGTTTGAATGATGCGATGAATGAACATGTAGCCCAAAGTGTAGCAAAGAAGACCCCGACCGAAAGGGCCATCGTGGCAATTCGTGGAGTCCGGCAAATTCCGGTAAATGGGCAGACTCCCCTAATCAGCAGCAGCTAGCCCCATCCATCTGGCAAACCCTATAGCCGCCAGCGCGTCGCGGGCTTGAAAATAGCCTCACAAAAAAAGAACGATCGTTCTATTTAACCCCGTTGGAGACTTTCATGACTTTGCCTTTGTCTTTGCCTTTGTCTTTGTATAAGCAGTGCATCACCGGCCTGGCCGGGCTGATGCTGTCACTTGGCGTGCTGGCCGCACCGGTGGAGATTTCGGGGGTCAAACTGGATGATCCGGTGGAGCTGCATGGCACGAAACTCCAGCTCAATGGCGCCGGCGTCCGCTACAAGGCGGTGTTCAAGGTGTATGTGGCGGGCCTGTACCTGGGCAAGAAGGCCGCCACGCCGGAAGAGGTGTACGCGGCACCGGGCCCCAAGCGCCTGAGCATCACGCTGCTGCGCGAGATTGATTCCAACGAGCTTGGCAAGGCATTCACCAAAGGCTTTGAAGAAAACACGCCAAAAGGCGAGATGTCCAGGCTGATCCCGGGCCTGATCAGGATGGGCCAGATCTTTGCCGACCAGAAAAAGCTGCTGCCCGGCGAAAACTTCACCATTGACTGGATTCCCGGCACCGGCACCGTGCTCACCGTCAAGGGCAAGCAGCAGGGTGAGCCGTTCAGGGAAATTGAATTTTTCAATGCCCTGATGCGCATCTGGCTGGGCCCGCAGCCCGCAGACTGGAGGCTCAAGGACGCCTTGCTGAGTAAAAGCTAAAGCTCAAGCGATTGAAGAGTGCATCGGACTGCGCACACCAGGGGCGGGCCGCCAGACCACCTGCCAGTCGGCGGCAGCCCCCCTCCCCCGGCTGGAGGCACTGCGCTTATATCGCGACGCCCGCGGTGCTCGCCAGGTATTTCTCCAGCACACCCAGCTCTTCCGCCGTGGGCGCGCCTTTGCCGCTGATGACGGCATAGATGTTTCCCCGGAAGCCGTCGCGCGGATAGTAGCTGAGGTAACCCCAGCCGATCAGCATCTGGTTGAAGGCGCTTGGCGAAAAACTTGCGCTCGCGCCCGCCACCAGGGCAGAGTTCACACGCAGCTTTTGCGACCCTGGCGCGCAGGTGAACGACACCACGGACGGCACATTGACGGGCAGCTTGGTGGAGCCGGCCAGTTGCACAGTCTGGCCGTTGGCATCCACCCATTTCGCGCCAGGGCAGCTGTTGGTGAAATTGAGCTCTGACGTGAAGCGGGCCTCGGCCTGTGACGCCTGAAACAACACACCGGTGTTGTACTGGCCGGGCACGCTCACCGCCGCGATGGCAAAGTGCGAATCCTCCAGGTTGTACGGCACCCGGTTCCTGGGATTGGGCTGTATGCCGGGCATCTTGAGCGACTTCTTGCACCAGAAGCCCCAGGTGTTGTAGACCGCATGGTCCGAGTTCTTTTTGCCGTTGGTCACGCGCATGACGGGCACCGACATCGTGCCCATGCCGCCATTGGCCTTGTTGACCCAGTTGATCATTTCCAGGGCGTTGCCGGCGCTGGAGCCAAAGCCGGAGTCGGAGATGGCGC
Organism: Polaromonas sp. P4_F4; assembly: GCF_056401355.1. Taxonomy (NCBI): domain Bacteria; kingdom Pseudomonadati; phylum Pseudomonadota; class Betaproteobacteria; order Burkholderiales; family Comamonadaceae; genus Polaromonas; species Polaromonas sp. P4_F4. The sequence goes on along the minus strand of NZ_JBFUJO010000025.1, from coordinate 54,784 downwards.
GCACCGGCTCGCCGGCGGCGGCGGGAGCGCCCTGCAGGTAGTCGGTGTACCCGTCGGCGAGATCCCATTTGGCGGCGCTGTATTTCGCCAGGATCGCCATCGCGGCGCCCGGCAGGCTGGTGGCCGCATAGGCGACCGGGTCATTGAGCGAATAGATCTTGCGCTGTGGCGGAACCTGGCCTGACAGCTGGCCATCGCTGGTATAGGTCAGCGTCGCGATGCGGTTGGACTCGGGCACGTAGGTGAAGGTGTCCTGGCCGTTCGCGCCGGCGGGAATGGTCAGCACCGTTTTGCTGAACGTGCCGCCGTTGTTCGAGGACACCCCAATGCTCACGGGCGCCGCCAGATTCCCGCGGGCATAGACCGTGATCGTGATGGGCGTGCCCGCCAGCGCATAACCCGGCCCGTCGTCAAACAGCACGGCTTTGGCGATCCCGGCGGACGCCTTCAGCGGGCCCGAGACCGACGGCTCCAGCGTCTTGTTCTGGTGCCAGCCCGGCACATGGTTAATCGCGTAATTGCGGATGGGCCAGTGGTTGCCACCCATCCAACTGTAGATTTCGCAACCGGCTGCGCGCGCATAGCTCACGGCCCTGGAGAACATGGCCTGCCACCGCAGGTCATCGATCGGCATGCCGGTTTCGGTCAGCGCCAGCTTGACACCGTTGGCCTTGGCCCAGTCCGTGGCAATCTTGATGCGGTCGGCGCCAGTCGACTCCGTGATGGAGCCCACGCCAAAGCCCGCGCTGTAGTTCTTGGCCACTTCGGTGTCATAGTCAAAGGCAGCGCCATTGCTGTATGCATCCAGGTACATGTGGACTTCGTAGATGAGGTTGCTGCCCATCAGCGGGAAACCCGGATTTTTGCTTCCGACGAACATGGCCGAATCCCACAGGTTTCCGGCAACATAGATGGGATTGCCAGCGTCGATGGTGCGAATCGCGTTGATGGCGGCCTGCGCAAAGGCCGGCCAGATCGTCAGGTCTTCGGCGGTTTTGACGGCTTCTTCATTCCACGCAACGATGCCGCCCGGCTGGGGCATATCGTGCGGTTCGTTCATCAGGCCGTAGCCGCCAAACCCGGGGTGGCTGCCCCACTTGGCCGCCACACGTGTCCAGAAATCCGTGAAATGGGCTTGCGTGAGCGTGGCGCCTGCGGCCAGTGCAAAAATCCGCGTGCGCACCTGCGTGCTGTCGGTCGTGTAGGGCCTGATCAGCGGATCCGACGGGACCGTCAGGCCAATCACGGAGCCGTCAACCTGGTACTTGAAGTCCTGATAGCGGCAGTAGTTGTGGTTGTCAATGATGCATTTGGTGCCGGCCGCCGCATGTGCGTCGAGGACGCCGGTGATGTAAGACTCGTAACCCGGATGAAATGCGCCCGGGCTGCCGATGGCAGCGATGGCTGCAGCATTGGCAGAGGTACCGGGCAGCATGGGCTGCAACAACTCCCACTGGATGGGCAGGCGGTTCTTGGCGTAGCCATTGGCCGCCAGGTAAGCGACGTCCTGCGCACGCGGCACGGTGAAGTTGAGGTTGGGTGCCGTGCTCATGCCGAAGCGCAAACCGGGCTTGGCCCACTCCATGCCGGAAAGATTGGTGCCCATGGGCACGCCCGAAATCGTGGTCGTTGGTGGGGGGGGCGTGGTAGTCCCGCCCGGGATCGTCTTGATGGGGCGCCCGGCCGAGGCCACGCCCAAGCCACCGAGAGCGGCCGCCGCAACGGCGGCCTTTGAAAATTCACGTCTTTGCATGAGGAATCCTTCAATTTGCAGGTGGGCGCTTCCTGCGCCAGGGGCCGGCCTGACAAAAAAAGAACAAGTCGGCAAATTCACGCTTGTTACAGCGGCGGGTGTACTGTGAAGCGACTCGCGCAAGCTCGGCAGCTGTGTGTGCTGGCGCACACTATTTGTAAGAATTCACCTACGTGCATTAAGGTGGTTTTGACATTGGCGAAATGCGAGGCTGTAGGAAGACTCCTACGGCCCATTTGAAGCTTTCGTGCTCGTTTTACCGTCACAAACCTTCTTCCATGCACCACAAAGTTTGCGGATTTCAGAAAATTGTTTGTAGGCGCATTCCTACAAGCCTCGTTGCACCGCAAAGGCTGAAACGAGACCGTGAATGTAGGACGAGACTTACAGCAGGCTAGCCGCAGCAAGCTCGACAATAAAGTGTGAAAATGAGCCAATTGCGGGAAGGCATACCCCGATGGCGGTCGGAAGCAACAGGAAAAATGTTAAAAATATCTGATATTCGAAACACAAAGTATTGCGTTGATTACAGTTTTTTTACCTTTTCACCCACCCCGACCACTTTCCGGGGTCGATGGCGCGCACCGGGAGAGGCTTCAATCAAGCAAGGCTTCAACGAGGGGCAGAATGCCCAAGAATGTGCCACCCGTTCAGGCGCATAGCCCGCCCGAAGGACCGCCGGGGGCACGCGCTGTTGGCGCGCCCGTTCAGGCCGAGGCCGCACCCGTCATGGCGGCCATTGCTATTGCCATTGCAACTGCGCCAGCGAGTCGACAAACCCATCAGCATCCACGGCACGCACCGGCTCGCCGTGGTTGTAGCCGTAAGTGACCAGCACCACGGGACAACCGGCCGCGCGGGCAGCCCGGGCATCATTGCTGGAGTCGCCAATCATCAAGGTGCGGCCCGGTCGGGTTCCCAGGGCCTCGCAGGTTTTCAGCAGCGGCAGCGGGTCAGGCTTCTTGCGCTCGAACGAATCCCCGCCAAACACCTCGGCAAAAAAATCCTCCAACCCCTTGAGCTTGAGCAGCGGGCGCGCAAAGGCCGCCGGCTTGTTGGTCACGCAGGCCAGCTTGAGCCCGGCCCGCTGCAAGCCCCGCAGCCCTTCCGGAACACCCGGATAGACCACCGAATGCAGGCCACTGATGCGGTCATAGTGCCGTTGATAGCCCGCATAGGCCCGATCGTAATTGGCTGCTGAATTAATAGCTGGAGATGCCTGACTTTCCTGGACCCGAAGGTGATTCAATACCGAGCGGACCAAATGCTCCGAGCCCTTCCCGACCATGCGGCCCACCGTGGCGGCATCCAGCGGACGTGCCTTGAAGCCCTCCTCGGAAAAATCCGCCAGCATCAGGTTGAGCGCGGCCACAAAGTCTCCCACGGTGTCCACCATGGTGCCATCCAGATCGACAATGGCCGCGTCAAAGGCGCCCTGGTTCAACTTAATAGAGTTCACAACAAAGTAATAGAGTTCACAACAAACGCTTCATCTTAAGCGGAGCGCACTTAATAGAGTTCACAACAGCCGCGTATTCGACGCGAGAATGATGAATGGGCATGGTTTTGCGAATACCGGTGCAAACTGACCGCCGTTCCAGTATTCGTTGACCGGACTGCTGGTTGATGACCATTGACCCGGTCGCTTTGCAGTGCTTGCTGACGCTCACCACTGGCAGCTTTCTGGCTGGCCAGCAAGTCTCAGGAGGCGCTAGTTCGCCTGGCCTTCATCCCGTGTTTGCAATCAATACGCCTCCGGAAAGAACACTGCCGACATTGCTCTGGCCCTGGACGCGATGGAAGCCAACCGTACTGGACTTGACCCGCTTCGTAGACCCTTTTCGGGTTTCTCGATGCCGCAACCACGTGCATCTTGGCCTGCTGGGCCCACCGGCATTCGAGCAGCTTTGCACAGGAAGCTGAAATATGTCCACAAAACGGGCCAAATCCCCCTCCTTACTCCGCAGGGGTTTGCAGCTACTAATAACATAGCCAGCTGAATACTGTATATAATCACAGCAATCGAGTATCACAATGACTTGAACTAAGCGTTTTCCCTCTGAACATCGGCTGAGAGGCTTATTTTTGTGACGATTTCAGCATTACTATTTCCGCACAGTGCAGACGTGTGCACAGCCATTTTGTGACGTCACAGACCCGTCGCCTGGTGAAGGTCTCCAGTTAGAATCCCGCTATGGGGAAAAACAAAAAAACGGCCGGCCCAACAGCCCACTTTTCAGGGCATGAGACCTTCCCGCTGCGTCAGATGTGGCTCAAAAAAGCATTCGAGCAGTCTGTCGGCCACGTTGTCCCCAAGACTGTTTTTGCTGACGAAAATGCCATCTCCTCATTTGGTGTCGGCAAAAACATGGTGGCTGCGATCCGTCATTGGGCGTTGGCATGCGACGTAATGCGTGATGACGCTCCCAACGGCTACACAATCACTAAGACTGCCATCGCCATCTTTGACGATGCGGGTTTGGACCCATATTCAGAGAACCCCAACACCGCTTGGTATGCGCATTGGTGGCTCGCGGGCAAAGGCAACCGCGCAACCACGTGGCATTGGCTTTTTAACCACGTCACCTCTCCGATCTTCTCCCGCGAAGAGCTTGAGGCACCGCTAGCGGAATACGCCCGCCGGCTCGACGCCAATCGCAAGCTGTCGCCCGCCACGCTGTCGAGGGACATAGAGACCTGCATTCGCAGCTATGCCCCGCGCCTGTCGGGTGGCACTCCCGAGGACTACGCTGAGCCGATGCTCGCCGAGCTCGGCTTGATCTATGAGGAGCACCGTGGACACTTCGCGTTTCGTCGCGGCCCCAAGGCCACCCTCAGCGACGGCATGTTCACCTACGCTTTGCTCGATTATTGGAAAACCGCGGCCCCCGGCCTGAGTTCGCTTGCATTCGAGTCCATCGCTTATGGCGAAGGCTCCCCCGGACGAGTGTTCAAGCTTGACGAGGATTCCGTGGCCGAGAGACTCCTCAATTTGGACGCCCTCACCAAAGGGGCCTTGTCATGGACGGACACCGCGGGGCTCAGGCAGGTGCACCGCAAAGAAGAAAAGATGGCCGGCCTCAGTGAAGCCATGATCGAAAGAGCTTATGGCTGAGGCGCACGACAAACTCAGCGACATCGTTCGCATCGCTCGGCATTACCAACGCTCGATCCGCATCGACATCGACTACGGCCGCCCGGACGCGTTGGATGGCTACATCTGCCATGGCACGGCGTCGGGAGTGCTAGAGGGGATGTGCCGGCAAATCGCCGACACCAATCAACGGGCATTCACGTGGACGGGACCATTTGGCGGAGGAAAATCCTCCTTGGCCGTGGCCCTCGCGAGCGCTCTCGGCCCCAACAAAGCGCTGCGCGCGAAAGCTCGAGAAGTCCTGCGCCTGGACGCGCAGCCAACGTTTGACAAAGCGTTGCCTTGCCGCAAAGGCTGGCTCGCCATCCCCATCGTCGGCAAGCGCGCTAGCGTCGTCCAAGAGCTCTCGCGGGGCATGCGAAAAGCGTTGGGCCTAGGCAATGAAGGCAAAAAGGCCACTGCCACCGGGCTTATCGAGGACCTGTGCGAAGCCGCCGAATCCAAAGAGCATGAAGGCGTCCTCGTCATCATCGACGAGATGGGCAAGTTCCTCGAAGCCGCCGCGCTGGGCGTTGGTGACGATGTTTATTTCTTCCAGGAATTGGCCGAGGCAGCTTCCCGCTCAAAAGGCAGGATCGTCGTGGTCGGCATACTGCATCAATCGTTCAGCCAATACGCGACGCGCCTTGGCATCGACACGAGGGACGATTGGTCCAAGGTCCAAGGGCGGTTCTCCGATATTCCATTAGTCGCCGCAAGCGACGAAGTGGTGGAGCTCATCGGCCGGGCCATCGTCGCGGACAAGCGCCCGTTCTGGATGCTCAAGGCGTCCAACGCCATCGCCGATTCCATCCGAGCCCGCCGACCCGCTGTGGGCGCCGACTTTGGCGAGGCCCTGAATTTGTGCTGGCCGTTGCATCCCGCGATGGCCGCCCTTCTCGGTCCCATATCCAAGCGGCAATTTGGGCAGAACGAACGAAGCACCTTTGGTTTCCTGGCTTCGGTCGAGCCATTCGGTTTCCGCTCCTACCTGGAATCGACTTCGCTGGCGACCGCGACCTGGTATCGACCCGACAATTATTGGGACTACCTGCGGGCCAACCTCGAACCCGCGATTCTTTCTTCCCCCGACGGCCACCGATGGGCGCAGGCAGTAGAGGCGGTCGAGCGCACAGAGGCGAAGACGAGCGACTCCACCTCCTTGGCTTTGATCAAAAGCATCGCCGTGATCGACCTCTTCCGCAACGGCTCAGGCCTCGCGGCCGAAGCGAGCGTGTTGGTGTCGGTGCTCTACGACCACTCCAAGAAAAAGGTGGAAGACACCTTGGAGCAACTGGCCGCTTGGAAGATCGTCCTCTTCAAGAAGCACATCAACGCCTGGTCAGTTTTCGAAGGCAGCGATTTCGACATCGAATCGGCGATTTCGCAAGCTCGGGGAGCTCTCCCCGGCGTGGACTTCGCATTGCTGTCGAGTCTGACCAACCTTTATCCGGTCATCGCCAAACGCCACTATCACCACACCGGCACCATGCGTTGGATGGACATGGCACTGTGCCGTTTGGAGGACGTCGAGAGGATCGCCGCGAACTTCAAGCCGCAAAAAGGCGCGTTCGGGCAATTCCTCCTCGCGCTCCCTGGCCGCTCCGCCAATCACAAAACGGCCGTGCGCCAAGGACTGGAGCATTCGCGAGTGAAGCCCTGGCCCATCGCCGTAGGCGTGCCGCCGAACCATACGCGCATCGAAGATCTTGGCGCGGAGCTCCTCGCTTTGCAGCACGTGCAATCGCGCCATGAGCTTGGCGGCGACAAAGTCGCTCGGCGCGAAGTCCAAGCTAGGCTGTCGTCAGTGCGGGCGAACCTCGAAGAGCAGCTTCGCGCGGCGGTGTCGCAGGCCTCATGGATGGCCGAGGAAATGGAGCCGGTGGCCGGCATCAGGCTGTCCCAACTGGCATCCAATCTGGCTGACGTGGTCTATGAGTCGGCTCCTGAGATTTGGAGCGAGTTAGTCAATCGCGAGAGTCCTTCAAGCAATAGCGTCAAAGGACGGCGAGACCTCCTTCACCGCATGCTGACGCATGAGGAAGAAGCGGCGCTTGGCATTGAAGGCTTCCCCGCTGAACGCGGCCTGTATGAGACGCTATTGAGGGCCACTGGCCTCCACCGCCAAGACGAGAACGGCATCTGGCGTTTTCTGCCTCCTACCGAAGAGCGCTCGCCCACGTTTTTGAAGCTTTGGGACGAGACCAAGAAAATGTTCGCGAGCATCGACGCGCGAGTGAAGGCCATCGACATCACCGCAATGTGGGCCGCTCCCCCGTTTGGAGTGCGCAACGGCGTTGTCCCCGTTCTTTTGACTGCATTCTTGTTGGCGCACAAAGGCAATGTGGCGGTCTACAAGGACGGCATCTTCATTCCAAGAATGACCGACGCCGACATCGACGAATACCTGCAAGATGAGAAACGCTTCTCCATGCGCTGGATCGTCATCGACGCAGAAAAGACGAGCGTCCTTTCTGGCATCTCTGAAATCCTCGCGCAGGTTGGCGCCGCCTCCGGCGCCCGCGACCCCCTTGAAGCGGCGCGTGGCCTCGTGGCCCTAGTTGTGGGGCTCCCCGCATGGAGCCAAAGGACGCACCGGATCAGCCCCGAGGCCAAGCTCGTGAGAGACACGCTTTTGAAGGCGCATGACCCGCACAAGGTTCTCTTTATCGATTTGGCGGCCATTTTGGAGAGCCCTGGTGGCGCTTCCTACGTCAATGCCCTCCGAGGTCCCATCGTCGAGATTTCGGGCGCTTACGACGCACTTTTGAAGAACATAGAGGCATCCATGCTCGGGGCCCTCGACGCTCCGGCGGACCGGCTCGACCGGCTGCAAGCCAGGGCCTTCGCGGTCGAAAGCGTGACGGGCGATCTGCGCCAAGACGCTTTCGCGGCCAGGCTCTCGAAGCACGATGGAACCAAGGAAAGCATGGAGGGCATCCTGAGCCTGGCGGCAAACAAGCCCCCTCGCGATTGGAACGACCGCGATATCGACGCGGCCCAACTCGAAATCGCCCAGGCCGCCCTGCGGTTCAGGCAAGCCGAAGCCTTCGTCGCGGTCAAAGGCCGCAAGCCCACCAGCGAGGCCTTCGCGGTGGTCATGGGAGCGGGCGCCGAGACCATCACCGTGTCGAGGGCGTTCTCGCTCTCGGACCGTCATCGCGAAACCGTGGAAACCATGGCGGACAAGCTCGCGCTGGATTTGAAATCTGGCGGCATGGACACCAACGTGCTGCTGGCTGTATTGGCCCGAGCCGGCATGAGGCTCACTGTCGATGACGACTCAAAGAAGGAGAAATCGCATGGCTGACAAACATGTCCTGGGTATTTCCGGCGGCAAGGACAGCGCGGCGCTCGCGGTCTTCGTGCGGCAAAACCACCCTGAGCTCGATGTCGAATATTTCTTCACCGACACCGGCAAGGAACTGCCGGAGGTCTACGAGTTTCTTGGCCGCCTCGAAGGATTCTTGGGCAAGCCCATCCTGCGTTTAAACCCGCGCCGCGACTTCGATTTCTGGCTGCGCGAGTATCACAACTTTTTGCCCTCGGCTCAGACGCGTTGGTGCACTCGCCAATTGAAGCTGGCCCCATTTGAGCAGTGGATTCGACCGATGCTCAATGCCGGCGACAAAGTCACGACCTATGTGGCGATCCGCTCCGACGAGGAATACCGCGAGGGCTACACCTCCAAGCACGACAACTTGAAAGTCAGCTTGCCCTTCCGCGATGCTGGCATCGACAAGCGCGGCGTCATGGACATCCTCGACTCGTCAGGAGTGGGCCTGCCCAAATATTACGACTGGCGCTCGCGCAGCGGCTGCACCTTCTGTTTTTTCCAGCAGAAAATCGAATGGGTCCGCCTCAAAGAGCGTCACCCCGAAGCATTCGAAGAAGCGAAGCTCTATGAGAAGAACGCCCTTGAGCACGGCTCACCCTTCACCTGGACTCAGCGCGAATCACTGACCGAACTGGAAAAGCCCGCTCGCGTCATTCAGATCGTCACCGACTTTGAACGTCGCAAACAACGCGACATGGCGAGCCGTCCCGTGAATCCTCTGCGGCCGGTCGATGCAATCGAGGATATCGACGAGATATTCGGCGAGGACGAAGGTGGCGGCGCGTGTGTTGTGTGCCATAAATAACTTTTCAACTGCTTTGGCCAGCTCGACTCGATAAGAACCCAGATGAAGCCAGTGGCAATTTGCCCCATTTGCTCCAAAGTTCGCGGACTTTCAGAGCACCTTATGGAGCTCAGCGAAGCCGCTTCGCTTTTAGGCAATAGGGCGCAATATACCAATGAGCACGGGACCGTAATCGTGCGCACTGAAACTATTGGCGATTGGCTTCGATTAGCTTCTCAGCTGGAAGAAGTCAAAGTTAACGCCTGGAAGTTTTCTGATGCAGACGCCGGCTTTTGTGGAACGGCTGCCGACGCCATCGACTCCCATTCAGAGCACTACACATCCCAAGCTACAAATCTCACGAGATTTTTGTTTGTTTGCAATGGGCTTGAAGAAGCCTATCGATTGATCGATTGCGAATATCCCTCTTTCATAGCCCGCAAGCCGCTTGGGAAGTCATCGCAAAAGCGGAGCAGTAGTCTTCGAGCGGCTCAGTTGATCGACGATCTTCTGGATCGCAAAACCCATCTTCAGCCAAAGAATTTCGATCATCTAACATCGAATTTCATCGACCTATTCCTCAGGTATGTAGCAAATCACCCTGCTGAGTTAAGCGGAATGGATCCTGGCGTTGAAAGCAAAAAAAGCCACGCGCTCCATTTGGTTAGAAATCTGCGAAACCATACGGCGCATGGCCTGTTCCCGTTTGGCCCTCCGGAGGATTTCGGAGGATTCACAGATGGTGAGGAGCTCCAACAACTTCTCAGGCATGCATGCAGAATCTCCGGTCTATACATCCAGATAATTCTGCGCGGTTTCAGTCCAGGGTTTGAATCCCACGATTACCGGGCGCTAGAGGGCGCCAATGGAATCGAGTTTGAGAGATATCTGGAGGGGTGCACCATCGAATACATCAAAGACCTTCATATCCAGGGCGAATTCGCATTTCATAAAGGTATCTATCAATTTGATACGGACTGAGTCATGGCTCGCCTTAACACTTAGCAAGCACTTGAAGAAATTCCGTTAGCTCCAAATAGTTGTCAGCTTTCGAAATCTTGATGATTTGAACTTTGAAATCCACCAGCCACCGCTCTTTCTCTGCGTCGCTTATGTCTTCATCAGCTAAAAGGGCGTAATGAACAGGGCCGGAAGTGCTTGAAAAAGCATCTGAGATATATCCGAGCAACAGATTAATCTCAGGGTCAGCCATTGACGCGCCAACAAAAACTATTGAATACATGGTGAACATCACCGACAGCAAACTGCGGTATCCCGGGTTGCCATAAAGCAAGGTTCGGTAGTCCACTTCAGTAAGGACAATGCCATTGCCAACTCTATTGGCATCCCCATGCGCTTTTAACAGGAAAAATTCTCGTCTAGATAACCTGCGGTGCACATCGCCAGCATCAACGAAAGAGCTCGGCGTGACAGGCTTGCCGGCGGCCATGAATGCCTCTTCGATCAACGAGTCGTAGTTGATAGTCAAAACAAACGGCAAATTTTCCAACTTTGCTAATGCATGATGAAGATCCGTCGGTTTGGCACCGGACTTGGTAAAAATTCGTTCTACGGTAGTGTCGAAGAGGGCTCCTAGTTGAGCCTTGATAGCGGCCGCGACCATCAGGAACTTTTCTGGCCGCACCAAAAGACTCTTATACATATCGGCGCGATCTTTTTCGATAAGGTTGTCGCCTTCCGCAGCCTCAACCAGTTGACCCAAGAATTCGCCCCACAAAGGCAACCCGGCTCCTTTTGAGGCGCCGGCACCAACTAAAATTGCGCAGCGTTTGTCCCGGTATGCCTCACGCAGAGAGCTAGGAATTCGTTTTTCTTCAAAAGCCATTCTGAGTCAATCCTTATCTGAAAAACGCTTTGATCGCATTGTTGCGAATTACCAAATTGCCATGCGTGCCGCCCTGCGACTGGAAGGCAACGATATACCGGTAGAGATGCTTGCTCAGTGCAGGAGTGAGCCCATCATGTCCGCCTGCGCGAAGCAATTTAGCAGGATTAGAAAGATGCAACCGGCGAAGCGATTCGAAGTGCTGGAAGCGGCGAACAATTCTTGAGACAGTCGGGACTCGGCCATCTTGCTGGTATTGCATGATCAACCAGCAGAGATCTACGAATATCCATTTCTGAATTATCGAAAGTTTGAGTTCCGCATTCACTTCAGCGAGCACAGTGAGGGCGTCATCAACTGCTTCGGACAATTGCAGAACTTCTTCCCCTCGGTCTGCGCCATATTCAGTGACCATGGCACGGAGGTCCGGTGCTTTGATGTCGCGCTGGCCCTGGTAGGCCGCCATCGCATAGACATGTGCGGCATAGTCAAGATGCTTGAAGCGATCAGATGAAATTTTACAGTTCTGAAAAAATGCATGAAGCCTTGCCGTTGAATCTATTGAATATCGAAGCGGGCCATCCATGGCATTTCTGAGCTCTGCTGGATTGAGCGAAACGCCCATTTGAAGCCGAGCAAAAAGATTTCGTATCTCCTCGGTTTTGGACGCAGTAATCTCGCCAATCGAGACGACAAATGCCTCAAATCTATTGCGGAGCTTAACGCTTAGTTGTCCGAACTTTTTCCCATTGATTTCCTCCCCGTCGATTGAAGGTAGAACATCAGAGTGAACTAGGGCGATACCGCCTGCGTGGAATGTCCAGATCGCGCGCAATCGCTGCTGCCCATCAACTGCGTCGTGAGTAAACATTCCATGCGAAAGCTTCCGCAAGTAAACCTTTGGGATATCCATTCCGCGCAGTATGGAGTCCAGTAACAAAACCTGGCGTGGCGGCTTCCATGCAGGTCCGCGTTGCCACACTGGGTTGAGCTCAATCTTGTCTTTTTGAGCTACAAGCTCCTCTATCGTCCAACTCTTTTGCTCCACCTTCACGATCCGTCTCCTGATGAAATATTTCGAATTTTTAGTTGATTACTGCGGCAGCCTTTATTGCCGAGACAGCAGCGTCAATGTCTTGATCGGAGAGGAATGGCGCTTGCGCAAACACCAAGCCCTGTTCGCCATTAAGCTTCGCAGCCATATGCCCCTTGCCCAAAAGCATCTCGGCTCCCGGGCGGTCCAGCGCGATTTTGGATGTCGCTTCGCTAGCCACTTTCAAGATTAAGCGGTTGCCTAAATTTTCTCGTAACTGCATCGGCATCACATCTTTGTCAGGACGTTGAGCCGCAAAGATAAGGTGAATTCCAGCCGCTCGCGCCTTCACTCCCAGCCGCTGCACGGCGGCGCTCACAGCCTGCTTGTAACCATCGTCCAGCATCCAATCAGCAAACTCGTCATGAACGAGAAACAGCATCGGCAGGCGACTCTCTGATTCCGCCTTCGCGTTAAAAGTCGTCAAGTCGCGAGCCCTGGCTCCGGCAAATAGCCGATACCGGTTTTCCATTTCTTCGACCAGCGCTTCGAGAACCGCGGTCGCCCGCTCGCGCGTCGTGACGATGGGCTCCCTCATGTGAGGCAAGTCCTCCAAAGCGGAGTAGTCCACGCCCATCTTCGGATCGATGAGGATGATTTGCGCGAGGTCCCTGGGATTCGTCGCAGCGATGTCAAGCAAGATTGCCTGGATGAGGACCGACTTGCCGCTGCCGGTGGCCCCAGCGACAAGCGAATGGGGCTCATGCGAAGACAATCCGCCGAACTCCCCGCCGAGATTCAAATACAGCAACGATCCATTAATCTCTTGGAGGCCCAGCACAAACGAGGTGTTGATGCCGGCTGCGTTGCGATTGATCTCGCGCTTCGCCCACAAATCCCAAAGGGAGACCGACTGGCGTTTCTCGCCGGCCATCGTCACCACGATCTCGCCAGGCTTCGGCTGGACTGTCACCAGGTTGATGGCGTGCGTGGTGAGCAGTTGCATCCTCTTAGCTTCGATGTCCTCCACGCGAAGCTTGTCGGACCCAGCGAGGCGGACTAAGCATCCATTGGGCGTAAGCCGAGTTCCTAGCACCGCCGCTTGGAGCCCATAGCCATTGAGCGCAGTTTTCAGCTTGCGGGTCATCTCATCGGCCCACGCTCCCCGCTCGTCGACCTTTCCGGCCAAAGCGGCCGACTTGAATGCGATCAGGTCCGCGAGGGCGTTGGAGCCATCGCCAGGGGGTTGAGGAAGAGCAGGACTGTCAGCGACCGCAACGGCTGCCGGGACATGGACCGGGGCCGGCTCTGCAGGCGTGGCTTCAGGTTCTTCGACCTCCTCGGGCGATGGATCATCTCGGGGAAGGTCCACGTCCGCCACTCCCGGCATCGGCTCCGCGCCCACGGCGAGCAAATCCATCATCGCGGTCCATGTGACGCGCGCGGCGGGCTCCTTGGCGTCCATGGCAAGCCAGGGTTCCATGGGTCCGAGTTTCGCCCGAACCGAGGCCGGATCAGCTTTGAACGCGTAGCTCTCCACCAGGCCGCGAAGCTCCGGGCGGTCGAACACTTCTTGCCAGGCCTCCACGCCTTGGTCGCTCTCGATGAGGGATTGCTCAGCCGCGGAGCCGCTTGCCCCGGCGTCGGCTGAATGGATAAAGACGTGCGAATAGCCCCGCAGCGAAATCTTGGCCTTTCCCTCGCGCAGCTCCGAGCGCGCGCGCTCCAACAACCCAGAGCAGCCAGGCGGCACGTCCGCGTCGATGAGCAAGTCAGCGAGTCGCGAAAGCCACACGTCCCGGTCCAGGCGCCCAGGATCGCCGAAAATGGCGGCCCGAAACGTGGACAGCGTCGCCAATAGCTGCGCGCGCGAAGATTTTTTCGCCTCGGCGGCCCCTGCAGATGCCACATATTTCGACTCCACCACTGCGATGTGCAGGTGGGGCACCCCATCGCGCTCTTCGACGCAAAGAGCCAGAATGTCGGCGATTCGATTTTCTTTTTGAGCCAGCCATCCCGCGTAGTCGTCGAGCAAAAAGAACACCGTGAAGGCTTGCGGAGCCGCGCTCGACAGCGCCTTGAACTCGCTGTGGATCAAGTAGCGGCTCATGACCAGACCCAGCATCTCGCCGGCCGACACGCCGCGCTTGGCCGCCCTCAGGACAATGTCTCCGGACACCGACAAGGCATCCTTCTTGATGCGGGTGGCCAAGTCGTCGAACTGCTCGGGCGGCATCGCTAGGCCGAGTTCGGTCAGGCGCCTCCGGGTCAGCACGCTCAGCAGGCGCAGCTCCGAAGTGGAGCTCACGATCATGTTGCGACCATTGGTCGATGCGCGGCGATACCTGACGATGGTCACGCCATTCGCCTGCAGCTGCCGCTTGTCGAGCAGCTCATCGTAGGTCGCGACCCATTCGGCGAGCGCGTGCGCGTCGCTCAATGTCTCGCTGAGTGCCTGGCTCTGCACAGATATGCGTCTGGCTGGCATGAACCGCTGCCCATCGATCAGGTCGGTTTGACGGGCGACTGAACCCACAGCTCCCACATAGGCCCACCCCGTGGCGGTCTGCCTCGGGCAGGTTAGGAACGTGGTCGATTTGAGTTCGTTCTCGCCTGAAACGCTTCGGTAGGACCAGCGGGACGGCGCATGCTCAAGGCTCGGCCGCTCGTTCGCCCAATCCACTGGGATCCATTCGGCAGCGGCAGTGCGCGAGACCACGTCGTGAAGGAACGCGATGTCGAAGGGCTTGAAGGTGGCGTTGGCCGTCGATGGAGTGGAGGACGAGGGCACCACTGCGATGCGCAGCTTCGAGATGAAGTTCTCCGAAGTCTCGCTCACCACCGGCAAGTCGGGATCGTCCCCGGCTTTGGTGACTAGCTCGGCATACACGCGTCGAAGCTTGGATGGGTCCCGGTGTCGGACTGCGACCGCGCACTGGAACTCCGACTCCGATTGGATCGGCGAGAGCTCGCGCACCACCGCCAGGGGAAGCTCGGCCGCGTCGGCGTTGTAGAGCAGCACGCTCAGATTGGCCGCCTCATGCGGCTGGAGGCCGACGTAGCGTCCCAAGAGCTCTTGGACCTGCTTGGCCGCCTCGGCGGGATCGACGTCCGTGAGCATATCCTCGTCGCCGCGCACGGGGCGCTCGAGCAAGCTGTATCCATTGACTGTGCTGCTTTCGGAGAGAAGCACGGGAGCGCCGCTGCGCTGCACGACTGCGATCTCCGGATAGAACGGATGGGCCAACTCCTCCGCGAACTCGCGGAAGAAAATTCCCCGGTCGCCAAAAAGAACGTTTTGGCCCGCCAGCATATGGGTGACGAGGCCCGCCACGCGGCGGGTCTTCACTGCCAGAGCTTTCATGCGCTCCGGGTGCCACGGGGGGATGATCACACACGGCTGCTCGCCAGCGACGCGCACCGTCCCAATCGTCAATATTTCGGCCACCAAGCGCGAACGGCACACGTCACCCCGCGCATGCACCGACAAAGCCCGGAGCAACGCCGCGAACGAGTCGGCCTGTTTGAGCACAGCCTCCCCATGCAGCCCCACAGAGATGAAATCATCCATGGCTTTGATGTAATCCGACTCGAACTCATCCCATGCCGAGCGCAACGTGTCGCGCTGATCCGGCGTGAGGCGTCCCTCGTCCGCCAGATCTTTGATCCGGGATTTGATGTCGGCCCGCAAACTTTTCATCTTTGCGGGAGGCGGCACCAGCGAGCCGGCGTCGCGGGAGAACGTCGCCTCCAAAGTGTTGGTGTCGAGCAGCGACACGCTCTGGACCCCGCCCTTCTTGCTCACGAGCCGGCGCGGAACTTCGGTGCAGCCCACGGCGCCCTTCTCGCGCAGCCTACCCATGTCATCGACCAGCGAAAGCCCAATCGATTCAGGCTTGAACATCCAAAGCAGTTGCGTCTTCTCGATCACTTCCTCTTTGTCGCCCATGCGCTCCAAGAGGGTGACTTCAAATTTGATCTGCGTTGAAGCCTTCGCGATCGACACGACGGGTTTTGTGTTTCCCTTGAAGATCGACTGCTCTTTGGCGAAATAGGCCGGATATTTGAAGAGCGGATCGGGCAGATCGGCGGTCCCCATTTTCAGGACCTTCCAATCGACCTTCGACCCCATCAACTCCTTCAACCCCCGATGCATCGCCGAAAAATACGATCCCACGTCGTGATTGAATCTCTCGCGCCACTCCTTGCGGCCCTTGTTGACGGTGATCCGCAAGAATCGCTCGCCCTTGGGCGCGGCGGAGCCCACGATCAAATGGTGAGCCACGCTGGTGAAGCCTTCGAAAAAATCCACACACTCGATGGGCTTACCGTAAATGACCTTCTCCCATCGGGACAGGAGCCTGGGGTCTTGTTCGAGGTAGCGGCGATGGAGATTGAAGAAGACCTCGTCCTCCTCGTTCCAATCCGACCGCTTTTCACGCGCCTTTAAATCTTCAAGATGTTTGAGCCACTGCGCATCCAGAGCGTCGTTCTCGGCGCAGACATGCTGGAAGAAATGGATCGTGGAGTCCGCCAAGCCCTTGAGCTTTTCGCGCGGCTTCTCAAAGATCAGGTGGACGCCGTCGGACTCCCATTCCAACTCCGCCACGGCCCATGCCGTGTCTTTGTCGCCGGCCGGAGCATTGATGAACGACTCGAGAACGACGCGAGCCGCGTCGGGGATCGCGGCGATGTTCTCTTCGAACCGTTGGCGCATGTCCTCGGGGTCGATGGGTTGGCTGTTCGGGCGTTGCCGCGCCAGGAGCGGCGAGCGGTTTTGATACAGCTTCTCGAACGCCTTGCGCCATGGGGCAACTTGCTGGCCGTATGTCTTGTCGTTGCCGAAAAACGCCGTGTCCCTGGGCAGATCCACGCAGGGCAGCGACCAGCCGATGGCCAACCGGATAGGGAGCCCCTTGGAGGGATGTGAGGCCTCCGCGATCTTGGAGCAAAACTCGCCGAGCTGAATGAGCGACATGTCAGTCACCGACACCAGTCCTTTGAGCGCCGACTGGAACACCTTACGATCTTCAAACGTGGGGGCCAACGACGCCACGTGGCAAGTCGCCTCGACCCAAGCCTCTTCGTAGGCCCGCAACTCTTTGGCGCCCAGCGCGGTCACGTGCCCGAGCGTGTCGGCCAGGCCTTGTTCGTTGCCATTGGCCGTGAGCAAAGCTTCCCTCGTCGTGCCGGCGTTTCGAACGGCGCCCGCGTTCATCAGCGTGAGGGCGGCCTCAGGCAAATTCTCGCCATCGACGAGCATGCGAGGGATTTTTATGTCGATGCGGTCCGCGAGCTTGACGTTTCCAAGAACCTCGCGCACGACAGCCGCGATCTGGCTGGGGGCCAATTTGTCGAGACGAAATATCGCGGCCGACTCTGGCTGGTCGTGCTGTCCTTGGGTCGCATGGTCGAGCCGGTCGTCGAGAATGGTGGCCGCGACGCGTCCGATGATTCTGTCGGCGAGCATCATTGAGCGACCTCGAAGGTGAATGGGTTCTCAACGAATGAGCAGGAATCCGACAGGCGCCTCACGAGTCCAAGACCGACAAGCCGCGTTTCCAAGTTCGCGCGGTTGTCGCTCAAAGCCTCTTGGTCCACCAACTTCTCCTTGACCAAGCGCGCGCCTTCCGCGTCGCCGATGACCATGCCATAGCGATTTCGAATTTCGCTGAGGAATTCATCGAACTGCATGCGGTCGTCCACCATCGAAATGACCAAGGTTTTGAGAAGCTTATCGTTAGGGGCGTAGCGGGTGCGCCGCGAGAGGCGCCTGGAACTCAGCCCCACCGCTCTCGACCACGCTGCATGGATTTTCCCGAAATGCTGTTCATGGCGCGACTCGGCCATCTCCACAAGGCTCTTGATCAGCATCTCGCCGGTTGTGTCATCCGTGACGGAACCGTCCGATCCATTTTCCGGAGGCCATTGGAACCACGACCTCATGAGCGCGGCGCTCTGCGCATTGGGCTCTTCCGACGCACCGGCCCTGGTCCAGTCGTCGGTGAGCCGGACGCCCTCGATGGACGCCCTGATGGCACGCAACGACAAGCCCTGGTTGAATTGATACGACTCCCCGGAGAGCGCCCTCACCTTCGTGCGCTCTCGCGACACTATTTCGCAAATCAGCTCGACCGGCTCCACGTCTCCTGACTGCGCTTTGCCGCACTCCAGGAAATAGAGCAGAAGATTGAGACCCGCGCTCGCCATCAGGTGCTCCAAAGCGTCATAGACCGGCATGTCGCGCGACAGGATCGCCAGCCAGTCGTCGCACAGCCTGTCGAACCTCGGGTGCGAGGCGTGGGGCAGATAGCCCACGGCTCTGTCCGAGCCGGCCGTCTGGGTCTCGCCCTGGAGCGCCCGGACGAGCCTGTTCATCGGGGCCTTGCTGTCGAAGAGGCGCTCCACCAACTGATCTCCAAGCTTGGCGCCATTCCTGGCCCGGCTCAGCATGAGATAGAGCAATTCGCCCGTGCGGGCGAAAAACCGCCGGTCGTTGGAGGCGCCGCCGTCGGCGTCGATCCGCAAGTCCTCGTAGAGGGCGTCTGGCCCGAAGGGAAAGACGAACTTGGAGCTCCAGCGTTTGTTGCTTCGCGCTTCGAACGAGGACGACCTCAACAACTCGACTGCCTTTGCGAAATCGTCGAACGTGTTGAACACCGTCCGCAGGTAGCCCATGTCACCGTTTTCAAGCTTCGCGCAATCCTCGGTAAAGCGATCCATCCACTGCTTCCACTTGTCCTCGTCGGACACCTCTTTCGAGCGGATCATCTCGATGTAGGGGTTGTTGAACAGCAGCGAGCGCAGGCGAATTTGGCGCTGTGGCCGATACATCACGTCGCCCGTCGCAGGCGGGCGCAGCGGGCTCGCGCGGTTAGAGGCGAGCACCCCCATAAACTCTAGAACCGCCAAGTGCGGGAGCTGTTCGTCGTAAAGACGATGGCCCCAGATGTGCTCATCGACCGCGAACTTCTCGACCTCTTTGATCGGCGGCCTCATGACGCAGCCCTCACCGACACTCGGCGAGACAAGCCCAAGCCGCTCTGCTCCACGTCGATAAAATTGAGGGCGAGCGAGCCTTCGTCGGAGCCTGGCTCGTCATCCTCGGCGAGCAGGCGCTTGCGAAGCAACTCCTCTTTGCGAAGGAGCTTGGCTTTGAACGCAAGCATATCCTCCAAGCACTCGTTGGAGAAGCTTCCCGGAAGCGCGCCTTCAGCCACCCGACATAGAAATTCGAAGCGCACGGGCGTGAGGGCGAAGGACGCGGGGTTGGCTTCTCCTTGGGCCAAGGCGACATCGACGGTCGGCCTGGCCGTCAGCGGGTCAAGCCGAACCCGCATGCCTTTGCCACCTTGCCGCTTGGCCGGAGCCTCGGTGTCGCAGAGCACGCTCACCCTTGACTGGGAGAAGCCTCCCGAGCTGGCCACGAACAATTTGTCGTCGTTTTCGATGAGCAAGCCAGTCATCACGCGATTGAGACCTTTGACCAACCGCGCCCGCGCGCCTTCGGTCACTGCTCCGCCAGCGGCCAGCGCGTCCACCATCGAGAGATAGTCTCCGGCGAACCTGAACGCCGTCATGGGCCAGTGGCCGTAGCCAAGCTCGCCGTCGGGCACCGTGAAAAAGAAGCGACGCCGCTGCGTTTGAAGGCGCGCCAAAAACTCCGCAGAACCGGAGTCCAGCCGAGCCGACTCCTCGCCCTCCAAATAGCTGTCGAGCGACGCCAGGTAGCCGGGCGTCGCGCCATAGACCGGGTCGGACCTCATGAGCCTGTCGAAAGTCGCCGTCAACTGCGGGTCATCCGCACCGTAGACCATCAGGCCGTCAGTCGCATTGGTGGTCTCGGAGCCAATCCCGAACGCGGCGAGAGCCCGAAACACCGGCCTGCTCATGGCCCTACGCAGAGGCAAGTTGGCGCCAAACGCATTGTCGTAGAGGCTCGCATGCTCGACCTGATTCGCTTCTTGGATTTTGGGCACGTCGGAGCAGGTCATAAGCCCCTCCTTGGCGTCGGGGTGGCCCAGCACCAGGTTCGACGCCAAAGCAAGCATGTCGCGCACCGGCAAATGCCACCCATTGAGGCGGGCGACCTCTACCACGTCGCCCAACCGCTTCGCGAAGCGGCCCTTATCCGCTTCTCCCAACAGTCGATTGCGGTTTTCATAGATCGGGCAGACAGCGCCGCCCTCCTGCTGCGAGCATCCGCCGCAATTGCCCCAGTCGGGATGGTTCGCGACGGCCGACAGCACTTCGCCCAAGGTTTCCCGATGCGTCGCGCGGCTCAGATCGAAAATGGCGAGGCGGGCAGGAGCCTCGCCTGCTTGCAAAAACGCGTCTTGGATGGGCTTGCGAAGCGGGTGGGTTCGGCCCTGCCTGATGCCTAGGTCGCGCAATCGCTCCAAAATTTGCCCATGATTGGCTGCCACAACCAGGAATTTCGCATCCTCCGCGCCCAAGACGGAAGCCTCCAACAGTGCCAAAGCGGCATCGCTTTGCTCCGGGGTGAGTTCGCTCAAATCCTTAATGAAGATGGCTGTGCGTCCATCGCCAAGCGTCACCTCTTTGACGGCGGCTGGATCGGCCCAAGCCTGTGGCGAGCCCCCGAGCTCGGTCCACAGGCTACGGCAATGGTAGGTCTTGCCGTCTCCCGCGGTTCCAGCGATGAGTATGGAGCAACGAGCGTCAGACGCGAGGCGCGCTTTGATCTTTTCGAGTTCTGGGCTCAAAATAGTGATGGGCTTGACCTTGGCTTTGCCAAGCGCGCCAGTGACATATTCATCGAACAACGTCGTGTTGTTCGGTGTGGGACCATAGGAACGCAGGAATTTGATCCATGCGTTGGGCGGCGCATGGCTCGATGCTTGGGCTTCGCCCGATGTTTTGCTCATGCGGCAATGCTCCTCTTGCCTAAGCCAGCTCTCAAAGCCTGCTCAGCCTTCCTCTTGAGCCTTTCGGCCCCTATATTTTCATTTGTAGGCATATTATTGCGCGCCCCAGTGTCCTCGGAAGCACAATCGTGCCGCTTTTGGAAGCATATTCATGCCGAATATAAAGCTGAAGCATTCTTGGGGCGTACTAGCGAGTCTATTGATTCATGACTTCAGCACCACCAGACGCAAATCTTCCGGCATCCTTACGACAAGGCATTGCACGCCGTCGCGTTCAGGGTGCTTGCAAAAGAACCATCCAGCGCGGGCACTTGCAAAGGTGCGAATCTGAATCGTTACTTCCCTAGAGGTTGAATCGGCCGGAAAATGCCTTCCTCCTTGTAGCCTCCAATCGATAACACCGCCTCCTCTAATTAGGGGATGCGCGCGGGTCGATATTGCTGAAGGGAGCTCGCGCGGCATTCGAACGTCAGTACAGCGAAGGAACTGGCTGAACGCATCTGCAGCAGCATTCTGGTCAACTTAGGAGTTTGATCGTTTGGGATGACGTGCTAAGTGTCCTTACGGAAAACTAGCGTGGTCCATGTGATTTCCTGACGTCCCAAAGCGTCAGTCGCAGGACTGCGTCGGAATAACTGCAAGCCGCATCGAAGAGCTTGCTGAACTACCTCTTGCTCGGACACTGGTAAGATTTTTCGCGATTTATCAGCGGGGCCATGTCGAAGCGAAATTATGAGTAGTCCACTTGGCGCCATAAGTCTCGACAGCCGCTGCATGGCCATTACATACTGATTTGGATTGAGATGCATCCATACCGCACTTACCAAGACCAAGTGAAATTCTGCCGCTCGCTCCTCGAAGCTGAACAACTCAGGGAGCTGATCGTCAATCCATTCGATATCGATATTGGGGTGAAGCCGGGCCGCCTCCAGGCGCATTTTCTGTGATGGCTCGACTGCAGTAACCAAATGCCCTTTACTTGCGAGTGCAGCGGCATCTCGCCCGGATCCTGCGCCCACGTCTAGGACACTAAGGCGATGAGTTGGTATCAGGTCAAGAATGCCCGAGTGAACATGCTCGAAAGAGACCGACTCGTAAGCCCTCGCGAATTCGCGTGCATCACGGTCGTATGTCGATATTGCCGTTTTCACGCTCGGAGGCATTTGAAGCTTTTCGTGGGCACTACGCGTTCAACTCACACCAGAAAGATATGGCACCGGCAAGACCGAATAGCGCAGCAAGGCCAAGCGCGATAGAGAGCGCCCAAACAACCGCCCAGCCTTTGTTGTACCAAGTAGTACCCGATGCCTCAACAAATCCAGCAGGATGGAACTTCCTTAGCTGGGATAGATAGGCTTCCATCACATGGCGCACACGGACCAGCACAAAGATAAACGTCACGTCCCACACGACGCTTAACAGAGATATTGCCACCTTTAAAAGGCTAGCAATTTCAAGAGTGGCGGCTGCATACCAAAGCCCCCCTGTTAGCGTCATGACCAGCAAGGGAACCTGCCACATAATTTGGTTCATTGCTCTGAATTGTTCAAAGTTCTGCTCGTAGCAGATCTTGTCTCTCTCAAAGACATTCGGATCATTTGACGCTGAAATAGTCATGGCTTTTCCTTTTCGCTGAGGTGGTAAATATATGAGATCGGCTGCAAACTAGCTGCGTGGGGAGCCCAGTCACTCACGATTTTCGACCGCCCTTTGTTTGTAAAAAACTTACCTTGGTTATTGCGCTCTATCTCAATATGCGACTTATCAGCCAGATACTGTAAACCACGGCAACCGATGTGTCGCGACTGCCCACTCAAGCGCCAGTTGCATGCATGGCCGCTCCGCCGTCGAACCCTAGTGGTCGTGAAAGCAGAATGAGCTATGCGCAGAACTTGTTGATGGTATTGCGCATACTTAACTCACGACGACATTGACTCTCGAAGTGGCGAAGTCCAACTGGGTCCCGCTTCGACTCGAATGCCATCGGACCGATATCCCTGTTTGGAAAGCAAGTTCAAGTTAGACAAGGCAATTTTCCTCACCTCCCCCAGGCTTCCCGCTTAACTGGCTCCACTAATGCCGGGTGAATCGTTAGGCGCCATGTTTCAGCCAGACTGGATTAGCGAAAGTGACGCTGTATCTGTTGAGGATGCCAATGCCCACCCTCCAGCCTCCTACGGACTAGCTGTTTGTATCGCTCGGGTGGCAACGGGGTCTTTCGGGCGTGCCGAGTGCTGTTGCAGAAGCGACAAGCCGCAACAATGTTGGTAAGTGCATTGGTCCCTCCATCCTTCTTTGCAATGAGGTGCTCTGCAGTGCACGCCATGCGACGCAGGAAATCTCGGGGCACAGCCGTGCCGCATATGCTAGCGCCGTCACGGGCAAGAATCATCGGTTTTCCACAGTAGTGGCACAGACCGCCTTGGCGGTTAAATGCACGCAAGCGTGCCTTGGCTATTTTTTGAGTCATAGATAAGTGAAGTTGAACAATCAACCCCTCAAAGAGGGGACTGGGCGTTCAAACAAATCACTCGCCGAACGCGGCCGGCAGCGTATGCTGTACGGCAGATCTGAGCATTGCGCTACAGACCCGTGGCAATTTCTCTGCCACCGAATGAGATATTAGGGACGATTTCGATGCTCGTCAACCGGGAGTTCCATGCCCCAACATGTGATGAAGAACGTCCGATGATCATGAGCAGGATTAGCCAGCGGGAGCTCGCTTTTCGGTTTCATAAGTCGAAAACAGCTTTTCCGCCGGCGCGGCTATCTGCATGGCTTGAACGTCGCATTCATGGAGCGGCATCAGTGGCAGTTCCAAGAGGCGGTGATGGCGGGCAGATGCGACGGAGTCTGGTTCTCGTCATGTGTCCATGCGAATACCAGTCACAGAAGACTAGTTTTGTGGTCCGCTAAGTGGCAAAGCAGTCGCGGTCGGATGCTCCCGACAACGACCAGAAGGGCTCGCTCAGGACCTGCTTCTAAAAGTCAACCGGAAGTAATTGAAGTTATCCGTTACGACAAGGCGTTGCATGCCGTCGCGTACAGGGTGCTCGCGAAGGGATCTGCCATTGAGTTGAATTGGGCAATACTCGATATATCGGCCAGATACTGTAAACCGCAGCAACCAATGTGCCCCGACTGCCCACTCAAGCGCAGTTGTATGCACGACCGCTCCGTCGTTAGATCGTAAGATGGCGGCGTCGATGCTCGGTTGATTAACTGGCGGTGCCACTGCCGATGTGAACTTGACCCGTTTTTGCAGACACATTGACGCCGGCAAGGCAAAGCGACTGTGGATTGCAATTACCCGACAGCGCCAGCCTCAGCAGACAAAATCAGATGGCTCACCGAAAACGGACCATCGGGTTGTGCTGGTAGAACGCCCCCTGTAGGGCGCCATAGAACTCGCATTGATTGGCCCATGTAGTCTCCTGCATGGACCTTTAGTAGGGCGGCTGGTTTTTTCGGCGCCGTATTGACCAGCGCCTCCTGAAGCCCTACCGGCATGTTGTTCTCGTCAATGCCTTGCACGTAGGTCTCCCCTTCAGCTGGCTCGGACACACCGTCCTCGAATTCCTCCACTCCCGCCGCGATGATGGCGACAAAAACGGTGTCTCGCTTGGACCGCCAGCATTTGATCGCCCCGGTCGCCAGGTCAATCGGCGCGTGCATGATGTAGCCATTTGCTGGGGAAATATCTGAATCGGAGGAGCAGTCACCGGAGGCAAGGGATGCTAGGGGTGCAGCGGTGTATTTTTCAGAGCACTCAGTTCTAGAAACGCTCAGGGCCGTGTGCGGAAAACCGGCGCCCGCCTCTTGGCGTCGGTCCGGCCTTCGCACCAAGTAGCAAAAGCAAGTCTTCTGATTCGGAGAAGCGCTATGGAAAACAGATGGTGTACCGCCTGCGGGCAAGCATTCCGTCCCAGTCCCAAGGTTCCTCGTCAAAGCTACTGCTCAGATCCTGATTGCCAACGTGAGAGGCGGCGCCTTTGGCAACAGGCAAGGAGGCGCAGCGATCCCGATTACCTTGACAACCAAGAGCAAGCCCAGCGCGCATGGAGTAAACGACACCCAGACTATTGGCGCGCCTATCGAGCAGCACACCCGGACTACGTAGACCGCAATCGACAGCTTCAAAGTGAGCGCAATGAGAAGAAGCCACCGCCTGCTATTGCAAAGATGGACGAGTTCACCATACCAATCCTTCTGCCAACGGGGATATACCACCTGGAACCTATCAGGGGCACCGGTATTGCAAAGAAGAACGTCTGGACTGTGCAGATCACTGTGTTATCAGTCGCAAAGCAATAAGTTTTTGATATTGCAAAGAGAGGACTTGATAGCCGTCAAAGCGTAGAACTGTTAATTTTCTCGAAAACACCTTTAGAGGCCCGACCCTCGCCTCAATGGGCGCGATCAATGCCGAATACTGCTCGGCTGGTACGGCTATCGGGATATTCGCAGAAGCACGAGGCGTCGGAAAGTTCTGGTTGGGATGGCAACATGCACCAAGATCACCACAGCCCGGATCGGGAAAGCAGCGCAGGCCAACTGCGCGCTGCAGAGTACGTGCGAATGTCCACGGAGCATCAACAATACTCGACTCAAAATCAAATCGACAAAATCCGCGAATACGCCACCCAACGAGGCTTGGAGATCGTCAAAACCTACGCGGACGAAGGCAAGAGTGGGCTCAAGATCGATGGGCGGCGGGCGTTGCAGCAGTTGATCCAGGATGTCGAAACTGGAACCGCCGAATTCAAGGTGATTCTTGTTTACGACGTCAGCCGATGGGGACGATTCCAAGACGCCGACGAAAGCGCCTACTACGAATATATTTGCCGGCGCGCGGGCATCCAGGTCGCCTACTGCGCCGAGCAGTTTGAAAACGACGGTTCACCAGTTTCCACGATAGTCAAGGGCGTCAAGCGCGCCATGGCCGGTGAATACAGCCGAGAGCTATCGGCCAAGGTATTCGCTGGACAATGCCGGCTGATAGAACTTGGATTTCGTCAAGGGGGACCGGCAGGATATGGCTTGAGGCGCGTGCTGGTCGACCAGGTTGGTTCCATTAAGGGCGAGCTGGCACGCAGTGAGCACAAAAGCCTGCAAACTGATCGTGTGATCTTGATGCCTGGTCCCCAGGCTGAAGTTCGCGTCGTCAATCAAATCTATCAGTGGTTTATTGACGGCGGCTTGATCGAATCCGAGATTGCCGATCGGCTCAATGAGCAAGCAATCAAGACCGAGCTCGGACGGGAATGGACCCGTGCGACGGTTCGCCAGGTCCTGATCAATGAAAAATACATCGGCAGCAATGTCTACAACCGCATCTCCTTCAAGCTGAAAAAGCTGCGGGTGGTCAACACCCCGGACATGTGGATCCGCAAGGAAAATGCGTTCGAGCCCATAGTGGCTCGCGACCTGTTCTATACAGCCCAAGGCATTCTCCGGGCACGCTCCCGTCGCTATAGCGACGAGGAACTGATCGACAGGCTTCGCGGCCTGTATCAGCACCGCGGTTTTCTTTCTGGCATTGTGATCGACGAATCTGAAGGAATGCCTTCCTCGTCAGTCTATGCATACCGTTTCGGCAGCCTCATCCGTGCCTACCAAATGGTGGGTTTTGCCCCGGGCCGAGACTATCGGTATTTGGAAATCAACAGGTTTTTGCGGCAACTGCATCCCAAGGTCGTGGCCCAAACGGAAGCCAAGGTCGCCGCGTTGGGCGGCACCATAGCGCGCGACCCGGCTACAGACTTGCTGCGAGTCAACCAGGAGTTCAGCCTCTCCTTGGTCCTTGCCCGCTGCCAAAGCCAGGTCAGCGGTCGCAACCTCTGGAAGGTGCGCTTTGACACAAGCTTGCTGCCGGATATCACGGTAGCCATTCGACTTGCGCCTGGCAACGAGGCTCCGCTGGATTACTACCTCTTGCCACGGCTTGATTTTTTGCAGCCGCGCATCAACCTCGCGGATCAAAACGCAGCCGAGTTGGAAAGCTACCGATTCAACACACTCGACTATCTTTACGGAATGGCTGCACAACTTCGACTACGGAGGGCCGCATGAATGCTAGATTGCATGACATCCGAATGATCCCCATTGATCGCATAGAGGTGCTCAACCCGCGAGAGCGCAACCAAGATGTCTTTGATGACATCGTCGGCAATATCAAGGCGATTGGCCTAAAAAAACCCGTTACCGTCACGCCAAGACCCAGCGCTGATGGTGCCGAGCGCTACTTACTGATCTGCGGAGAGGGGCGGCTTAAGGCTTTTCGAATTCTCGGCGAAGCCCGCATACCCGCATTGGTAGTTTCTGCCAGCGACGAAGACGCTTTTATCATGAGTCTCGCGGAAAACATTGCCAGACGCCAATACCGTTCCTTGGAGTTGCTGGCGGGGATTTCCGAGTTGCGCGTAAAAGGCTATAGCGCCAAGGTCATTGCAGACAAGACTGGCCTGACCCTTCAATATGTTCAAGCCATTTTGTTTTTGCTTGAGAAGGGAGAAGAGCGCTTGTTGGTGGCGGTCGAACAAGGCAGCATTCCTCTGAACGCAGCCCTGTCCATTGTTGGTGCGGGTGACGACGACAAGGCAGTGCAGGCCGCACTTCAGGAAGCGTACGAAACAGGAAGTCTACGTGGAAAACAACTGCTTGATGCGCGACGACTGATTGAGCGGCGGAAACTGCTGGGACGATCCGTGGCCCGCGGCTCTCCCCGCAAACATACCGACGTAACGACATCCAGTTTGGTGCGCGCGTATCAGAAAGAAGTCCAGCGACAGAAAATGATGGTCAAGAAAGCGTCGTTTTCCCAGCAAAGCCTGCTGTTTGTTGTGAGCGCGCTTCGTAAATTATTTCTCGATGAGAACTTCGTCAACCTGCTCCGCGCCGAAGGGCTTGACTCCTTGCCACAGTATCTCGCCGAACGCATTGCAACGACCGGGAGCGTAGCGTGACCGTGGTCTTGGGATTCCTGCCGAAGCCTCTCTCGGTCCCCATCGAGAATATCCTGCCATCACGAAAGATCGCGCTGAGCCTTGCCACCTCTCATAAGTTCAAACAGATACTTGCGTCAATCAAGGAAATCGACCTGATCGAACCCCTTGCCGTGGGCTCGGTGGATCGAAAATCTGGGCAGCACCTGCTTCTGGACGGGCATATTCGCCTTGCGGCGCTGCGGGAGCTCGGGTACGTTGAGGCGCCGTGCCTGGTTGCCACAGATGACGAATCGTATACCTACAACAATCGAATCAACCGGCTATCGACCGTTCAGGAGCACCTGATGATTAGGCGCGCCATTGATCGTGGCGTTTCTCCTGAGCGGTTGGCCAGCGCTCTATGCGTAGATACATCTCACATCATCAAGAAAATGGGCCTGCTCAATGGAATTTGCGCCGAAGCGGCTGAACTACTGAAGGACCGTCAATTCTCGGTGGAGATTTCGCAGGTCGTCCGCCGCATGAAACCGACTCGACAGATTGAATGTGTCGAGCTGATGATTTCCGCCAACAATCTGACCGTGGCTTATGCCCGGGCATTGCTGACCGCCACAACGCCCGATATGTTGACCGACAACAAAAAGCAGAAAAAACCTGCCGGCGTTAGTCAGGAGCAGATGGCCCGCATGCAAAGGGAGATGTCCAATCTGCAAGGGCAGTACAAACTGGTTGAGCAGACCTATGGGGAAGATGTCTTGAATCTGGTCTTGGCAAAAGGGTATGTCACCAAGCTGCTAGGCAACATACGCGTGGCGAAGTACCTGGAACAACACCAGCAGGACATCATGGAGCAGTTTGTCAGCCTGTCAGAGACGACATCTTTGGAACACTAACCAAGCACGACCGTGGCCCACAGGCGTGTCTCGACAACTTGCAGAATGACTTTCCGCTGGGGTGCACCCTTGCGATTAAGTCGATTGAATCCCTATGACTTAAGTAAGCGCATTCCGCATGATCAACAACGTACGGAGCACCTAGCTTTCCTTGTGGATCCATGGAGGAGGTTGGCCTGGCTCCAACTCCCCAAAATCGCATTCCAGGAAATAGTCCACAAACTTCTGCCGCTCACTGGCAAATCGGTCAATGTCCCCGTCGGTGATAGGCGCACGCATTAAGTACTGTCCCGGATAAATGATTTCGGAAAAGTACTTGCTAACGAGTTCGCGAAGTTCCCTCAGCGGCGGATGCATCACTGGATGGGTGCTCTCCAGCAAGTAGCCAATTGCCCACACGATCCCGACACCAGCCCAGCGCATGGTTCCGGGTTCGCCGGCGAGCTCAGCGCGCCGCATCGCACAGGCAAGCGCGCCTAAAGACCAGGGATTTACCGGATCTGTGAACGAGTACAGAAAATCTTTCGATATCGGGTTTACGCATAGAGCCGCCGGACTATTGGGGCCCGAGGGAAGCAACAAATCCTCTCGGAAAAGCGGTGGAAGATTATTCACACATATCAAGAGATCATCGAAAGAGACCTTCTCTTCTCTCAGCAGGAACCACAAGGGGGTCATGAACCACGCCCTTGTATCGGGCCAAACCTTAGCAGCCAGCTCTACCCACTTCCCACTTGTGTTTGGACCGAGTGCTCCGCCGGCACGTTGTTTGCCGCCGGCGTACCTCTTCATGCTCGTGTAGTCGTGCTTATCCAAACCCAGTCTCGACATTAGGGATTTGGCAACCTTTTCGGTGCTATTAAGACCAGTCACCTGCTTAAGCGATGCCATCCAGAGTTGCGCCCGAATGTGGTCGATTGGAGAAGCTTTGGGATTTGTCATGGGGCGAGTTTGAGAACAAATGCGCCATTGCTAAACCCGTGCGCAAATGGCAAATTCCGACCCTGTTTTAACGCAGTTCGGCCGTGACCCCATTTTCCATCCAACAACGCATTGACGGTACTGGTGAGAGCCAAGACCCGCGCCCCGTCTTGACTTCGTCTGCGTTTCGGAAGCAGGGCGTCACCGTGGCCGAATGGGCTCGGTCCCAAGGATTCAGTCCCCGGCTTGTCTATACAGTTTTGAGGGGCGAGCGAAAGTGCCTAAGAGGGCAAAGCTACCAAATAGCGAGGGCACTTGGCATGAAATAGCGCCCCACGGCCCACTCCAATACCTGATACAGGTTCTCTGCCAGGGCATCTCGCCCACATGGATAAGGCCGGGCAACTACCACATCGCCCGGCCCCTCCAGACACCGCAAAACTAGGTGCCGCTTCAACAGCGTTCAATGTACATCCCGGCGATTCGGGAGGTCAAGCCTCGTTTTGTGCACTTTTGTGGACATAACTTCTGACGAGGCATTTATGGACTGGACAGCATTTGATTTTGCACCGGGCGAGTTCGCCCGGGCACGCGGGCGAGAGCCCGCACAAACCGGGAAAATGACCTGGGAAAAACTGGCCGCGCTGATCAAGGCGGGCTACGGCCAAGGACATTTCCAGCGCTACAAGCCGTGGCTAAGAGTGACAAAGCGGGACTACTCGCCCAATAGCAATATCGGGCATCTCCCCCACGCCGCCCTCGGCCGAGCGCATCATTACCGCGCCCGTACAGAACGCGGGACGATGCTGATCATCCGATGGCTAGGCGTCGCCGATATTCGTGATGCATTTCCCGTTTGGCCATGGCCACACCGACACCCGGGCTTTGGACTTCCCGGCTTTGAACACTCCATAGAGCTGCCGGGGCTGCTAAGCATCGCCGAAGCAGCGGAAATTCCGCATGGGTATTACCCAGGCACTGCCATCCCGTACCTCGCCACCCTGGATAGCCTGGTGACCTACAAGAATTCGATGGGCTCGTACCGGCTGATGGCCATTGAAAACAAGCCCGAACCCATCGCCACCGCGCCAGACCCACTTTCACGGCCCAAGGAACGCCTCGAGTTAGCCAGGCGCTACTGCGTCCGTGCGGACATACCGCGCCTCCTCATTCATGCCGAGAAGATACCACCCGAATTGATCGTCAATCTCGATCTGCTTGCACCTCCATTGACGAACCCCCAGCAAACAGCTTTGCTGGGGTCGAAAATCTATCAACATGTCTCGGAGCTCCTGCAAGCAAAAGGCTACTCCACTGCGCCCAGTGAGTTAACAGCCTCCCTGAAGGCTCGATTTGGGTATCACCCCAGCATGTTGCAGGCTGCCATGCACCTGGCCATCTGGCGCCAGGACGTTGATCATGACCTGACGCTCCCCTTCAGGCCTTGGCAGCCGCTCACGCCTGGCGGACGAGCGTTCAAACAGCAGCTGCAATCACAATGGTTCGAGGCGTAACCATGACACCATGCCTTAAGCCAATGGATGTCCTGGATAACTGCCCCGGCGTCGCCATCCTCTCGGGCCCCACCAGGGTACTCGGGTACAAAATTCAAACGGATCTCTTATGGCTTATTGACTTTCCGAAGAGCGAAAGGGCCTTCGCAAAACGCGGCTATTTGGCAGGCCCCTACCAACGCAGCCTCGCCAGGTTCGAAGAGCACATTCAAGACAACCTCTTATATAGATTGAAGCTTATTCCTGCCCCGAATCTCCAGGTTTCCGATGCCGACCTCTTGAAGGAATGCGAGGACGACAGACGACGAGAAGCACTATTGGCCGACCATCAACGCAGGGATTATCGGTACAGCGTTATCGAGCCGCTGCTTTGTATACCCGGTACCACTAAGCTTCGATTTCATCTGGATATTCTTTCAGACGAGTCCTTAGCTCAACAACTTGCAATTCAGTCGGAAACTCACAACCATTGTCGAGCGACCATCTATAACTGGCTTCACCGCTATTGGGTCGGTGGGTGCCAAAAGAATGCGTTACTTAGCGACTTTGACAGGTGCGGCAACCCTGGCCAACCCAAACCACAAACAACCAAGCTGGGCAGGTCGACTCGACTCTACATAAACAAGCTATCCACCACGCGTGGATACTGTCTCACAGACGATGACAAGCAGAAGTTAGGTCGGGGCTATCTCCTGATCAAGCACGACGTCCCCATGAATGATGCCTACTTGACTACGTGCGCTGTCCATTGGGCGGAGCACCAGGTTGACAACCTTGGCCAGGTGCGAGCGGTTCTGTTCCCGCCCACCGAGCGCCCAACATTCTCACAGTTCGTTCGATGGGGAAAATCGCTGAACAGCATCACCGTCACGGACATGCTTTTGGGCCCCACAAAAGCGCGCCAACGTTCAGACGCTCGTGGTGGGTCTGAGCAAGACCTGGTCGTTGCCGTCGGCCAGCTCGCTGGATTTGACGGCACCTCGTCGGATGTGTATTTGACGTCGCATCGGTCCAGACTCAAAAAACTGCCTCCCATGACCCGGCTCATACTCAAGGAGGTAAGGGTGGGCCTGATCTACGGCTGGCATTGCAGCTGGGATCCCCCATCGCCAAAGACCGCCATGCTGGCAATTTTGCATGGCGCGATGCCCTCCAAGGTCGCGTGGGCAAAACGTTTCGGGATTGAACTGGAAGAGGACGTCATTCCAGGTATGTTGTGCAGGAATCATCTTGCCGACAATGGCGAGTTGAAAGGGGCGGAGCCCACAGAAGCCGAGACACAATTCGGGTACGGCATTGACATACCATCCACAGAGCGCGGCGACAGAAAGGGCGGCGTCGAGTCGCAGCATCACGCAGACCATGCCCATCTAGACCGAAAGCTCCCGGGAACCACCCGCGGAAAACGCCCGGGTCGCGGTGATGTGCTGCCGGTGACGCAGGGGCTCTGGAACTACTACGAATACATGCGCGAGTTGATCGAACACATTGTTTGGCATAACTCCAAGCAGGAAGTTCCGGACCTCGCTCCGGACGACATGCTGCTGGCGGATCCCCCGATCAGTCCAACCCGCATGAACATCTATCGCTGGCTGACAGATCGGGGCATGAACGTTTCACTGCCCTATGACTACGAGGCACTGCGCGCCTTTACCCTGCCCGACGTCGATGCCGTCATTCGCAAGAATGGCATCTATTTGGAAGTAAAGATTCACGGACGCAAGGCACTGCTGCCCAGGCTGAGGTTCACCAGCGAAGCCTTGGTGAAATTAGGCCTGATGTCACAGGTGAAGCGGACCGGCTCACCGCAGCACACCCGCTTGAAGATGGACGCGACGGATCTTTCACAGGCATGGCTACCCACCAAGTCGGGACTGATTCAGGTTTTCAGTTCAGCCAGGGACCAGACCATTCACAGCCGGCTCACGCTGAATCAATACGTGGACTTCGTGGAAGAAAAAATCCTCGAAAAAGACGCCCGCAGGGGTGAAGTTGAGCAAGGACTCACCGACTCCATTTTTCGCCGCGCCGCCGTTACTGATATGGCCAAGGCCGAACTGAAAACGGAGGAAAAACGCCACGGAAAACGCGTCAGTATCGCCAGCCTGAAATCGAACCTCCGCCAAAATCGTGACGAGGAAATGAAGTACCTGCGTGAGCAACAAAGGGAGCAGGAACAGGATTCCAAGCCTGCTTGCGACCAGATCTCCCTAACACCTCAAAACGATGAAGTTGGCGACACGCCCTCTGCCGCTGACCTCCTGATGGAAGAGTTGCACGCACGGGAGATGACTCAGTGAGCAGCGCAGCGCAACTCCGCCCGGAACTCCTGCTGGGCCCCAATCCATTCTTGGAGGCCCTGCCGCCGCCCATTACCTTCTCAGATCTACCCAAGACGCTGCAGCGCTCGGCATTTGCCGATCTGCCCGTCTGGGACCTGCTACCGGCACAGCGGGAGTTCCTCGTTGAGACGGTCGACAACCAATTTGTCGCGACAAGTTGCGTGCTTGAACCAGCCAGCGGTGTTCAGATCTTGCTACGGCGCGCCCTCACGATGCGAAATCCTTTGATGGCAGAGGAGCAGATACGCACTAATCGAATCGGGCTCGCTGACAGCAAAAAAACAATCAGAAGCCTGGCGGGAATGGACGGAGCAGGCATGCTGCTATCGGGCATGACAGGAACAGGCAAGTCGGCCCTGCTCAAACGCATCCTGGCACTCATTGCCCCCGAGCAGGTCCTGGATTTCGGCAGCTCCAAGGCCTGCGGGTGGTTCAGGCTGAAGCAATGCGTTTACCTCTATGTTGATCATCCGTCCAATGGCACCCGAGGCGCCCTGTTGAAGCGCATCCTTCTCCAACTCGATGCTTCCGTGGGGACCGACTATTTCGAGCAGCACAAGCGCACGACCAACCTGGACACGCTCCTGGTCGTGGCGTGCAAACTTCTGGTCCTGCACCGTGTCGCCATGCTGGTCATCGATGAGAAGCAGCAACGCAGCTTCGCCGACAGTCCCTGGGCCTTGGAGTTCGTCCTGTTTTACCTGACGCTCATGAATCTCGGTGTCTCGGTCGTCTTGGCGGGAAATCCCTTGGCATTTGACCATCTGCGCTCGCTCAGCCAAGTGATGCGACGCTTTTCAACGGGGGGCATTCATGAGCTTTCCCCCGCTACTGGGTCTGATCGCTGGTGGACACGTGACTTTTCAATCAACGCGCGCAAGGCCAACCTCGTTGAGCAGTGGGAAATCGACGAGATCGTGCGCTCGGAACTGGAACTCCGGCACAGTGGTGGGCTGCCAGGCCTCTACATGGCGTTGCACAAGGAAGTCATGCGCCAGGCGTTGCGGCGCGGGGGAAATTCGGCCGCGGTATCCGAGAAAGACTTTTCGGCGGCCGTTGCATCGCCGCGCTATGTCGAAGCCAAGCGCATCGCGTTGTCAATCGCTGAAACCCAGGCCAGGAACGCCATGGACTATGAAGACATACCGCCCTTGCATAAGGAGGTCCTCGCTGGCGAGCCGAAGCACGAGAAGCCTCAAGTCGTTTCAGAAGTTGCGATGGCATACGTTACCCGTCTGCTGACCAAGCACAAGGCAGCCCAAACCAGGGAGCTGAATCGTGATCTGAAACGGATGGAGCTCCTGAACTCATTGGACCCTGAGGATGCACGCATGCTTGGCATCGGCGATGAATTGCTGGCATCGATGGAGAAAATAAAACCGCCCATCGAAGGCCTGCCAGGAAAGCGGTCCTCGCGGAAAGGAAAGGGCGAAAAAGATGGCCCCCCACAGTAATCTTCCGGTACTCCCCCTTCTCGTCGACGATGAAACGCTCTACAGCTGGTGCGCGACCGTGCATGCGGTGGACACTGGCTTGAGTGCAGCACAGACCGGAGTTCAGCTCCTGGGATCACCACATGCCGCAAGGCAGCATGATTTGCCGGCATCTCTGACTCGGCTCCCGCTTCTTAGGGGGAGATTACCGACGGAGGGCATCGACCTGCTACGCAGGCACACCATTGCCAATTTCTACTGGCCATTCACAAGTGCGGTGGCTAGGCAATCCGTGGTTAGTGCACTCAGGGCAGGCGCTACCAATCATTGGCGCCGGACCTTGTGCTCGTCTTCGCGAACACAGCCGATCGAGCATCCTCTCAAATGGTGCCCAGCGTGCGTCGTGGCTGACCAAGGCCGAATCGGCCGCGCGTACTGGCATGTCCAGCATCAATTCCCAACCACCACGGTCTGTCCGCTGCATCACAGCGCTCTTCACCAAATCCCGGGCCACCAAAAAGTTTGGCTTCTTCCGTCAAAAGCAGTTCTCCAGCTTGCCAAAACTGACTCCCCACCCTCAAGGTCGGCACGGGTCCTTGAACGTGTCGGCGGTGCGTTGACCAGGATCGACGCTATCGATATCGCATTCTTGCGCAAATCTGCCCTGCGGCGCCTGCGTGAAGCCGGCGTTATCTTGTCTACGAATGGTGTCAGTCACGAACGGATCGAACGCTGGTTTACCCAAACGCCCACCGCGGCGTGGTGCGAAGCGACTGGCAATGGCCTTGAGAATTTCAGGGACGGGAAGTGGATATCAAGCATGCTGTGGCGTCGACACCTCGGAAATGCTGTCCGGTGGGTCGTGCTTTGGAGCRCATTGAACTGGGAGTCTCCGGAAGTCGCGGTGGCAAGCTTCACCGACGCCTGCAGGGGCCATGGGCACGATTTTGGCGGACAGCTTACGCTGTTTGGAATGGATGTGGAAATGCCATCCCGTGCGCCCGAGCACGTCTGGGAGGCGTTTTCAGAATGCAGCAGCTACGCAGATGCGATGCTGAAGTTGCAGTGCCGCCGCAGCGATGTTGTTCGATGGTTGGAACTTGACCGGGAACTGCGCTTTCACTGGAGACGGCGGTTGCGATCCGAGAAACAAGCGCAATGTCTCACCGCTATTCGCACGGCTTTGACCGCGAATCCAAACTTGACCCGCGGAACACTTGAGGAGCAGTTCTCCGCAGATGTGCGCTGGTTGCGCCAACATGCGTTCCGGGAGCTGGATGAGTTACTGAGGGCCATCCCGGCTCGTGATGGAAAGCAAAGCGAGCTACTTCACCGAAACCCACCCCCTGATTGCGACGACGCCCATGCCACAACCGAATAATCCAGATCTCTTCGCGACAAGTCCAGCACACGGCATGAGCGAGCGCCCCAACCCGTATGACAGCTGGTCAGAAAGGCTGATCGCAGGTGAACGTTTGTCGCGAGAGTCCGCTTACAAGTACCGAACACTGTGGAATGCGTGGTGTGACTGGTTGCGGCTGCGCGCTTTGAAATGGTACGCCGTCGATGGCCCACTGATCGAGGAATTCCTTCAAGGCGCCGCACCGGGCCAGGGCGTATCGCGGCGCAGGGCGATCAATGCAGAACGTATGTCCAGCTACACCCGCCAGCGCTACTGGCGACTTTTGCGGGGGGTCTACGCCGCGGCCGCTAGAGACGGTACGATCCGATACAACCCGGTGTTGGACATAGCGGAAGAAGCGCGCCCCTTCATTTCCAACGGGGATCGACGGTCGCAGGTGCTGGATCCTCATGTTTTTGCGAAGCTCCGTGACCCACGGATTATCGAAGCGCTCATTCCGGCAAAAACTGCGGCCGACTGGTGGCACCCCCGCGATCAGGCAATTTTGGCGGTACTTGCAGACACCGGCATCACCGCCTCGGAGTTGCTGGCATTGCGGGGACTCCATGTCGTCCGTGCGGAACAGCAATTTTCGATAGCACATGAATATCCAGCCTCATTGGCGATCAAAGTCATGGCGTCATCCGACGGCGTGGAGCGGACCTTAATAATCTCCCCTACCGCCACGCCGGCGCTGGTTGAATGGCTACACCTGCGCCATCTCCTATTGGCGGAGCATGCTGCACACAAGGGAGCAATGGTCCAAGGAGACGAGTTCATCAAAGAAATGGACAGTCAGGGCCCCTTGTTTGTGGCTCGACGTGGTCGAGCCAAAGCGTCGGAACTTCCGCCCATGGGAGCTCCCGCCTTGTATTACTGCGTCAGCAAGGCTCTTAAAAAGCTTCGCCAGGAAACCATTGTTGGCTCCGGCACACTTGATATAAACATGCCTCATCTGGCCAAGGGACCTGCCATTATTCGCAATACGGTGATTCACCACTGGCTCAATACGTTAGGGCCAGAGGAAACAGTCACCCGCGCCGGACTAAAAAATCTCGAGGCGTTGCGATTCCCATCTTGAATGTATGCGTCTGGCCAAATGCTGCTTTGGGGTGAGGCCGCCGGACTTCGACGTTGAGAATCACAAGTCCTTGAGCTCGTCAATCATCGTGGAAACGCTTTTGGAAGGTGGCTGGCCAGCACCCGACAGGGCGCGGGCCACCTCACGCGGCACCAGCAGCACTTCCTGCCCGGTGGCCTCAGCGATGGCCAGCAGTGAGGTCACGTTGAAATTGTGCTTGCCACTCAGGGCACGACTCACGCTCTGGCGGGTCAGTCCGGTTTTAGATGCCAATTCCACATCGCTCGTATCCTTGCAACCGTGGCGAAGGCTCTCTGCAATGCTTTTTAGCGTGTTCATTTAATTTAACAAATCCTGAATATGTTCTATTAACTTAACAAAATTACAGTGCACGTTTTAGCCATAAACATGTTAAATATAGAGGTGATGGAAGTCGCTGACCATCATTCCGGCTGTGCTTGACCAGTGATGCTGGCAATGACTGCTTTGAAGAAATTATCTGTAGGTCAACAGTCCACCCTTTGCGGTCACTGAGAATTGGGCTTCGAACGCCGGGACTGCAGCGGGAGCGGTCCGTCGCGGTCAGCCCGCGAATTCACACTCCCGCCCAGAAGCAGACATCGCCAGACGGTCGACTCAAAGACTACGGCGGCGTCAGCCTGGTATCACAAGTGCGCGCCATGCTCCACGCAGGGACGGCGATGCGTGGAGCGGCGTGCAGCCCCACGCTGAAGCAGTGATGCGGTGCGTTCCTACGTGGGGGTGTACTTCAGCCAGATGACCGCGTCGAGTTCTGCGATGTTTTTTGCCGGGTGCCCTTTGCTCACGCGCAGCGCCATGCGAAGGCGCTGCGCGAGATCAACATAGGCAGCTCCCTCCGATGCCCCCCGCGGGCCTTTGAACCTGATGTCGGCGAGGAAGTCTTCCACGGGCTGATTCTTCACCGGATAGAGATCGGGGAACCGCAGGCACAGCATCTCAGAGAGAAATGAGGTACGCGAGGACACTTTAAGCCGGCGCAGATCATCAATTTGATCTGCGACCACATCGTCTCGCTCGCTGGGCTTCGCGTTGACGATTTCGAGGAACGCCGTACTCAGCGCTTTGAAATCGCTTGCTTTGCCCTGGCGCTCCCAGCCGGCACCCTGAAGACGATCGCCCAAATCGCGGTGCCAATACTTGGGTAGCTGGTCGTAGAACTGGGGCGATGTGACCCGGCCGGCCGCGCAATCCCTGAACAACTTCATCAGCCCAGACTGGTGCTTGCGATAGGCCGCAAGCTTCTGGCGCCGATCGCGGACGATGTCCGCGGCGCCGGAGGGGCGGGGAAGCTGCAATTTCTCCTTCAGTTGCTCGGAAGATGGTTTCTTGGACGGGCCGCTGGGACCATTGCGAGGGGCTTCCTGATACAGCTCGAGCCAGTCCTCGGAGACCGCGATGCACGAGGGCTCGATGGAGCGGATCCATGCTCGGGCCTGCTCGAAGTGCGTGGGCGTCAGCTTCTGATAGACGTTTGCCTCGTGGTTGCTGGAGAAGGCTGCTCGGGTAAGGTTGGAAGAAC
This sequence comes from Polaromonas sp. P4_F4, assembly GCF_056401355.1. Taxonomy (NCBI): domain Bacteria; kingdom Pseudomonadati; phylum Pseudomonadota; class Betaproteobacteria; order Burkholderiales; family Comamonadaceae; genus Polaromonas; species Polaromonas sp. P4_F4. The sequence goes on along the minus strand of NZ_JBFUJO010000025.1, from coordinate 15,916 downwards.
CGATGAGAGCGTGCATGCTGCCGCCGGTCTCCTTCCAGAACATCGCCTTGGGGTGGAATCCCTCAATCTCCTCGGCCACCATGAAGCGGTTTTTCAGCTTGCTCGGCAGCCATTTCATCACCTTGCGGCAGGCGTCTTTCCGCGTGATGCCGAAGTCCCGGCCGACAATTAGCCGAAAGGTCTTGCAGCCGGCATTGAGCTTGGCCGGCGCATCCCACTCTGTGAGGTAGGCCGAGACGATGTAGAGCTCAATCGCCTTCTTGAGCGCCCGCTCGTAGAGCGCTTCCAGTCCAGCCTCGCTCCCCTTTGGCAGCAGGATCAGGTCGATCATGTAGGTTCTCCTCGTTCTTGTCGTTGGTAATCATTACTGGTGATGCCACCTATCGCACCAGCGGTGTTCTTCAATCTGCAGAAGCTCGTCCAGCGGCACCATGCTGTCCAATGCTTCCAAAAGCGTCATCTGACCAAGTCGGGCAAGGCCCTTGCGCAGCTGAGTGGGCTTGTTCCTGAGCGCTCGCAGGACATCCTGAGTTCCAGTCGGGATCTTACGATCGAGAAACGCTTGGACTTGGGGGTCGTAGTCCTCGCTGCCTCCCAAAACGTCCCCGACGCTGAGAACGCCCCAGATCGCCGCCACATCTGACTCTGCGAGAAGCGAGGCGGCCTCTTCCACAAAAATTGCGACGACTGTCACCCCAAGAGTCTCAGAAGTGAGGTCCTTCAAAGGCCTCTCTTTGCCGGCACGTTGTGACAGCCCATAGTGATTGTCGATTTGCTCCCGTGCCAGGTGGTACTGGCGGCGTGACAACGAGAAGTCGGCACAGATACTTACCTGCGCGGAACGCAGTGCCTGCTTGCCCTCTTTGGCTGCCTCCCCAAGGCGCTGCGCGACTTCCATCAGATCCGATCGCGACAAGTTCTCGGTGTACGTACCCAACGAGTATTCCCACTGAAGCCCTTCGATGTGCGCATACAGTTCCTTCACCGTGTCGAACATCCGCATGAAAGACCGTTCGAACTCCGGAACGTAGATGACCGCCAGATCCCGCAGATGCTGCTCATTGTCCCTGTTGTTTCGATAGCGAAACGTCTGACCTGTCGGGTCCAATGCGGCGATAGCCATAACGGCATCGCGCAATCTGTCGGGGAATTCGCGCAGTCGCCGATCGACGCAGCATGCGACGTCGAAGGCCCCCCAGAGCTTCTGTATGTCGTGATGCTCTTCAGACTTGAACTCCGCATTCCGCAGGGCATGGAGCTCATGCGGAACGTCCTTCAGAAACAGTTCGACGAAATGACGGGCGCAGTAGGCTAGCGGATGGATAAGCGCGTCCTCGGGGATGAACTCTTCTGGATCACCACTTGCCTCCCGCCATGTCAACGAGCGTAACAGGACCTGCGCGGCAAGTCCGAAGCCGATTACGTAAGCGTGGCCTCCCGAGCCGCCCGTATTGGCGCCGACAGCCGCAATCGGCCCCTGGAGATCGATGCCGCTCCGCCGTGCTCCGAAGAGCGCTCGAGCATCAGCATCTTCAGGTGATGATCCCGACGGGCTCGATACCGCCTTCAGCAAGCTGGGCGAGGAAATAGTTCTGGGTGATTTCATGGCCTATTCTCCGTTGAATCACGGGCGCTTTCGTTGACTGGGCGCGGGACGTCCTTGCTTGAAACTGCCCCCCGGAACGCCAATGCAAACTGCACACTAGGCACAGCATGAGCGCACCAGTTGCCCTGACAGCGCCGTCGGTGAGAATGCCTCGGCGGTCGGTCTCGGCAGCCGCTGGTTCTGAATTCAACAGCTGCATCGTCGCAGCAATATGCCCGATTACTTCACGAGCCGGCCGCGACCCTGGAAGTCCGCCCCCGGCTGCTACTCATGTGTGGCTGCTTCTTGTTGGAAGTGCGCATCCAGTATGGTTCAATGAAATCCGAAATAGCCTGAAGCAGCCATCCCACACTTTGAGATGACGGTCTGCTCCTGGCCGAATACAGTCATCTTACCGTCGGCTGCAGCGGGCCCACTCCAGACAATCGATTTCCAAATTTGACGCGCCCAAGGCGGCCATTTAGTGACACAGGGATTCACATTTGCTAATTACGGCAATGGAGTTGGCTGATTTGTGCTCGTTCCGTCCCTTCGCGACAAGCTCCTGACATTGCCCAGCGACTCATTTCTGGCTCTAGAAACTTGAACTTCTCAATGTCACTTAATAGCCCTTAGTTACACTTCCAAGGAATAGTTAGTCCACACCATGGTTCCCTGGCGCCCACTGCTGGCGGCACCAAACCAGGAGGCTTTGGATGATTCGACGAGTAATGGGCTGGATCGACTTGCTGCTCTTCGTGGCGTTGGTGGGCTTGAGCATTTGGGTAGTCGCATTTCCACCTTGGGGCCTCAAGGCGGAGCCTGCGGCGTCGTTGGCAGGTGCCCTGTTTGCCGCTGCTGCCGTCCTGCTAGGAAACTGGATCAGCCGATCCAACGAGCAACACAAAGCCGCCGCACGCCTCGAACGACGAAGTGCGGCGCTCAGGGCGCTGATTGCCGCAGAACTCGTAAACCTCACCGCCGGTTTACTCGATTCCAAGCACATGATGGATGCTGCCATTCGAACTATCCGAGCCGGCGGACCAGCGCCCGGGAAAATCGACCTGAGTGACTATTTTCCCCGCGCCATGCCCTTTATGGAAAGCCTTGGCGTGGAGCTGCTGTTGTTGGAAGTTACAGCGATTGACGCACTTACAACTCTGCATGCGAATCTCGCGCAGACGCGCCGCGCCATGGAAAGCAACGCGCAAATCGTTAAAGGGACGGCTGGGCTATCCTTGGCCATTGCAACCCAAATTTCTCAAAGCCTTAGTCACGACATGAAGATCTTGGCCGAAGCTTTTGAGCATGTTGCACCCATACGCAAGCTGCAATGGCCCGGCGAAGACCAGCCCAAGCTGGTGATAGACGTCCTCAAGAACGCCGCTCGATCGCCAGATGATGATCCCCATCCGCCGGGCCTGCGGGCTGCATGATCACCGATTCAGGAAGAACGCAGCATGAGCATGATTGACCGGCTACACAAGACGCTCGCCCGAGCAAAGAATGCGCCACGACTGGTCCTGCACAGCGGCGAGCGACGCTGGAGTCAGCTAGTACTCCGGATGAAGCGTTGGTACGCACTAGCGTGGAAATCGGCATATCACGCCTCCGTGGTGACTGGGTCGTTGATTGAGCGCTGGGGCGGAAGTATCGGCGGATTGCTGCTTCTCGTCGTGCTCATCGGCTCTATCGTATTGGCCTCAACTTTGGAGCAGTGGTTGCAATATCTAGGCGACGGCGGCCACCTCTCGGCCCTCCAACAGTTGCTGTCATCGCTGGGGGGCGCGCTGTTGGGCGCGACGGCAATCGCGTTCTCATTGATTATGTTCGCGATGCAGGTGAACGTTGACCGGATGCCGTATGGCCTGTTTCGGAAGCTTGGTTCGGATCTGCGGCTGTTGTTCGCGTTCGTCGTCACATTCATGCTGGGCGTCGGTATCGCTGGCCTCTCGCTTGCGGTGGAACAAGTCGGCGTAGCCCGTTCGCTGGTGCTGGCGGTTTGGGCAGCGGTATTGACACTGCTGCTTTTTCTTTACGCCTATCGTAGGGCGCTCGTGCTGATCAGTCCGCACGAGCAGTTGCGCATTGTCAGGCAAACCGGGATCGCGAGTCTGCAGCGGTGGGTAGCCCGTGCCAAACGCATGGCGCCATTGCTGCCAACTGCCCCTACGCAACCGGATGCTGAGCAGCGACCTGGCCGCGTTCAGCAGATGGACTCCGAGCGGATGGCATTCTTCATGGTCAATCCTCGCTGGACCGACGACGCGTTTGAAGCGCTGAATCACGCGATTGCCTTTGCGCGACGATTCTCGGAACGGGGCGATTACGAGGTCGCCGGCACCGCATTGACGGCGGTCGTGGCCATCAATGCCAAGTACGTAGAGGCCAAGGGGAAAACCTTCATGGCGGAAAACTACTTCATTGAAAATCCGCTTACGTCAGACGGATTCGTCAATCACACACTTGAGCAGCTGCGGCAGAACGCACAGGTAGGCCTCGCCAGAGGTGATGAGCGTCAGGTTCAAGACACTTACAGGACGTTGGCCGCGCTGGTGCGCGTGTACTTGCAGATTACCTACGCCGGGGAGAGCGCTGCGAAGACACATGCCTACCTTGCGGCAGGATACTTGGCCGGTGCAGTCAAAGCTACGGCCCAACACGATCTACCTGATGTACTAATGGAGGGTATTCGGCTTATGGGAGATGCGGCTCGCCAGCAGCTGGTCTTCGCCGAACCAGAGTCTGTGGTAACCGGCTCGGAAAGTATCTCCCAAATGGCGTTGGTTGGCGTAGTCCGCGCCAACCAGTTGGCGGTCATCTCATGCGGCGCTGAGCAATTGACTTGGTTGTCGCTGGCGTTGCTCCAATACACCGGCGAGCGTGACAGCCGCTTTGCAATCAGGGAAGTCCGCGACGACGTGTTCAATCTAGGGTCTACGGTGGTAGAGAATTTGCGCGACACTCCGCTGACAGCCGCCCATCGGCACGCTCTTTCGTCCTATTTCTCATTGACAGGCAAGCAGACGTTCGCGGTGATGCTCACCACAGTGGCGAATAGCGTTGGCGATCAACCGGTTAACGACGAGCGGGCTCGACAGGTAGTCGCGAATGTTGTGGACTGGGCGGAAGGCCTATACGACCCATACAAGAATATCTTCCTGGCTGCCGTTGCAAAGCGCTCCAGCCTGACGCATGAGCTCATTGCTTGGGCCAACCACATCGCCAAGCTGTTGCTCGCGCTGTCGTGCGCGCCGGCATGCGCAGACCATGACCGGGACGAGCTACGAAAGAGCGCGTCGTGGCTGATCTTCAGCTGGTCTTGGATACCAGACGATCGCGAGGATGTGTCATATATTGAACGGCATCAGTTGGCAGACATGATTTTCAACGCTGCCGCCGATGCACATCTAAGAGACTGTCATGACTTTGCCCAGGATGCTTTCAAGTTGTTGATGCAATGGGCATTCAAGTCAGGTCGCTATCAGACAGGGTGGGCATCGCTGGAGAACGCCTTGTGCGGCGCTGTCGCGCTGTGCGTGTTGGGCGTAGTTTCCGAAAACGAACTGATGACAGCCATCGATGGCCAACTGCAGCAACCCAACGCGCCCTCGCCGGAAATCCGCTTCCGCACAGCCGATCGAATCAACGAAACGGCCGGCTCGCTCCATCGCCATAGCTACGCATCCTCGGACATTGACTCCGCCCTCGGTAGTTTGGATGACGCGACGCTGGAGCCTTTGCTCGGGCGCGTCGCTGAACGCCTGATTCCAGAAGCTCATCAGGGCCAATGATGCTCCGTGCCAAGGTAACCCAGCTATCAATTATTAGGTGACCGCATAGGAAACTTGCGATTTTCAAGACGAAGACTGAAGTGGGCGCCTTGCAGGCACTGACTACAGTTCGGTCGAGGATGCTTCACGCGTCGAAAATTGAGTTACCCAAAAGCTGCCGTTGACCAGCCACTGCTACTGGCCGGGTGCGGGTGCAGCAATCATCAAAATCGGTGCCACATTGCCGACACCCAGCCTGCCGATGTCAACGTCGGGTATGGAGCGAGCATTTCGGATAACCCTATGTCAGCAGTCCGTCTGAACTCGACTTCCGTTATGCAGCAGCGAAAGCAGCCGTTGGCATTAGCCTCGCTACTTGACGGAGTCGGAAATCAGCGGTCGACCTGTCAAATCGGGCCAATGACGGCTTCTGCCGACTAAATGAATCTATTCGGCATAGACTGCTTTTTTCATGATCTCAAAAACAAATTGGAGTTTTTCCTCCGTTGGCTCCTCCTGGCGCAGCCACCTGACCTCAAACCCCAGATAGGTGGCCCATTCGATGCCCCGTTTGAAGTCGCGCCACTTGTCGTTTTTTGCTGCCAGCTCGATGTATTGGTTGAGCAGAAGGTACTGGTGGCCACCTGCACAATATTGTGCTTTTTCAAAGGCTTCCTGAATGAACGGATAGGCGTTATCGTACCGTTCGGCGCGGTAGTGGTGGGTTGCCCGTTGCCATGGGAGCATCCACGGAAGCACATGGCGGAGTCCGCGGTCGTCGAGACGTGCCGCATATGCCTCAATTTTCTCGATGCTGAGGTCAACGCTCTTCCGCAGCGCAAGCCCATCAAGAACAGCTTCGCTAAAGCCCTGGGGCATTGAATGCTGTGGGGCGAATGTTTCGGGGTTCTGAAAAGGCAATGCCGCGAGTCTTCCGAAATTTCGGGTTATTTCCACGGCTTTGGCCATTGTGATTTGCTGACGCTGCAAGGCTTGGATGACCGCATAATTCCGATCAGCAAATGCCGTCCAATAGTCCGTGCAAACGGTACCCCAGACCGTATCCTGTTTTTCCAATGAAATCTCGTGTTGGGCAATGATCTGCTGGGCACAGTCTCGAATCTTCTGAACATCCTCGACCACACAGTCTGCGACCATTTGGTAGCGTAAACAAAATTCTTGCAGCACTGCTTCGCCGTGGTGGGCCAGCACCGACTTTGAAATGTAAGTTGAAGCCCTTGCTGCAAACAGCGCCGTCCGAATACTGTTTTTCTGAGTGTCTGAGAGGGCGGGCCGCCCCTGTTCGGCCTGCACCCGGTCGAGAGCGTCGAAGGATTGATTGAAATTCTTGAGTAATGCCGGCCACGAAGGAAGGTGGCGGTCCGCCAGCCAGTTCTTTGCGTTGTCGAGGTTCTTTTCCTGAATGGACCGATCAGCCTCATCTGGCCAGTGGAATTTTTGAATGGATGTTCCGGCCAGCTGGTAGGCCCAGCGCATGACCCTTTCCAGGGGCCATATCCATCCATCCGCCCCCTTGCTAGGTAGATACCAGTAGGTGTCGGCCGGGGCGACTAGACCATCGGCGGCCACGTTGTATCTCTGGAGTTGCTTGGCAATTGAAACGGGTAGCCTTAATACGGCGCTACCTAACAGAAACCATTTGATGGTTTCAGATTTGGTGAGGAATGTGCCTTCGTCCCGGAGCGTGACTTGGTAGATCTCGAAGAGATCGGAAAGAATATCGCCGAGAGCTAAACACTCACGGGGCTGGATGCTGCCAGCAACCAAATAGCTCAGTGTTTGCACCATTTCGCCCAAACGCTGATCCAGCGCGCCTTTTTCCAAGGCAAGCCGCTGCAGGGCCTTTTGGGTGGATTTCTTACGGGTTTCGTCGAACGATGCGTCGTCGTGTTTCCTGGGCAAGACGCCTAAGGCGTCGAAGATGAATTGGATCACTTCTCCTTGTGTTGGAAAGCTAACGGGATTCATGGAGGGACAGAGGCTGGGGTCGAATGAGGAACGCACCCCACGGGGGTGGGGTGCCGCGGCACTATTTATTCTTATGGTTGGGGTTCAACTGTTTCCCTCGGTTGCCTTGAACTTGTGCGTTCGTGGGATTGGTGCCGCTGGTTCCACGGTTCTTGTTGAGGGCATCGGAGCGATGGTTGCGTTGCTGTTGTGTCGATTTCGTCATGTTGGATCCTGGTAAGGGTAAAAGGAGCCTTCATGTTAGGAATCCAGTGCATCCGGGGCCAGATGAAAAATGGCGACGTTGTTTTTCCGCGAAAGTACTTTCTGCAATTCCGCGGAAATGGTCCACATATCCCTGCCATGCCCTGATCATGGCGTTGGCATGCTTCTCCCTCGAACGTCGGCTTGCAGTCTTGACCTGCCCCTTGATGCACACGCCCGGCTGACTGAGGTTAGTCGAAAGCGGGTCATCGCACACCGGCCACCGCTGGCAAGAACTCCACACCGGTCCGCCTTACCAGCTCCTCATAGCTGATTGGCCTAGATGCCTGTGTATCATCCCTGTTCTCCTGCCAATGTGCCCAGGCGCGGTTGCGCTCGGTGTCATAGACCAACTTGAACAGGTACTTGGGCACCCGCACCCGGTTGTCACCGATGGTTTCGCTGCTCGGGCCAAACACCGGACCGGTGAGCACATACACGTCGCCTTGCGCCCGTCCTGCGTACTTGCGGGTGTCCCGCTCGATCTTGGCCCACGCCCCCGAGTTGTGCTGTCTGGCCTGAGGCACCACATTGGCCAAGGAAAAGCTCTGTGCCATCGCCTGCGCCGTGGGCATATCTCCCGCAGGGGCCATGTGCCCGCGCGAGTAGCCCGAGCGCTTGTAATCTTCCAGCTCAGCCCGCTCCCGGCGTGGCAGTCGGGCATCTGCAAAGAACTTGTTGGTGCGCTTTTCGTCGGCATCCTCGATGCTTTTCCGGCTCAGGCGCTGGGCGACGTAAACCGGGGTCTTGGTTTCCCCGCTATGAAGGACAGCGAAGGCTTCGTAGCAAAGCTCTCTCTGTGCAGGTTGCTTCGGTGCTGCAGGTGGCTGCCCATTCGCAAAGAACTCTGGACACTCCGCAAAACCACTGGCGGCCTGGGCTGCCAAGCCAACTGACATTACTGCTGCGGTCAATGTCCGCCGTACCCATGTCCTCTTCTGATTCTCTCGTACCACTTATCTCACCATTGAAGTTCAAGGCCGTTATTGGACCACCGATGAAGGAGCAGACGCGATGAGTGTTGGGCTTATTTTTCTGATTCAATCGAGACAAGATACTGGATGAACTGGGCATTGCGGCCATGCCCGCCAATTCCGTAGTGAATCTCGCGGTGGCCGGCGGGACAAATGGCGCCAACGTGTCAGGGGTGATCAAGTCCCCCCGAAACCCTGGTCGTGTGGTGAGGCTCCAGGTAGGGGCTTCCTTGCCATCCATGCAGCTGTGCAAACCGGAAACAAAAAAGCGCTCCGGTCAATGACAGGAGCGCTTCCATCGATACTTGGTTGCGCGGGCAGGGTTTGAATTTTGGGTTATGAGCCCAACGAGCTACAAGGTTGCTCCACCGCGCGTTAAGAGGCTGGCCTATAGCACCTGCTGCGACACAAACATGCTTTACAGCGTGCACATGCGTAAGGCTTATTCGGCAAGGTCTACTTCGCCGCTGCGCGGGCTGCTTCGGCCTTACGCTTGGCTTCGTCGGCCTTGCGTTGCAGTTCCTGGGCGTCCTTCTCGGCGGCCAGGGCTTCCGATTCCTTGGCCTTGGTTTCCTTGTCCGAAGACTGGCCACCGGCCAGCGCATTACCTGCCATGGAGCCAGCCACGGCGCCCACGGCGGCTGCACCCATGGTGCCCATTAAGCCAGGACCTCGGGCGGCGGGTGCCGCGCCAACAGCAGGAGCTGCGGGTGCGGTCGCTGCTGCAGGAGTCGCAGGCGCTGTTGCAGCCTTCGGAGCGGTCGGCGCCGCAGGAGCAGCAGGAGCAGCAGGAGCTTTGCTCATGCTGGTACGGGGCATGGATTTGCCTCCACCGCCCATGCGCTTGGCGTAGGCCAGCGAGGGGACGGCCAGCGAAGCAACGGTCAGGGCGATCACGGTTGCGGTGGTGCGAAAAGAAGTGCTCACGGATTTTCCTAAGGTAAAAAATTGACAAAAATGGGGAGGGGGCGGGTGCCCCTATAAGGGTGTCAGAGTCGCTTGGCTCTATTTCTGACTCAGTCAAAGATCTCACTAAGCCACGATTTGTGCTTGCGCTGGCCATGAGCAGCGCTGTGGCGGAAGTCCGAGTCCTCAAAGTCGGGACGTCGGGCAGCTTGCGGGTACACCGGCTGCGGTACCGGCGCAGCTACTGCACTGCGCTCAATGAGCTTGTCCAGTTCACCGCGGTCTAGCCACACGCCACGGCATTGTGGGCAGTAATCGATCTCGACGCCTTGGCGCTCAGACATTACCAGGGCCACGTCGCTGCAATGGGGGCATTTCATGCGTTTCTCCTTGAACTTAGTCGTTGCTTCCGCCAAACCCGAACAGGCTCAGCAGGCTGGTAAACAGGTTGAACAGCGACACGAAGAGGCTTACCGTGGTCAGCACGTAGTTGGTTTCACCGCCGTTCACGATACGGCTGGTTTCGAACAAAATCATCCCCGCCGACAGCAACGCCACCATGGCTGAAACGGCCAGCGCCAGCGCGGGCAACTGCAGGAACATTGCTGCCACGCCAGCCAGCAGTGCAATCACCATGCCGGCGAACAGAAAGCCCCCCATAAAACTGAAGTCACGCCGGGTTGCCAACACCCAGCCCGACAAGGCCAGGAAAGTCACGCCCGTCGCACCAAGTGCCAGCGTTATGGCCTGCGCTCCACCTGGCAGCGCCAGATGCATCGACAGCACCGGGCCGAGCGTGTAACCCATGAAACCGGTCAGGGCGAAAACCGCTGGAACAGCCCAAGCACTGTCTTGCAGCTTATGGATGAGGAATAGCAGACCAAAATAACCGACCAGAGTAATCACCAATCCGGCTGGCGGCAGTTTCAACATGACACCCAGCGCTGCAACGGCTGCGCTGAACAGCAGTGTCATGGACAACAAGGCATAGGTGTTGCGAAGCACCTTGTGCTTGGCAATGGCGGTACCCCAACCTGAGTTGGCGGTGGGCGATGTGAGAACAAGAGGTCGGTTCATGGTTTGTCTTTCGTGGGTGTGGAAGGTCTGCACCTATAACGACAAAGGATAGAGCTTCAACACTCATTAAAAAAGCAGACAATTCATGATTAAACATCCTGTAAAACCTGAATATGAGCCTCGCATTCAACTATCGGCACCTGTACTACTTCTGGGTCGTTGCGAAGGAAGGCGGCATGTCGCGCGCTGCCGCGCGAATGGACATGGCGGTCCAAACGGTGAGTGCGCAAGTCCGGGAACTGGAGCGAGACCTGGGGTGCCAGTTGCTCAAACCTGCCGGACGTGGTCTGGCGCTGACCGAAGCTGGGGTCGTTGCGCTGCAACAGGCAGAGCACATCTTCCAGCTGGGCGAGACGCTTCCCGAACTGGTACGTGGCGCCGCCCACGTCAAATCGGTTCGGCTTACGGTGGGGATTGCAGACGGCCTGCCTAAACTGGTGGTGCAGCGCCTGCTCCAGCCGGTGCTGAGCACACCCGACTTAAGGCTCGTGTGCCACGAGGGCGAAATGGCCGACCTGTTAGCCGACTTGGCCATGCATCGGCTGGATGTCGTGCTTTCCGATCACCCCGCACCGTTCAATCCACACCTGAAGGTGCACAACCACCCTTTGGGCACCTCAGGGATGGGCTGGTACGCGTCGCAGCACTGGTGGGCGGTGGCGCAGGACGGTTTTCCGGGATCATTGGACAGGGTGCCGGTATTGCTGCCCACCACGCATTCCACCGTTCGCGGACCTCTCGATCAGTGGCTGATCCAGCACGGGCTGCGCCCGCGAGTGGTCGGGGAGTTTGAAGACAGCGCCCTGCTGGAAACGTTCGGTGGCAGCGGGTTAGGCGTTTTTCCAGCCGCGCTATCGGTACGAAATGACCTCATGCAACGTCATCAAGCCATGCTGCTCGGTCCTTGCGAAGGCGTGGACGAGAACTACTACGCCATCAGCACTGAGCGCAAAGTAAAACATCCTGTGGTCCAACAGTTGCTAACCCAACGCTGAGCTTCGCACTTTCTCTTTCACAATATCTATGAGGGTCGGCAGGGATTCATGTAAAAAACCGCAGAAACAAGCTTAAGTCCTTGCACATGCTTGGTTTTTTGTGAACTCAACCAACTCCGCACTACCTTGAGGTGGCACGCGGCACTCCAGCGCCTGGATGCCTATTTCCAACTCAAGGAGCGTGATGACGGACAGGAAAAGCTTGCTGCTCGGCGGCCCTGCGGCCAAGGCCCGCACCGCGGCAGATTCATAAGGCTTGCCATGGCGCAACTCGGAAATGACGTTGGTATCCAGAACGAACATTGAGAGCTCTCAGTCAAACGATGCGCCATGGATCTGGAGATTGAGACGAGGCGGATCGAAATCGATGGCGTCCCCACCTGGGATGCCATCCATGACGTCAAGGAGCGAGCGTTCGCTTTGACCGGCGATGCGGTAATAGTCGTCAATTTTGAGTAGCACAAATGCAGGACGCCCGCGGTCGGTAATAAACACAGGGCCATCAGCAGCCGCGCGCTTGGCCGCTGACACGTCACGAGTGAAGTCGCGGCTTGAGAATGTGTGGATAGCCATGTCGATCTCCTGAAGCGAATCAAGGTTTGGATGTGACGACAAACATGGTGACTTGTCAATTTAACAATTCCACCAGCAGTACCGGCTCTTTTTTCGCTACCGCGCCAAAGCCCGGCTGATTGTTCTGGCCTGGGTGAATGATGAGGACACAAAACGAGCTTATGGCAGCAGCGACGATGAGTCAGCGAATTCCAGCGCCCGCAGCCGATCACATCTCTATATTTCGCTAGGGCTCAATATGCTACAAGGCACTATCTCACCGCTCTGACCATTGCACCTGGAACGCCAAGGAAAAAAATTAACCTCGCGTACACAAGCTCAAAACAGATCCGGCGTCTCAGGCGGAGGCGGACGAGCCGTCCTCACACTACTACTCCTTGGCACTCTGGGCGGCAATGGCGCTGCAAAAGCGTCCAGTGGTCCTTGCCATTGCTTGAAGTACTTCGGAGCTTCTGCCACCGGGCACGACAGCCAGTCACCATAGTCCTTTGGATCCAGGATCACCACCATGCGCTTCTCGTCTTCTGGCTTGTGAAACCGTTGCATGACGGGGTGACCGTCCGCGTTCACAGTCAGCATGGCAAACGTGAATTGCTCAAGGCCGTTAGGGTGACGCCACTTCCGGTAGATGCCGGCAATACCCATGGGCACCTCACCCGGTTGCTGAATGAGCCAGCGGACTGCCTTGCCTGATTCCCAATTGGGTTCGTAGAACGACTCAGCTGGGATAATGCAACGCCAACCGTTTTTCCAGGACTCCCTGAAGCTGGGTAACTTGGCGACAGTCTCGGAACGGGCGTTGTAGGTCTTGCGTCCTGCTGCCAACTCCGCAGCAAAGTGCGGCAGCAGGCCAAAGATCCCATCCTCGATGATCTTGTTGCCTGAGCCGCCTTCGGCCAGGCGTATGAACGGTGCCAATCCAAGCGGCCAAATGTCCACTGGAGGCTCGTCTCTTGCACGTTCAACGCCAAAGAAAGTCAGCAGTCGATCCGACCGGGTGACAGGGCGGTAGTTCGAACACATGCCTCAATATAGCGTGAGGCGACCCCTAAAAGCCATCCTGCGTCACTGCCCATTGCTGCGCAGTAGTCGCAACGATCCGCCGAGCATTCGCCATGATGTCAGCCTCCGAGTGCCGTTTCACTGCAGCAGGAAAGGGCCAGGGAGAAACCTTGCGTAGACGCGGAGGGGGAGACGAAGGCATTGCTCGACGCGGTTGACTTTGAGGTGAAGGGTGCTGCATGGCTCTGTTTCCTTTTTCCTGCGATTGCGCACAATCTTACTGGACAAGCTGTGGATTTATACAGTATATTTAAACCATGGACGAGATGACCCCGAGCCAGTGGATTGCCAAGTGCGGCGAGAAGCTGCACGAGCGTTGGCACACGGTTGAGACGGCTCAACTTGAAGAGGTTGCTGTGGCGATATGGCAGGACGCCCAGCTTCGTTCAATGCCGCCGGAAGAGGCTGCTGCAGTGTGGCTAAGGCCAGTCGCGCCTGTTGCAGGCTAAAGTGCAGCGGTCCCAATGAAAACCTACTCAGTCCTCTTCGTCTGCATGGGCAACATCTGCCGAAGCCCCACGGCTCACGGTGTATTCCGGCAAAAGCTCATCGAGCATGGCCTGGCCGATCAGGTACAAGTGGACTCGGCCGGCACGCACAACTATCACGCCGATAACCCGCCAGACGAACGTTCCCAGGCTCACGCCGTGAAGCGAGGCTATGACCTGTCAGACCTACGAGCCCGTCAAATCGCGGATGCAGACTTCGCGAGCCACGACTTGATCCTGGCAATGGACTGGGACAACTTGGCTTTGATCCAGGCTGAATGCCCTGCTGAATATCAAGGCAAGGTGCGCAGGCTGACTGAGTTCTGTCTGAAGCACGAGAGTCCCGTGGTGCCTGACCCTTACTATGGTGGCAAGGATGGCTTTGAGCATGTGCTGCACTTGGTGGAAGATGCCTTGTGAGGGGGTGATCCGGCATGTGAGGCTGCGGGTTCAATCCTGAGTTGATCGCTGTTGGTGCTTGCTTCTGTAGTGTTCGGTCCCGGGCGGTGACATTCACCGCAGCCATGCTGGTAGACCTATTTTGGAATCCCCGGCACCTGGTTAAACTGCCCTTCGGGATGTCCCCACTCACAAGGATATGTTTCATGCTGAAAAAACTTTGTCTGATTGCTGCTCTCTCATTCACCGGTGCGGTGTTCGCCCAGGATGCGACCTGCACAGCTGCCGCGGCTGAGAAGAAGCTTGCCGGCGCAGCCAAGAACTCGTTCCTGAAAAAATGTGAAAAGGACGCTGCAGCCAAGTGTGATCTGGCCGCCAAGGACCAGAAGTTGGCCGGTGCTGCTAAGAGTAGTTTTTCTAAAAAGTGTGTGAAGGACGCGGTCGGCGCGTGAGGCCAAAATTCCAGGATGGTCTCGTCGTAGCTGTACAGGGTGCTGGTGCCGGCCAGGCTACTGCACATCCCAATGAGGACCTCCATGAGCTTCGCCGCCTGGTCCAGTTGGAATCCATACATTGCCGTTACCTTCTTTCCAGCCATTCCCTCGACTATTGGGGTTCCGCACCCAATCAAAAAAAGCCACCTGAAACCCACAGCTTTAGCGGCTGGAGGTCGCAGGTGGCTTTTTGTTTATTAAGTCAGCATGTCGGAGACAGTGTTTCTCTCGGAATCAGGAAATAACACACGCAGTACGTGGTCAGGAAACACCGTAGCATCCGTTGCGACTTCTGATCGACCAGCAGTACGAGTCCAATCATTGACCGCTTCACGAAGAATTTCCAGATAGATGCGACAGTCCACAGGATTGGCATGTAGCGGCACATCGCTGTGCACGATCACGATTTGCTTTTCCCGGACCCATCCAAAATCCCGCAAGCAATCTAAGAGTGCATCCCAATTGCCTCCGAAATATTCTGGGAACTGCCCGGCTCTAGCAAGTGCGTCCAATAGCGCCCCCTTTGATTGGATGCCTGCTGGCACCTCTAAAAGGAACTCTTCTCCCGGCGCATCGTGGCCCGACGAGGCGATAAATTCAAATGGAGTGGTCATCATTGGATCAGGTTTATGGAACAGGAATGAATGTGCGATAGTGGTCGGGCGTGTAGTAGGCTTCACCCCCTTGTCCAGTCACCACACGTTGGGCTCCCGGCCCTTGAACACCGGGCGTGGGATGCACCCATTCCCGGTAATATCCATCTGGCTTCATTGGCAACATTTTCTCCTTATTCTGAAACACCGATCCATCATTGCGATGAGGGTACCCCTCACCAGCCTTGATTCGATCGAGGGTGTTTTTCACGCCCGGCGGACATTGAGGGGCGGATGTTTTCGGTCCGAATGGGGAACGCCCGCTAGTCGTTGGTCCACCAAAACCTGGGCCTCCACCACCTTCTAGCGGAGTCAAGTCCTTGTAATTGCCTGGGAGTTTGACAAGGCCTTCCGGGTCTGTATAGCCCAACGGATTGCCCTCCACATAGGCAAAGGTATTGATGCCCCCTTGGAGTCCAATCGGATCAGACTGAACGTAGCGCCCCTGCCGAGCGTTGTACTCCCGGTTCCAGTTCTGGAACAGGCCGGTCTCCGCGTCAAACACCTGCCCGGGGAAGCGCGGGTTGTAGACAAAGGCGCCCAGGCCACTGGGGTTCTGATTCGGCGCCGTGCCGCCAAAGGCTTCTGCCGTGTCCCAGCGCCAGACGATGGTCTGGTCCTGCCGCGTGATCACCCGCGGGGTGGCGATGTGGTCGGCATGCAGGTTGTACAGGCTCACCGCAATGTCATTCGTGGCCGCCGAGC
>NZ_JBFUJO010000024.1:0-82929 GCF_056401355.1 Polaromonas sp. P4_F4 | reverse complement strand
AAGTAATGCACATCCAAAGCATGAACAGCATCAGCACGACTGTTTCACGTGTCACAAAGAACTGGCGTCGGTCACGGGTGAGCAACACGCCCAGCAGGGTCGCCCCGGCGACGGTAGCAGCGACCGGCATGCTGCTCAGGTGCCAAGTGTACGAATGCGGGTTCATGATACTGATCCAGGTCCAACCCAGAATGCCGATCCAGGGGTGCAATAGACCATATGCCGCAATACCAACGATGACTGGGCCGAGTACCAAGTCACGCATGGACTGACCCCAGTACCTGGGCTGCGAAGCCACTAATCAGACCGACCCGCGCTTCGGACATGCTTTGATAGAGCGTCGAAAAGGGCAGCAAACGGATAATTTCGATCTTCACATCATCTCCCTCGTTCACGACCCAGCAGAGCCCAGTTGGCTTGCACGGGGGGCATTTCCTTTTCTGATTTCTGAAAACAAGCTGACCACCTTTTCAGCATGCTGTCTCCATGTAAGTTGTTTCCGTGTGATGACCTCGCCGGCAGCAGCAGCGACCCGCTCACGCAACTCCACATTACCGGAAAGTGTATCGAGCGCTTTCTCGATACCGTCCGGACCTTGGGGGTCGTACAAAAGCGCATCTACACCATGGGTAAGGATTTCGTGATGGTTGGGCTGATCGGGCGCGATGACGGCTTTTGAGAGCGCCAGGTACTCGAACAAACAAAGGGGAGAGGCGTAAGGTACTAAAGCAGTCTGCAAGGCAATATCAAAAGCCATGGACAGGGCGGGAACCTTCTCACGTTCCACGGCACCCGTGAATGTGAGTCGATCTGACACGCCGTGGCTTGCCGCACACTGCTCCACTTCGAGGCGAGCGGGTCCATCTCCAATTACGAGTAGGTGAACATTTTGATCGGCAGCCCGCAGTGCGATCCATTTCACGATTCTGTCGAGCCTGTCCCACTCGCGAACAAAACCGGTAAAACCCACGACGACACGCCCGGTCAACCCGAGCAATGCCTTCGCTTCTGCACATGAGGGAAGAACAGCGTAGTGGTTCTCATTGATGGCGTTGGGAATGACCCGAATCCGACCGGGATCCACTCCCTTTGAAACCATGTAGTCTGCAAGGACCTGAGTGACTGGCAGGATCACATCAGCATTTTTCCAGACGTACAGCTCCAGCTTATCTGCAAGTCTTGGCCATGCGAGACCACCATACTGACGCCGCTCAACTGCCATGGGCGCATTCACTTCGAGTATCAGTGGCAAACCGAACCGCTTCTTCACCCATACGCCAGACAACAGGTAAAGGTTGTAGCGCTCGTAGATGCCATCTGGCTGAAATTCCCGGATATTTCGAACCAAGCGCCTGTAGGCCACCAGCGAGTAGGCCAGTTCCGCCAGCTCGTAAACCGATCTGGGCAGAAATACCTTGAGTCGCCCCACCCATCCGGCACTGCCCCCAGAGGGGTTGTGCCCATCCACACTGGGCGCGCATTCCCTGACGATATGGCCATTGGACCTGAGCCCACGAATCATCTCTTCAATATGCGTGGACTGGCCGTCACGAGATGCGGTTCGATGATGATAAAGAATTTTCATATATGCAACACGGGCGTGGCTTCCATTAAACCTTGTACGTGACGTTGCGCAAGAAGGCGTCGTACATCAGCAGCGCCCAGAGCGGCGTACTGTGATCACGAGCGCCTGACTCATGCTGCTCGAGCAAATGACGGATCGTGGTGGGATTGAACCATCCTGAATCAGCCACATAACTACCCAAGAGTGCCTCGCGCACTCTCATGCGCAATGGACCGCGAAACCATTGCGCCAAGGGAACTGCAAATCCCATCTTGGGCCGGTACAGCACGTCGTGTGGCAAGTGGGGTTCCAGGGACCGCTTGAAGATGTACTTTCCTTCTGATCCCCGCATCTTGAATGCTGATGGCAGCGTTGCCACCCATTCCACCAGTTCATGGTCCATCAGCGGATCGCGCACCTCCAGGGAATGGGCCATGCTGGCACGATCGACCTTGGTATTGATATCCCCGACCAGATAAGTTTTGAGATCAAGGTACTGGACTAGCGCAAGCGGATCAGCCGTACCAGCGAGGTTGGCGTGCCAGCGAAACACCTCCCTAGCACTGTACCCACCAAGCTCCCTTCTGAATGAGTCACTGTAAAGCTGACTGCGCAGGGGCTCACGAATTAGTGACATCGTATGGAAATACGCCTCGACCGAATCGCGTGCCTGCGCTTCAAAAGTGGTCTTTGCACGGAAGATGCGGGGCGCCCAATCAGCTTTTGGATACCATCGCCCCAGCGCACCAAATACCGCACGGCGCAATCCGAGCGGCAACGTCGCACGCAATTTTTGTTCTAGCAGATGCGTGCGATAACGGCGGTAACCTCCAAAAGTCTCGTCGCCACCATCCCCTGATAACGCTACAGTCACGTGCTTGCGCGCCAGCTGGCAAACCCGGTAAGTGGGGATGGCTGAACTGTCGGCATAGGGTTCATCGTACAGGCGAGCCAGCGTGTCGATGAGGTCGAAATCGTCGCTCTCGACGGTTTCAACGCGGTGGTTGGTGTGGTACCGGTCGGCGACTTTTTGCGCAAACGCGGACTCGTTGAAGGCCGGGTCGTCAAAGGCGATCGAGCAGGTGTTGACGGGGTCAGCGCTCAAGCCGGCCATGGTGGCCACCACCGCGCTGGAATCAACACCACCCGACAGGAAAGCACCCAATGGCACTTCGGCGATCATGCGCAGGCGAACAGACTCCTTCAGTCGCTCCACCAGCTCGGCCCGGGCATCGGCCTCCGAGATGGGATTGTCCAGGCTGAACTTGACATCCCAGTACGCCACCGGCTCACGCATCGGCTGGCCACGCCGGATGGTGAGGGTGTGGGCCGGCGGCAGCTTGTTGGCTTGCTTGAAGATGGTGCGGGGTTCGGCTACATAGCCCAGTGCAAAATACTCTTCCACCGCCAGGGGATCGATGTCGCGACGCAGGCCACCGTGTGCAAGTAGGGACTTGAGTTCGGAGCCGAACAACAGCGTGCCATCGTCCAGCAGCGCGTAGTACATGGGCTTGACGCCCAACCGGTCCCGCGCCATGAAGAGGGTTTGCTGGTTGCGGTCCCACAGGGCAAAGGCAAACATGCCGCGAAAGCGCTTGACGCAGTCGGCACCCCAGGACTCCCATGCGTGGACGATGACTTCGGTGTCGCTCTTGGTATGGAACACATGGCCTAGCGCCAGCAGTTCGGGGATAAGTTGCTGGTAGTTGTAGATCTCTCCGTTGAAGATAACCACCACTGAACCGTCTTCGTTAAATAGCGGCTGCTGGCCGGTGGCAATGTCGATGATGGACAGGCGCCGGTGGCCCAGGCCCACTCCGGGCTCGATGTGCAGACTGCCTTCGTCCGGGCCGCGGTGCAACTGCGAGTTGTTCATGCACTGGAGTACGCCGCGGTCGATGTCACTGGCGCCGCGGGTGTCAAAAATTCCGGTGATTCCGCACATGTTGCCTGCTAATCTTGTTGAATGAAGCAATTGAGCCGCATCTGCTAATCGTACACAGACTGGTAAGTGGATACCATAGCCCGTATGCTGAAATTCGCCTGCATGCGCTGGCGACCTGCTTCACCCATGCTGCGGGCCTGTTCCGGATTTCACGCAAGCGCCACCAATTGGTGAGCCATTGCCTGCGGATTGGCAGGCGGAACCATGTACCCGGTCCGCCCATGCACCACCAGATCAGCATTGCCACCCACCGCTGTGGCAATCACCGTCAGGCCGCTGGCCATAGCCTCCAGAATGGCGTTGGAAATGCCTTCGGCCAGTGACGGTAAGGCAAAGGCGTGCAAGCCACGCATGATGTCGGCCACATCGATTCGCTCACCGGACAGCCATGCCAAGTGGGCCACTCCTGCGGCCTCCAGGCGCAAGGGCCCCTCCCCCACCATGACCAATCGAATCCGGGTTTCAAGTTCAGGTGCCAGAGCAAGAGTCCGAACAAACGCGTTCGCCAGCATGACCTGATTTTTGACGGTCTGCATGCGCCCCACTGTTCCGATAAGCCAGTGTCGTGCGGGCTCGAACGGGCAACCGGCTATGCGCTGCGGCCCATCACACGCCGGGTAAAAGTGCTCGGTGTCAACCCCGTTGTAGGCCTGAGTTATTTTGTCGTGCCGCACCTTCACCTTGTCCACCAAGTAGTCGTCCAGGTCACGCGACAGGGCCAAGTAGTGGTGAACGAACGGCTTGTAGAAACGGCGTATGCGCTGGTAGGCGACGTTGCTGCCGTCCAGGTCGCCCACATCACGGCCATGTTCACCGTGGAACCGGCACGCCCGCTGCCCAAGCTGGGGCCTGCACTTCGAGCGCGGCAAGGTTTCGGCTGTGGACGATGGCGAGGCAGAGTCGACGGAACAGTTTGAATAGCTTGGGGTATTGCCAGAAGCCGTGGCCTGGTGGCTTGCGCAGCGAGATGAATTCAACATCGGTGCGCTGAATGCGCCGGGAGAAGTCTGTAACCTCGGTCGGAGCCAGCACAGAATGCCGATACGCCTGGTAGGGCATGTGGTTGATGAGGTTGACAATGCCATTTTTTAGCCCGCCAGTGTCGAAGCGGTACATCACGTGGAGCACAAGTGGACGAGGATCACCCTGCATATACAGCCTTTGCTGACGCGTCGTGCTGCCATAACCTTTTACAGGCCCTTTTACAGGCGTCTTTACAGGCGCCAGAGCCGGTAACCAGCGCCTTCAATGGCGCTACGGTCGAAAGCCGCTTTAACGTCAATGAACGCGCCACCTTTTACCAGTTTTTTTGCAAAATCGTCCATGCTTAATTCGGCAAATTCCTTATGAGCAACCGCAGCTACGATCGCATCAGCCCTGGGCAAATCAGCCCAGGCCAACAGCGGCACACCGTACTCATGCACGGCCGCATCAGATTCAGCCAGCGGGTCTGTCACATACACTTCTACACCATATGACTTGAGCTCATTGATGATGTCAATGACTTTGGAGTTGCGCAGATCGCCACAGTTCTCCTTGAACGTGAGCCCGAGCACGTTCACCTTCGCACCCTTGATGTGGCTGCCCGCTGCAATCATCTGCTTGATGGTCTGCTCTGCAATGAATTTCCCCATGCCGTCGTTGATGCGGCGGCCGGCCAAAATAACCTGGGGGTTATAGCCCAGCATTTCGGCCTTGTGGGTCAGGTAGTAGGGGTCAACGCCAATGCAGTGGCCGCCCACCAGTCCCGGCTTGAATTTAAGAAAATTCCATTTGGTACCAGCGGCTTCGAGTACCTCCGTCGTGTCAATGCCGAGCTTGTCGAAAAGGATGGACAACTCGTTCATCAGGGAAATATTCAGATCGCGCTGGGTGTTTTCGATCACTTTGGCGGCTTCTGCGGTCTTGATGCTGGAGGCGCGGTGCACACCGGGCACGATGATGGTCTCGTAGAGCCTGGCCACTTTGTCCAGCGTCTCAGGGGAATCGCCCGAGACAATTTTGAGGATTTTGGTGAGAGTGTGCTCCTTGTCGCCAGGGTTGATTCGTTCCGGCGAATAGCCCACGAAAAAGTCCTGCTTCCACTTGAGGCCGGATTCACGCTCCAGCACGGGGATGCAAACCTCCTCGGTGGCGCCTGGATAAACGGTGGATTCATAGACCACGATCACACCTTTCTTCATGTGACGTCCGACGCTGGTGCTGGAGCCGATGAGCGGACGAAAATCGGGAATATGGGCGTTGTCTACAGGTGTTGGCACAGCCACGATGATGATGTCAGCCTCGGCCAGCATGCTGGGGTCTGCGGTGTACACGGCGTGGAGAGACGCCCGCATTTCCTCGTCTGACAGCTCACGAGACGGGTCAATGCCTTCAAGGCATGACTTTACTTTGGATACTGCAATATCAAACCCGATGGTGCGCAGGTGCTTGCCAAACTCCACCACCAACGGCAGACCCACATAACCCAAACCGATCACAGCAACTACAGTCATTTTGAAATCTCCATCGCATTCAAAATTGTTATCACTTGCTTTGCCGCGCCTTCAACAACAGTGCCTCGACGGCTTCGTAGTTAGTCGACAAAAAGGATTCCAGCACAGCTTGTTCAGCTCCAGCCGGAGCTTGGGGGGTGTAAACAACAATGACTGCAGAGTCATCGCCTTGTCCCGTCAAACGATAAAACGCGCTGTATGCTTTGGCAACGTGGTCACTGGCGGTCAAAGTGCCGTTGATCCAATATATTTGCCAAACCGCCAGACGACCTGGATTGCCCTGCGCCGACAGAGCCGCTCCGCGCAGCTCGGCGGTGCGCACGCTCACCACTTTGTTGCCCACCTTGACAGTGCGACTACTGCCGGCCACCTTGGCCCATTGGGAATCATTGCTGTTGACCAGCACATTGCTCGAACTGACCAGCTTGCGATCGTAGTCCTGATGCCGGTAGTAGCCCAGATACAGCCCGACGATGTGACCCTGGCTGGCGTAGCTTTTGTTGATGACGGCAGATGGATTCTGGAAAGCCGGTTTGAAGCTTGCCGCAACGGGTGCGGCGGCTTGCCAATCTGCAGCCAGAGTCGTCGGCGCGATGAGTGACACCGAGGCGTCGCCCTCAGCCCGGTCAATGAACCACAATGCGATGTGCGGCATAGCCACCAGCGCCGCAAAGCAGGCCATGGTGGCCCACAGCCTGGCAGCGGACAAAGTCTGCTCGGCGGGTTGCTCTGCGCTGCGCACATCGATTGCTTTCTCGGGCTCGGCCCAGCGGGCGCCAATGGCGAACATCAGCATGATGACGATGCCAAAAAAGAGCCAGCCGTAAATCAGGTGATCAACGCCTACTGCGAATTTGTTGCCCGAGACATGGCCCACCATGACGATCATGTAGGCGCGCACCCAGTTGGCAGCAATGGGCACCAGTATGGAAATGATCACGAACAGGATACGGCGCTTGGCCGATTGGTAGTTCAGATAGGCAAAGATGGTGCCGACGGTGAGAGATGCGATCAAATAGCGCACACCACTGCAAGCCTCCACCACAGACCAGTTGCCAGAGGGAATGACAAACTGCAAGCCTTCCCGGTAGACGGGAATGCCGCTCAGGCGCAAAGCAAAAATAGTGAAATCGGCTGTCCAAT
Organism: Polaromonas sp. P4_F4; assembly: GCF_056401355.1. Classification (NCBI taxonomy): domain Bacteria; kingdom Pseudomonadati; phylum Pseudomonadota; class Betaproteobacteria; order Burkholderiales; family Comamonadaceae; genus Polaromonas; species Polaromonas sp. P4_F4. The sequence continues at coordinate 75,782 of NZ_JBFUJO010000024.1, read as the reverse complement.
CCATGAGCTGGGGCATGACGAACTCACCAATAGGCACGGCAAAAAACAGGAAACCCAGCGGAAAAACTATCAGCCGCGTAACGGACCAGCCCAGCGCAGCAGGCACCGCCAAAACCAGCAGCGCCACAAATGCCAATTGGGTGACGGCATTGACTGCCACCAAATCGCCCAAAAACCAGGCAAAGGCTGCGCAGGCCGCCAACAGAAAAACGCCAAGCGCCGGCTGTGGTGTTTGCGCTGCCATGAGCTGGCGACGGCGCCAGACGAGCCACAGCACAATAGGTGGCACCAAAAAAGCATGGGTAAAGGTTTCAGACCGGGCCCAGATGGTCACCATGGCGATGCCGGTATCGCGGTATAGAAACAAGGTCCAGGCCAGTAACAGGAGCAGAGCCGGGACGGCCTGACGCCACGGTTGCGCCAGGCGGACCTCGCCCTTGAGCAGGTTCTGACTGACGATTGAGTTCATGCGTTGCCGTGTGCAAGTGGTGGGTCGCCCAGATAGCGGTCCAGACTCGCCATATGGGCGTCCCAGCTGTAACTTTGTACTACACGCTGCCGGCCAGACTGACCCACTGCAGCTGCTCGGGCAGGAGATCTCAGCAACGCATCGATTTCACGAACAAAGTCAGCGGCCTCTGCGGCAGAGACCAACTCTTCGCCGGGTCGGGAATCAATTACTTCGACACAAGCCTGCGACGCCACCACGGGGCGGGCCATGGCCATCGCCTCGAGAATTTTGTTTTGTATGCCACGGGCCACGCGTAAGGGCGCAACAACGACTGCAGCGTGTTGCAGGTAAGGCCGAACGTCTGGCACGGTACCGGTGACTACGACGGCATTGGATGCAAGTGCCAAAACGGCGGGCGATGGGCTGCGCCCCACAATGTAGAAGCGCAACTGTGGCCAGGTCTGACGCAGAACGGGAAGGATATCCTGCACAAACCAGGTCACGGCGTCGATATTGGGCCAGTAGTCCATGGCGCCGGTGAATACCAGCGGTATTTGCTCCGGGTGGACCCCGCTGCCGGAAAAAGGGGAGCTATAGCTGGGGTTGGGCGAAAAATACTCAGCATCAACACCGTTGCAGATGACTCCAACCCGGTTGGCGCTCTCAGGGGCCTTGTGGCGAAACAGGGCAGTTTCGTTTTCCGTGACGAAAAACGATCGTTGCGCGCGGGCCGCTACCGCGCGCTCGTAGGCCAGCAAGCGCTCGCCCTCACGCCGGTACAGCCAAGACAGCGGCCATTTGTGGCTGGTGGCGTATTGCGTCCACTTGGCAGAATCCACATCGACAAAATCCACCAGCATGGGCGGGAGAGCGCCGCCGGACGTGCCCGGAACATACTGCGCCATGACGGAGGAAAAAATGATCGTGGCGTCCATTTTGTTAGCTCCCAGCGTCTGGTTGACCCACGCCTGCAAACCTGTATTTTGGTAGTAACGCAGGCTTAGCGCCTGGTGCGTTAACAAGCCACTTAAGCTTCGCAGCCTCGCTGTGCGGGGGGTAAGTCGCGCCACATGCAGGTCGGGGCAAATCGCACGCACGATGTCCACATAGGCCTCGTCTTCCGGGTCGTCCACAAAGGTACCCAGAAAAACACGGTGCTGTTGCCGCAGGTGTTTGAGCAAATGGTACGAGCGCACCTTGTCGCCCTTGTTGGGAGGATAGGGAAGCCGGTGCACCAAATAAAGCAGATTACCCATGGTGGTGGTCATCCGAGATTACGTACAACAACCGGCCCCAACCAGTTGGCCAAACCAAGAGGCAGGCGACGCCAAGCCTTAATCATAAGTCTGTACTGGGCATTGCTCGGGTTGTTTTGCGGAATGGCGTGACGCTTGTAAAGCCGGTACTCGTAGTGCAGCGGCGTTGGTTCAAAACCCCAGTTTTTCTTGAATGCGTAAGTGCCTGTGCCTTGCTTGCTGCGGCCGTAATCAAATACCTTGAGGCCGCGGGCGCAGGCGCGACGCATGAGCTCCCAATATTTGAAGTCATTGGCAGCGAACTCGCGGGCGAGCTCAAAGTCGCCGGCGTAATAAGGCAGGACTTCATTGCGAAAGTAAAAACTCAAGACGCCGCTCAAGGGGCGACCATCGGGCGCAAGGACGGTGAGCACTTCGCAGTCAGGACCGAATTCGGTTTGCAATGCCAAAAAGTAATTTTTGGGCATTGCCGGGGTGCCGTGACGGTGGGCGTTATCGGCAAAAAGAGTAAAGAAGCGATCAACGTTATCGTCAATTTCACTGACCAGCCCGTTTCGGATACCTTTTCGCACCATGGCGCGCTGCTTGCGCGGGATGGCCAGCAGGTTGGCCTCCTCGGAGGCTAGAATTTCTTTGCGGAAAGTGACGTACAGGTGCTGCGTGGGCCAATCGCTGTGACGTGGATTAACGTTGCGCAATTCAAGGTGAGCCACACCGAGGCGTTGGGCAATTTTCTGAGCCTCCAGCTCAAGGGCCTCTGCCGCTTGTGCGTTGAGCGCTGCGACGCCGCCGTACACGGCAAAAGGAAGACTGCTCAACGAGTTGCCAAACAGCCAGCTATTGACATGACCGAGCGGCAGAACACCCTGGATATGGCCATCGGACTCGGCATACAAAAAATAGGTGTCATGTCCAAAAACACCGCGCACAATATTCTGCCAACCGGCACGATGAAAAAAAGTAGCCTCGGGACATGCCAGAACGAACGCATCCCATAACCCCGCCACGGTGACGTCTTGAGGTCCCAGGCGTTTGACGGTCAGCATGGCGTTTTCAGACGAAAGGGCTTTGTTTGCTAAACCTGTGCAGGAAAATTTCGTCCATGCGACCCCACTTGAAGTCACCCAGCAAGCAGTTCAATCGGCTTTCCATGCGGCTAATGTTGACGTAATGCCGAAAGCGCGTCTTCCTGCTGATGCCCGCAATGCGCGGCTGCCCGGTGTCGATCTCCCAAGGATGGAAATAGAAGACGCCCGACTGTCGGTCATGCCTGTTCACCCGGCCGAGCATCCAGCGTGACAGGGCGTAAGGCAGCAATCTGAAGTACCCTCCTCCGCTGGACGGCAGGTTGCGGTTTAACACCCGCAGCGTTGTGATCGGAATTTCCATCAAGCCGGGGCGCACCTCGTAGGCAAAACGCGGCGAGTCCGGCATGCCATAGTGGTCGTGCCGAATAGGGTAAATGCTTGAGCTGTAGCGGTAACCGGCCCGAACCAGGCAGTCAAAAGCCCAGAGGTTGCCAGTGCCTATCGAAAAACTAGGAGCGCGATAGCCATTGACTTGAACGCCCGTCAAGTCTTCCAGAACAATCTTGGCCAAATTAATGTCGGCAAAAAAAGCTTCTTCGGACTGGTCGCTGGCGCGCTCGTGACCATAACCGTGGCTGGCCAGTTCGTGGCCCTCCTCGACTATCTCACGCACCAACTGGGGGTAACGCTCGGCAATCCAGCCCAGAGTAAAAAAGGTTGCCTTGGTATTGCGACGCGCCAGCATGTCAAGAATGGCGTTGACATTCCGCTCGACGCGGCATTCACGCGTATTCCATTCGGAACGTGCGATGTGCGATGCAAATGCCGATACCTGAAAATAGTCTTCGACATCAATCGTCAGCGCGTTGGTGATGGTTGAGGTCGGCATACAGATTGATCTATGAGATTGATCTATGTGTTGCCTGATTCCAGGGCCATTGCAGTCTGTTTCGGCTCCAACCATTTGTACAGATCAGCCGCGATACGTTCGGCGGCATGACCGTCCCACAATTCAGGCACCCGGCCACGCTTGCCCCGTCCGTCCAGAATTTCTCGTATCGCACTCAAAATCGTATCGCGGTTACGCCCCACGAGGATATTTGTACCTTGCTCAACAGTGATCGGACGCTCGGTGTTTTCTCGCAGCGTCAGACAGGGCACGCCAAGCGCCGTAGTTTCTTCCTGCAGGCCGCCCGAGTCGGTGAGTACCACAGTGGCACCTGCCATCAGCCCCAGCATCTCAAGGTAGCCCAGTGGCGATAACAACGCCATGCGCGCTGGATCAATCATGGCCGCCAGACCAAAACGGTCGATGTTGCTACGGGTGCGGGGATGCAAGGCAAACACCAACGGCAAGCTGGCAGCAACCTCACCGAGTACACCAAGCAAGGCACGCAGGGTTTCGGGATGGTCTACGTTGGAGGGTCGATGCAGTGTGACCACGCCATAGCCGATGGGATGACTCAAAACCAGGGGGTCTATGTGGCAGGCTTGCAGGGTGTCCTTGGCGCTGCGGGCGTTTGCCCGGCCAAAAATCACCGAGTCAATCATGACGTTTCCCGCAAAGCAAACCCGATCTGGTGGTATACCCTCCCGTGCCAGATTTTCTTCAGCGGTGCGCTCTGTGGTGTAAAGCCTGTCAGAAATTTGGTCCGTGAGGATTCGGTTGATTTCCTCCGGCATGGCTCGGTCGTAGCTGCGCAAGCCGGCTTCAATGTGCACTACCGGCACACCCTTTTTGACCGCAACCAGAGAGCAGGCCAGCGTGGAGTTCACATCACCGACCACCGCCACGCAGGAGGGTTTATGCGCATCAACTACAGGCTCGAACCGGCGCATGACTTCGGCAGTCTGGATCGCGTGCGTGCCAGATCCGACTTCAAGATTGATGTCCGGTCGCGGCAGCCTCAGATCTTCAAACAGGCGATCACTCATGTCTTTGTCGTAGTGCTGACCGGTGTGTACCAAGAGCACGGGCAGGGGCGGAACATGGGCGGCCATGGCACGCAGAATGGGCGCCATTTTCATAAAATTCGGCCGCGCACCCACAACACAGATGACCGGACCCGAAATGCTCATTGGGAACTTTCCTGGCTGATCTTTTTGACCGCCACGAGAAGCTTTTGCAGTATGCCGAGAATTTCGAGGTTGATACGTTCCAGGCGGAACACGCTTCCCTCCAGATGGCGCAAGCGCTCGTCGTGTAGCTCAACACCCAAGGCGTGAATTTGACTGGAAATCGTGCCCGCCAACGCTGGAGCCGAACTCTCCTCCAGCGCCTTATTGGAAGGAACCGCCGATTCATTGTCAATGTCGGACACCACCTTATTGACATCTTCAAGACCAAAAGCGTCTTTGTTGTCCAAAAAACCAAATAGCAACAAGCGATCACAAATCAGATTGACACGGCGGGGAATGCCGCCGGAGGCTTTGAAAATTGCTTCAAAAGCGGCTGAATCGAAGGTGGGACGCCCCGTCGCACCAGCACATTTCAACCGGTGCTCAATGTAACCCTGTGTTTCATCTGAAGACAGCGGACCAATGTGGCATGTCGCCGTAACGCGCTGCCTGAGTTGCTGCATGGTGGGGCTTTGCAAAATGGTTCGAAATTCGGGCTGCCCCACCAGAAACGTCTGTAGCAGCGCTTGTTGGCCCAACTGGAAGTTCGACAGCATACGCAATTCTTCTACCGCCCGGGCTGTGAGGTTCTGGGCCTCGTCGACGATCAGAAGACAGCGTTTTCCCTGGCTTGTCTGGTGGACCAGATAAGCCTCCAGCGCCATCAACATGTCGGCCTTTGAAACGTCTTTAACCCGCACACCAAAAGTAGCGGCCACCATTCGCAGGGTGTCGTCGGCATCCAGCTGGGTGGTCACAAGGTTGGCGGCTACGACTTTTTTGGAGTCCAGACTGGCAAGCAGGCCACGTACCATCATGGTCTTGCCCGCCCCAACCTCACCCGTGATGACAATGAAACCTTCGTTTCGTTGAACACCGTAGTCGAGGTAGGCCTTGGCTCGCCGGTGTTGTTTGCTGCCGAAATAAAAATTCGGATCAGGGTTGAGCTGAAAAGGCTTGCTGCTTAATCCGTAATAATCGGAATACATGACTGTAACAATCGGAATACATGAGTCAAAACTGAACAGTCAAACTGCCGAGGACCGCGGTTTCATCGTATGGCGAAGCACCTCTGGCAACCACGCGGCGCAGCCCCACGGAAACAGCGGTCTGCTTACCCAGTTTACCCGTGACGTTGACGTTGAGGGCTCGCAACGTGGTGTTTTGCAGACTATTCACCCCAGAGATGTTTTGCAGACTATCCGCCCCAGAGGTTTTTTGCTGCGATGCCAGAACACCCAGTGAATAATCAGGGGTTAAACGGTGCGCGTAGTTGACGCTGAAGCCGCGCTGTCGAATGAATGAAGACCTGGTGAAATCATCAACAGCCCTCGAAATGGTGTCAAGCCTGCTGCTTTCGCTTCGCGTGGCAATAAACGTGATGGTGTCTCGCACGCCCAAGAGCGCAAACAGCAAATCTTGCCGGCGTTGCAAGGACACAGCCGACGTCAAGAAGCTGCTGACGACTGGTGTACCGGGACTTATACCAGTGGCCTGTAAAAATACACTCACCAACTGCGCACGCAGCACAGGATCAGGTTCGATAGATGCAAACTGGCTTTGCAAGAGGTCGAAGATGGTTCCCCGACTGGCAATGCCAAGCTGGGTGGGCGTTGTTAAAACATCCTTCGAATCAGTAAATTTCCATGCGGTGAGTGGCGTTCGATGCTCAAAACTCAGGCTGTGAGCGTTTCCGAAAAACCGGCGATCGCGTGAAGCGGACAGGCGGGTCCGCTCTGACGGCGACCAGTTCACCCCGAAGCCGCTTGTGCTGTAGCTCCGCTTGTCGAAGCTTATGTAGTTATTGGCTTCACGCCCGGCATTGGCCGACACGCTTAATTGAGGAGTAATCCTGTAGGACAAGCCAAGGCCAAAACGGTCCGCTTCGGATGAACGACCGGCACTGAAATCAACACGTTGTTGACTGGCGTCAGCCGACCAACCAAGAGTCGTGAAGGGACTGTCACCCGTGAGTCTTAAAGCACTGTCGACCGTTGTGATACGAGAAGCTATCGCTGCATCACTGTCCGTCACTGCTCGACTGTAACGTGCCTCATAGTTGGCGATACTGCCCAAACGTCCGCGCAGATAGGGTGATAGCCGGTAGCTTGATACCTCGGCTCGATTGGCGTTGACCGATGTGTTGTCAATTGACTGCGTACCAAAGGCAGACACAGCCTGCTGCGAAATGGAGCCGCTGAAATCAATAAAGGCCCAATTATCAACAGCCTCCAGCGTACCAAACGTATTCAGTGCGTTTTGGGTGTGGCTGCGTGAAGAATTTTTAGCAGAGGAAATTGCATTCAAGGCATAGTCAAAGTAGCCCTTGACTCGGGCACCATCAACAATAATGCGGATGCCCGGGCTGATTTCGGTAATCAGGTCTGACTGCTGACCGACACTGCTCAGGCGCACGTTATCTGTCAGTGTCTCGGTAACGGAGACACGCGGCACAATCGACAGAGCCTGTTTCGGACCCGAGTCTGAGTCAGGCTCCTGAGCAAAAGCGCCAGCCGACACCATAACCAAACCAGCGGCTACCGGCATAGACTTGGCCGTGACTCGCAGCGCCCGTAGAGAAAGCAAACTACACATCATGACTGGGATCGATGCCGAGGGTATTCGGGCTTGCTGCTGCTCGTGCCCGGACCTTGTCCATAACTATACCCATACCCATACCCATACCCTCCTTCGGAATCATATCTTGCTTTATTCAACAGCATTAATTTGACTGGACATGCCTCAATGGTGGCCAGCGCTTGCCGAACCTCCGCCTGCAGAGTCTTTCCAGCCTGCACGACCATCACCACCTGGCCCATATGGGAAGCCAGCACCCGCGCCTCGGTGGCAAGCAGAAGCGGCGGCGAATCAAAAATAATGATGCGGTCAGAATAGCGCTTGGCCATTTCATCCAGCAGCCGGATCATCGCATCACTGGCCAGCAGTTCGGTAGCGCGGGCATGGGGCGTTCCTGAGGGCAGAATGGTCAGCTTGTCGATGTTTGTTTTCAGCAGCATCCTCGCCATGTCCTTGGACTCACCCTGCACCAGATCGAGCAAACCGAGGCTTTCGGGCAGCCCAAGCACTTTCATCACCGAGGGACTCGTGACGTCGGCGTCCACCAGCATCACCGTGTTATCCAGTTCAGTGGCAATGCTCATGGCTAAATTGATGGCGGTAAAACTCTTGCCTTCACCGGGCAACGCGCTAGTCACCATGATCAGGTTGCCATAGGCGATAGCGGATGCGCCTTTACCCATCGCGTTGCTAATGAGCGGCCGCTTAATGACACGGTATTGATCTGCAATTTGGGATCGTGGCGCATTGGGGCTGACAATGCCCGCTTGCGACATTGCCGCCAGATCAATTTCAACCGATCGAGACAGAGGAGCCGACTGAGCCTCGCTCACAGGATTTTGGGCAGCCCCATCCATTTGCGCTACTGGCGGCGGCGTCGCAGGCATCTCAACACCCGCCTGGCGAAGCTGCTCCAGGCGTTGTGCCGCCTGCTCGATCAAGCTACTCATATTTGATTCATCCCGCCCGCCCGGACATCATGGAAAACACGATCATCCCGGCAATGAAAATTGCAACCAACCCGCCTGAAGCGCCCAGAAATTTTTTCAGATCGGATTTTTCCTGTTGTACAGCCGCGTCGTCCATCACCAGTGTCACAATGCCCAGCAGCGGCAAACCCACCGTCTCCCTCAGGGAGCGTCCATCATAAAAGACGGCACGCAATTGGCTTGCGATAAAGGCGGCCGCAAGCCCGGCGCCCAATGCGGCCAGAAACGCGAGGGGCAGCAGCAGCAAACGGTTGGGTGCCACCGGGTTGGGTGACACGCGTGGCGGGTCTATCAAACGGAAGTCTGCAACACCCGCGGCACTGGTCAAATCGCCTGACAGCGCAGCCGACTCTCTACGTGCGACAAGATCGTTGTAATTTTTTTTATGGATAGCGTAATCACGGTTTAACTGGGTAAATTCAGCTTCTATTTGGGGAGCTGTTTTTATCAATTCACGTGCCCGATTGACACGCGCATCGTACTCACCTACCCTGGCGCGCAAAGCGGCCACCTGCACCTCCGCAGTGGCCAGGATACGATTGAGTTCCTGATAAACCAAGGTGTTGGTCGACGACGAAGTTGGGTTGGCCATCGCGATTTTGCGCAATTCCTCTACCTCTTTGAGTTTGAGTGTCTCAAGCTCTTTGATCAGGCGCCTGGCGCCGGCAACGTCAGGGTGTTCCTCTGTAAAGCGCTGCAGCAGCGCATCAAGATTTCGTTTTTGAACGTCAATGCGCGCGTCGATCTCAGGTGTCGAAATCGACAGGGCTGATTCTTGAAGAAGACTGCGGGACGTGATGTCAAAGTTTTGGGATTTTTCGGCCTCCAACTGACGCTTGGCCGCATCGCGCGCGTTTTCTGCCTCACGCAATTCAAGGCGGGCCTGGCTCAACTTACTGCCCAAGGCACCGAGTTGTCCGGCCATGTCGGTGCCATCGGCAGTTTGAAGCTCAATGTTTTTGACCCTGAATTCCTTCAAACGCGATTCGGCTTCTTCAAGCTTGGCCAGGTAAGTTTTAATCTGCTCATCAATAAACTGCTTGGCCGTATTGGAATCCTTGCGTGTGTTACCGAGGCTGGATTCAACAAAAATTGACACCAGCGACTGGATTACCAGCTTCGCTTTGTCAGGGCTGGCATCGCGATACGAAAGCACGTAAAGGTTGTCGCGGCCCTCGTTCTTGATTTGAAGCGTTTTCATCATCCTATTAATCAGCGCATCCTGCTCGTCCTTGGACTGGGCCTTCAAATCCAGATCAGCCATGCGCACGAGTTTTTCAACATTGGGACGGCTGATGAGCGTACGACTCAGCATGATCACCTGTTGCTCGACGTTAGGCTGCACCGCCAAGCCCGACATCAAAGGCTTTAATATAGACTGCGTGTCGACAAAAATACGGGTTGATGCTTCGTATTTGTCAGGCACTGAAAGCACCACAAACGTACCAATCGCGGCGCCCCCCCAGGCAACCAGCAGGCCAAGCCAACGATGCCTCCACATGCTTCTGGCAGCGGTGAATAATTGCTTAATCAGCTCATCCATCAGATCAGGTCCTTGCGGCAGAATGCGAACGCTGCCATACCTTCGTCAAACGAAGCAGCAAACAGAAAGGACGCCGGCCTTAAAACCAGCCTTGCGGAATGATCAGGATGTCGCCAGGCTTCATTTCAACATTCGCGGATATGTCGCCTCGCTTGATCAGATCTTTGAGTCGCACGGAATAGCGCTTGTTACCCTCCGAAGCACGCGTGATGGATGCCCCGTTGCCATCGGCGAAGTCCGTCAAGCCGCCCACTGCAATCATGACGTCCAGCACGGTCATTTTTTGTTTGTAAGGCAAGAACTGCGGTTTGGTCGCCTCGCCGACAACTCGAATTTGTTCACTGTACGGCCCGACAAAACTGGTAACGATAATCGTCACAACAGGGTCACGCACCAGTTTGCTCAACGCCTTCTCGACCTCTCGGGCCAACTCGACAGGGGTCTTTCCTTGCGCGACGATCTCGTCCACCAATGGCGTCGACACTTTGCCGTCCGGACGCACAGGAACCGTCAGGGAAAGCTCCGGGTTACGCCAAACGATGATGTTCAGCGAGTCTCCGGCGCCCACAATATAGTTGTAATCAACGGAGGCGGCGACGGTCGGCGCGGGAGGGTACGCGGTCGAAAAACCGGAACATGCGGATAGCAGACCGACTAACGCACCCAGAGCGGCCCAACGGGACGCAGTTTCAATAGTCATAAAAAAATTTTTCATAACATATCCCCTAAAAATGCGCCCAAATGTTTGCACCGGATTTGGAGCTTTGACTATAGCTCCTTCCCCAGCTGTCAGCAATAAGACAAGTTTGAATCCACTGCAATTTAAATTTTGCGGAATTTTGCGGACGGGCTCAAGCACCTCAAGCACCAGATCTTCCGCGTAGCACGGGGCGTATAAACTTCAGCAGCGCCTGCTGTATTGGGTTGGAATTTCCAAATGGGCGCCAGGTCAATTTAAGCTTTTGATGGTAGGCGTCGAAGTGAATTCCCCACGGAGCGGCCTTGATGGAGCCCCGCCCCAGCAACACCTTCAAGACATTAGCGCCCATCACGCCAGCGCAAAGGTCGCATGCCATGATGGTTGACGGCCCCCTCTTCTCCTGAAAATTTACCGATTCGGGCGCAACCAGGTAGTCGCGTTGAAGCATCGCTGGTGACAGGCCGGCAATGAAACGGGCGTATTGCTCCTGCGACTCGTACCCTTCCACTTTGAAATAGTCCTCAAAACTCATGCCATCAGGACGAAAGTAGAGAAATGCAGTCCCCATGCCCAGCGGTGCTGCGGTCATTGCAGGAATACCCTTTTCCCGGCACTTCGCAAACACCATGCGGCGAGCTGGCAGCACAAAGAAATCCAGGCCATCCACATAGACATCGGCATCCCGCAGAAATTCGTCGATGTTTTGGGGGGTGATGCCTTGGGGAAACAAGCGCAAATCGATTTCTGGATTAATGTCGCGCGCCAAGCGGGCGACAGTGTCGATTTTTGGCTGCCCCATAAAAGGCATGAAAGCGCCAGCCTGCCGGTTCAGGTTTTGCACATCGAAGTCGTCAAAATCGGAGATGTTGAAATGACTGATCCCTAGCCGGGTAAGCGTCAGCAAGTGCGAGCCGCCCACTCCGCCCAGCCCCGCAATCGCGATACGAGACGTTCTTAACTTGGCCTGTTCGGCCTGTGTAGTCCAGCCAATATTGCGCGAGAACGCGCTGTCGTAATCAAAGATGATTGGGGCTGCCATGACGCTCTCGATGTGCAAAATCCTGTATTGTTATTGTGCTCTGGCGCATAACCGGGGACCATCCCTTTGGCCCCGTCACAGTAAAAATAGGGATTGCCTTCGATTGCGGGCCGCATGAGCTCCCTAATTCAATGCAAGGAAATACCTGTGAGCCTTGACAAGCTGACCCATATTCTCGACCTCGCACGCTGGGCCCCCAGTGGTGACAACACACAACCGTGGCGTTTTGAGATTGTGGACGAATACCGGGTTCGGGTACATGGCTTTGATACACGCGACCATATTCTTTATGACTATGAAGGGCATCCGAGCCACATCGCCCATGGAGCACTGCTTGAAACAATGCGGATTGCGGCATCCGGCTTTGGCCTGACAACCAGTTGGACTGTTTCTTCTCACGGAGAACATCGCAATCCTGTCTATGACGTGAGTCTGGCGCAGGACCCTGCCCTGGTTCGGGACCCACTGTTTGACTGCATCGAAACCCGCACTGTTCAGCGCCGACCGATGAAAACCACACCGCTTACCGGCACACAGCGCCAAGCGCTGATCGACGCGGCGGGCGAAGGCTTTAGCGTGCAACTGTTCGAGTCCTGGGGTGAACGCCTGAAGGTGGCCGGTCTGCTGTGGGACAGCGCGAAAATTCGTTTGACTTGCCCAGAGGCCTATCCAGTGCACAAAGAAGTTATCGAGTGGCGGGCGCGCTACAGCAAGGACCGCATCCCGGAGCAGGCTGTCGGCGTGGACCCGGCGACTGCGCGCCTGATGGAATGGGTCATGCAAAGCTGGGCGCGGGTGGGGTTCTTCAATCGCTACCTGTTGGGCACCGTGGCACCGCGCATCCAGCTCGACCTGCTGCCCGCGCTATGCTGCGCCGCGCATCTCTTGCTGCGCCCCCAACAGCCCCCGGCAGGCCTGGCGGACTGGGTAAACCTGGGTCGCGCCGTGCAGCGCATCTGGCTCACGGCGACGCACCTGGGTTTGCATTTGCAACCGCAGATGACCCCGGTGATTTTTCGTTGGTATGCCCGCGCCGGACGCCACTTTTCGACCGAACCGAGACTGTTTGAACAAGCGTTGAAGTTGTCCAGTGATTTTGAGCGGATTGCCAATTCGACGCCCGAAGACGATTTTGGCTTCTTCGCACGGGTTGGCGTTTCGCCAGTGCCGCACAGTCGCTCGCTCAGGCGCGACCTGGCAACTTTGATGCAGGCTTGAGAGCAGGCACGGCGACCAAGGTCACTGCCAGCAGCCTGCAAGCGAGATGGAACTTCCCCATTATTTTGTCGGATTTTTTTACATCTGCCGCTAATGCGTTCCTATGGAATTGAACAAGCTTTTGATTTTTATAGTGAATAGCTGACTGGCATGAAGAGTGCTTGGGTTCGGCATACCACGGCCGATCAGATTCCCTGACACGGTGGCTGACCCAAGTGAGGATGTCATGAAAGGTATAAGCACAAAATTTCAGCGACTGGCCGTTGCGGCAGTGCTGGCGGCAGGCATGGCAGGGACGGCCCAAGCCGCGCTTGACCTCTCAGGCGCTGGCTGGGTAACCTACGAAGATGCCAATTCCTACGCCTTGCAGGTTGATGGCGTGATTGCTGGCAGCACCGGGCCGGGGAGCCTCTATTATGTCAACTCCACCCCAGGCGCGATCCAGGACCTGATCGTCGTCGCTACTGGCTCCAGTGGTGGGCCGGTAACTACCAATTTCGCCGGGATGGACAATGCCTTATCGACGCCTTCCGGGGTAAGCGGCAGCAACTACTTTTCGGATATTTGGAACAGCACACTTACTGCCTTTACCACTTTCCTCAATGGCGAAAGTCCGCTGTTTTTCTTCAACAACAACCAAACCAACAGTGGTACTTCGACTGACCAAAACCTCGCGGTCTGGGCGCAAATCAGTTTGACGGGCGCGGGTATGGACACTTTGTATCTCACCTTCAGCAATTTGAGTAATGATTACGCCTTGTTTACGGAAGGCGGGGGCGGTGTATTCGGCGGTACCCCTGCGCCCACCTTCAACTCCGGCGGCATAGACGCAACTGCGGCGAGCCTTCCGGATCCTTTGGCGGGATCAAATGTTGATCCTGTTGGCACGGATTATGTCCTGTCCGGCGGTGCGATCTGCCTGGACGCTGCCAGCGTGCCTATTTCCTGCAGCAATCCGGGTGCTGTCACCGGGCCCATCAACAACAACCTGGGTGCCAACCAGGCAGCCTATGCAATCGACGTACCTACACTGAACGACTTCCTTGCAGCCTGGCTCCTGGGAGGGTTTGCTGGCTACACTGATATTCATATCGAACTTCAAATGGGTTGTGACCCGGATACCATCGGTACCAGCGGTGGGACAGCGGGTACAGGTGATTGCGTTGGCCGAGATCTAAATAATGGCTATGAACAACTGTTCATTGGCACGTCGACCACCGTCACGCAAGTCCCGGAACCAGGAATTCTCGGCCTGCTGGCGCTCGGCCTGCTGGGACTGGCCGCTACGACGCGGCGGCGCCAAGGCTGACCCCAGTTGGTACGACAACGCTCAAGCAAGAAGGCCCCTGACGGGGCCTTTTTTCATGGGGCGCCATTGCACGCTTTTCCAAAGCGGCGACCCGCCGCTGAGCCTTGCCAGATATTTGACCTTGTCCCTTAAAAAGTTCTTAGCTGATAGTTCTGATAGTTAAAAATCAGCGTCAGGACAATGAAATGAGCGAAACGAAACGACCGGCCAAGTGCACACTGGAATTCAAGTTGCAAGCCGTCAGGCGGGTCAAGGGCGGCCAAGTGCCGAGGTGGCTCTGTTGCACCGCAGGTATGCGCTTAGGCGCGACCGTTACAGCAAGGACCGCTTCCCGGAACAGGCCGTCGGCGTCGGCACCTGCACCTGCCACGTGGAGGAAACTGCTCGACGACTCAGGTTGCTTGCGTCGGTCTGCGGCGCCGCGGCAAGACATATCTCAATGAAAAGTTCCTCGCAGCTTGCGCTGGCTATGCCTGCTTTGGCACCCGGCGCCGACGCCATGCAGGCGCCTGCATGCTCATTCTGGTAGTCATTGCGACGCCAGTTAATGTCGGATATTTTTACATGATGACAGCATCGGCCGAGAAGAAATCGCTAAGTACTTGTCAATACTAGGTAATTTTCTCTGGCACGGGCTTTGCATGCATCCAACGCAAATGCGGGGCCGTCGAATTTCGTCAGTCTGCATTTTCAAATCATCTGCTACGGAGGACTTATGTTGAAAAGCAAACTGTCAATTGCGTTCGCCCTTGCGGCATTGATCGCCAGCGGTCCGGCGGCTGCTGTGGGAACCGGTATTGACTTCCAGGTTACTGAGACAGTTGTGGTTGGCGTGCCGGCCGCGGCTCCCACCATCACCGCCGATTCGATTGATTACTCCTACAACGCAACAATCAATCAGAGTCTGGTCGGTGCAACACTGGATTTTGATGACCCGTTCACGGAGACCGGTTCAATCGCAGTCTCCAGCTTCAAGGACGGCATTGTCACTCAGCCGGCATTTCTGAACGCGTCTTTACTCTTGGCCCCTCTGGGCTATGGCATAGTCGGGGACTTCACCGCCTCTGGCTTTGCTGGCACTTTCGGAGCGGGTATCAAGGCCATATTCGACACATTTACATTGAACCTTTTCATTGACACCGATCAAAACGGCACCGGTGACATTGCGCTGGGTACAGGGGTGATAAATGCTCTCAGCGAAGCCGTTATCTTCGCCGGGCTGGCCAATGGCGACTTCGACGTGAATCTGCTCTTCACACCGACGGCCTTCGGTAGTACCTATTTTTCTAGTCCGTCACCTTTCCTCGTGAATATGGAGACCACTGGCGTCACAACGACACTCAACGGGGTTTCGTTTGGAAGTTTTACGGCAACGGCCGACGGCTCAGGCAACCTCTTTGTTAACCAAGTGCCTGAGCCCGGCACATTGGCGCTGCTTGGCCTGGCGCTGTCAGGCTTGGCGCTGATGCGTCGCAGGCGCAACAAGTAAAGCGCCAAGTTAAGATTCCCCCCAAAAAAGCGCGCCATTGCGGCGCGCTTTTTTGTTATGGGATCCTGCGCTTGGACGCCTCTTAGAGCCTAGAAGTAGTAGGTTCCCAGGACTTGCATAATGCGGCGATCGGGCAATATCCCAAACTCGCTGCTGGCACGACCCATGTTCTGCTGAAGCTGAAAGCTCAGGTCGAAGCTTGGCCAGTGGTGGCGCAACTCAAGCCAGGCGAGCCGGCTGTGGTCGCCGGGATTAAACCGAAGATAAGCGGTCAGATCCAGATCCTTGAGCCAGAGGCTTTTTTGTGTGGCGTAGATCAGGTAGGCCCGGCGGGGCGCCAGTTCCAGAAGCCGCAGGGCTTCCCGCAGGTACGCCACCTGGGTAGCGGGCGCAGTGCCAAGGGCGGCCCAAGCCGGCTGCCCCATCGCGAAGCCGTTGTATTGGTATTCGGCCGTGACGGACAACTTGCCAGGGGTGGTATACGTGACGCCACCGACAAAGCGATTGCGCGTGGCTTTATTTGCCGGCAAAGCCAGGGCTCGGCTCAGCAAATCGGGCTCACGGCTTCGTGACCACTCGAGATGAGCTACCGCCGCGTCCGACATCAACGCCGTCAAATTGGCGCCCAGCGCGGGCGACAGGCCGCTCTCCTTGTACAGCAGCACCTGGCTGCTGACGCGCTGCGAAAATTGGGTGCCGAGCGCAATCAGGGAGCGGTCCCGATTGTTGGTTGATCCGAGGTCAAGGCTCCAGCCATCCGGATTCGGGCGATCGGCCAATTTCGGCGAATACGCATACGACAATGAGCCGTCGCTCCAAAGCCGTTGCGCACGCAGCATGACGCTGCCAAGACGATTCTGCCGAAGCGCAAGGGGATCGGCGCTTGTCAGGACGCGCAAGCTGCCGTCACGAAAAAAATCGGTGGGATTGTAGCCATAACCCGGCCCATAACGCAGGTTGATACGTCCAAGTTCCAGGACCGTGTTTTCTCCTTCGGGCTGCCAGCTCAAATAGGCCTCGCGCAGGCTGTTCACCGTCGAGTCAGCGCCCGCGTCCCTGGGATAAATGTGATCAAGGCGGTCCGAAATGACGGCGCGCAGTCCCGGGCCAAGCCGGGCCGAATGCGAGAAATCAAGTGAGGCGCGACCGATGTTGCGACTGTCGGGCAAGTAACGCTGGCTGGCGTTGCCTATCGCGCCCTCGACGAAAAACTTGGTGTCCCGAGCAGCTTCAGCCGGGGGGCTGGTGTCGCTTTGCAGACTCAGGGCGTCTGCCTCCGCGTCCGCTGCCAGGGCCGGCGCCTGGATCAACACAACCGCGACAAAGAGAGCGGGAACGGAACGGGTAAAAAAGCGCATGAGGTTACTCCGGCTGAAAACGAGGCAGGAAGTCTCGCTGCATCCATGTATCAGGGATGGCGCGTGCCTTGTAGTCTGAAAAGCGCATGAGCGTGACCAACTGGGGATCGAGGCCGTCAATGATCACGGTCTCGGTCGGGCGCTCTGCGCCGAGCTGGGGCTGAAACCGGCGATAGTAGGCCGTTTTGAGCAAGCGCGACGATTCGGCAAAAAAACGCGCCTTGAGGGGCCGGTTGTTTTCAACATCTACCCACAGCTCGATGCTTGCATAGGTGACATTCGGCGACGATGCACTAAGCGCGAGTTTGTGGGCCTTGCGTGTGCGGCGTTCGCCATCGAGGATCTCCTCATCGCCAGCCAGCTGCGCCCTGTAGTCCGTCGCCAAATTCACGGTAGCCACATCACCATTGGATGCCTGCCCAAGCAAGCGCTGCTGCGGCGACAGGCGAACGCTCGCCTTGCTGGTCGGGTCGTAAAACCACATGTCGTTGCCATTCTTGAGCATCAGTTTTCCCGCATCCCGCGCGGGCAGGACAAAACGGGTCAAGCTGGCGAATTGGCCCCCCTGCTTTGGCGTGCGGGAGTAGCTGATAAGTGTACTGGTGTCGACCTGCTTGCCAGCCTGAAATTCAGTCAGCGTCACAGTCACACTGAACGGCTGCCCTGGATTGCGGATGGCATCGCTGGCAGCGAGGATCTCTTCTGCGCCAGGCGCGGACCACGCCAGGCCATAGCCGAAGAGGAATGAAAACAGGGCTATTCGTTTCATATTCGTCAAGCCTTTCGTTAAGCCTTTCTCCATCAAACGTGACGCAAGGCCTCGACCACGTCCAGTCGCGCAGCCCGGTGTGCAGGCCACCAGGCAGAGAGGATCGCAATGCAGATGAGGCCGAAGGTTGTGCCAAGGATCATGCCGGTTTCACCCCAGACATTGACAGTGAAGGGCACCAACTCAACGTTGCCGGGAGGCAGCCAGGGCATGCCAATCTGGTTGATGACAAGAGACAACACGAGCGCCAGCACAACGCCGATCACTGCGCCGAATAAGCCAAGCAGTGCGCCTTCGGTCACGAACAGCCTGAGAATACCGGAACGTCTCAAGCCCATCGCACGCAGGGTACCAATCTCGACGGTGCGTTCGACAACCGTGGTATTCATGGTGTTGCTGACAGTGAACAGGACGATACCCCCAATCAGCACAAAAACAAAACCAAATATGGTGTCGAACATCAGCATGGTCTGGACATAAAAAGGATTCAGCGCCCGGAAGTCCAGCATGGCCAGCGGTTGCTTGGTGGAAAAACTGGCCAGGATAGGCGCCAGACGCGCCTTTGCCGCAGGAATCTGGTCGGAGTGCCGCAGCTGGAGCATGATCGAAGTTGCTTTGGGCGGTGTTTGCCCATAGATCAACTGTTGTAGCTGCGCAAGACGCATCATGAGGGAGACTTCATCAAGCTCCTTGATGCCCTGGTCTTCTGCACGAATTACCTCCAGGGAGGTGACATTCGGTGCGCCTCGAGCGTTGACGACCAGCACTTCGATCCTGCGTGGATTGGCCCTGGTGGCGCTGGTCGCAGCAGGTGTTTCCTGCAGGCTGAGTTGAGCGATGTCATCGGGAAGCGCCAGGCTGTCGGCCTTCCGCTCCTTTTCGGGCTTGGGACACCGCTCAATTTTCAATGCGTCGCATAACTGCAGTACCCTGGCCACGCCGGTACCGACGACGGCAGCATCTGCGGCCGCCCCCTCCAGCGCGGACAGCGGAGCCTTGGTGCGCAGATCAAAGTCGTTCCAGTGCCGCATACGGTTGATGTCTTCTGCGACGAACCCGGTCCCCATGATGGTCCGGGACACACCTGCCGGGTAATTCCCGGCAATACCGCTGAACTGCAAGGTCGGTGTCGCTACCAGCACCATTTTTTGCAATGCTTCATCGCTTTGAATGGCCGCCAGGATGCTGGTGTAGTCGGCAATGCCATAGGCTGTCGGGTTTCCGCTACCGTAAAGATAAAAATCCCGATGCTGAATCTGCAGATGTCCACCCTTTTGCACGTGTCTCGTGTGCAACTCGTAATTGACATTGGTGCTGAAGCCGCCGAACAAGAGTATCGAGGTGGCGCCAATCGCCATAGCCAGCAAGGTGGCCAACGAGCGGCGACGGTTACGCAAAAGATTTCGCACCGCCAGGGTCAAGGTCATCATGGCACGTCATCCGCGCCTTTGCGACGAACCCCGCGAATCGTTCCGTCGGTCAGGAAAATCGTGTCGTCTGCGGCATTGATCACATGGGGGTCATGAGACGAGAAAATAAAAGAAACTTCATAACGCTCGACCATCCTGCGCATCAAGGCCAAAATGGCAGCCCCGGTCTGGCTGTCCAGATTGGCCGTCGGTTCGTCGGCGATAACCAACTTTGGCTTTCGGGCCAAGGCACGGGCTATTGCAACCCGCTGGCGTTGCCCGCCAGACAATTGACCTGGAAAATTCTTTGCCTTGTCGCCCAAGCCCACTGCATCCAGCAATTTAAGGACCCGTTCACTCCGTTTTTTTGCCGAGGCGCCCGCCAGCAACAAAGGGTATTCGATATTTTCGTATGCACTCAGGACCGGCAGCAGGTTGAAGTTCTGAAAAATGAACCCGATGTTTTTGGCACGGAAGTCCGACAGCGCGTCGTCTGTCAAATTGCCTACCTTGCAGTCGGCCACGATGACTTCGCCTTTGTCAGGCTTGTCAATACATCCGATCATGTTGAGCAGGGTCGTCTTGCCGCTGCCGGATGGGCCCATCAGCACAGTGAAACATGCACGGCGCACCACAATATCGACCCCGTTGATCACCGGGACGCGTACTGAATCCATGTGATAGGTTTTTTCGACCTGCGTGAGAATAGCCACAGGTCGGTGATTTCCCGTTTGTTCCGCTGAAATTTCCAGCACCTCTCGCCCCTATTCATGCACCTGACGGCTGCTGCCTGTCTACAGGCCTGGTTCACGCGAATCTCCAGTGCCGCCGAGTTAAATATTACGGCATTCCAGGCTGTGGAGAACAAATCATTTATCCGATTCTGCAACAGGCTATCGGCCCGGTTCTTGAGGAAGTTCCATGGAGTACCTGCAATGAGCTGCAAGAATGTGATTGGAAAAAACAGGCTCATGTCATTTGAAGAAATCGGCCAACCCTGGCGAGCAAAGCTGGCGAGCAAGGCTGGCAACTACCTAGAATCTTCACCATGATGAAGATTTTGATGGTCTGCATGGCCAATATCTGCCGTTCTCCCATGGCGCAGGCCGTGGCGAGGCAGGTGACACACGACGCAGGGCGATCGCAAGAGCTTGAGTTCGACTCGGCGGGATTACTTGCGCAACATGCCGGCGAGCTAACGGACGCCCGGGCCAGATTCGTCCTTTTAAGCCGGGATTACGAGCCCGGAAATACGCGAGCGCGCTGCGTGAATGATCAGGACTTCGAGCACTTTGACTTGATTTTGGCCATGGATCGGCCCAATCTGGCAGCGCTGCAGCGCCTTTGCCCGCCACAGCATCTCGGCAAACTGCACCTGCTGCTGGAGTTTGCTCCCTCGGCTGGTGTGGACGAGGTGCCCGACCCCTATTACGGCAACCTGGCCGGCTTCGAGCGGGTGCTGGATCTATGCGAGGCCGGCGCGCGGGGCCTCATCAAGGCGCAGGCTCAGATTTTGTAGTAACCGCGGAACCAGGCCACGAATCGGCCAACACCCTGCTGGACCGTGGTACCAGGTACAAAACCCACCCATTCCTGCAGCGCGTCAGTATTGGCATAGGTAACAGGCACATCACCATCCTGCAAGGGCAACAGGCGCTTTTCTGCCTTCTTGCCCAAGGCCTCTTCAATGCAGCCAATGAAGTCAAGCAGGGCAACCGGATTGTTGTTGCCGATGTTGAACACGCGGTAAGGTACGTTGCTGGTGGCCGGGTCAGCCAGAACTGAGTCATAGGCCGGGTTGGAGACGGCCGCGCGGTCAAGCACCCGGATGACGCCTTCGACGATATCGTCCACATAGGTGAAGTCGCGTTTCATATCGCCGTGATTGAACACATCGATAGCACGTCCTTCCAGGATAGCTTTAGTGAACAGGAATAGCGCCATGTCGGGCCGACCCCAGGGACCGTACACCGTGAAGAAGCGCAAGCCGGTGGTTGGCAGACCATAGAGATGGCTATAGGTATGGGCCATCAGTTCGTTGGTTTTCTTGGTGGCGGCGTACAGGCTGACTGGGTGGTCCACGGTGTCATGCTCGGAAAACGGCATTTTGGTGTTGCCGCCATACACGCTGGAGCTTGACGCGTATACCAGGTGCTGCACTTTGGCGTGGCGGCAACCTTCAAGGATATTCACAAAACCCACGATATTGCTATCGACATAGGCATGCGGGTTTTGCAGGGAATAGCGAACACCCGCTTGGGCGGCAAGGTGGATGACACGATCAAATTTTTCAGCTGCGAAAAGCAAAGCCATGCCGTGCCGATCAGCCACATCCATTTTGACAAAGCGAAAACCTGCGTGTGGTGTCAGCTGATTGAGACGGCTTTCTTTCAGGGTGACGTCGTAGTAGTCGTTGAGGTTGTCCAACCCCACCACTTCGTCCCCGCGCGCCAGAAGGCGCAACGCTGTGCTCATGCCAATGAAGCCCGCCGCTCCGGTCAATAGTATTTTCATGGTCCGAGGTTCGACACGACGTTGATTTGACTTGATCTTAACTTGGGCGTGAATCCATAAAAAAGAACTTATGAGACCGAAATCCGGACAACGCCTGGAACACGCCTTACGCAGGGCATCGGTTATCAAGCTGCTTCATATGTGGGCGTGCATGCTCCGGCCCACGAACTGCCAGTTGAACGGGTTAATGACGCCTGCCAAGTACAGCCATCCCTCGGAGGTGGCGATGTAGGGGATATGGCCCGTCTGCATCAGATGTCTAGTCTTGGGTGGGAGCGCTGACAGTGAAATGGCGTTGCAGCAATCCGTTTCGTGTGTCCGACCACAAAATAGCATTTTTTGAACCAGCCCCTTTTTCGGCCATCCACTTCAGCTCTTGTTCTCCGTATCGCCTTAAACTTGTAGCAACATCACAACCCAGGCAACAGACCATGATTCTTGTCACTGGTGGAGCCGGCTATATTGGTAGCCACACCTGCGTTGAACTGCTCAACGCGGGCTTTGATGTCACTATTTTTGACAATTTTTGCAACAGCCACCCCGAGGCAGCGGTGCGGATGAAACGCATCACCGGTAAAAAGCCGGAGATGATCCAGGGTGACGTACGCGATCGCCCTGCGCTGGTAGCAGCCCTCAGGGAAAGCAAGGCCTCTGCCGTCATCCATTTTGCGGGACTCAAGGCGGTAGGTGAGTCGGTGGACAAGCCACTGATTTATTACGACAACAATGTTGTTGGCACCGTTCGCCTGCTTGAGGCGATGCGCGAATGCGGTGTCAACACGCTTGTGTTCAGTTCTTCAGCCACAGTCTACGGCGACCCACAGCGGCTGCCGTTGACTGAAGATCACCCGCTTTCCGCCACCAATCCCTACGGACGAAGCAAGCTTGTCATTGAGGAGATGTTGTGGGATGTCTATCGAAGTGATCCTGCATGGCGGATTGGCATCCTGCGCTACTTCAACCCGGCAGGCGCACACGCCAGCGGCTTGATTGGAGAAGACCCGCAAGGCATCCCCAACAACCTCATGCCCTCTATTGCCCAGGTCGCGGCTGGACGCCGTGATTTTTTGAACGTATGGGGTAACGACTACCCTACGCCGGATGGTACCGGCGTACGTGACTACATCCATGTGGTCGATCTGGCGCTGGGTCATCTCAAAGCGCTGGAACGCCTGCAGGGCCTCCCCGGTTGTCTGACGGTTAATTTAGGCACCGGGACCGGCTACAGTGTGCTGGAAATGGTGCGCGCTTTCGAGAAGGCCAGCGGCAAGCGTGTGGCGTACCAGATCGCCGAGCGGCGGCCCGGTGACATTGCTTCTTGCTATGCGGATCCCGCCCGGGCATTTGAATTGCTGGGATGGCGCGCCGAAATGGATTTGGATGCCATGTGCGCGGACACTTGGCGCTGGCTGCGCAGCAACCCAAGAGGCTATTTGTCAAATGAAGACTAATTCTGTTCGGGACACCTTTTCTTGCTGATGAGGCCTTCGCAAGCGCCCTGACATGCGGCAATAAGCGTTGGCTGCAATGACAGGCCAGGCTCAATCCCACCACGTCGGATAAAGCTGCAGCAGTAGCGTGACAGACATGCGAAAAGCGAAGATACTGGCATTTATTGCTGGCATTTATGCGCTTGCGCTTTTTACCCCTGCTGCCGATGGCGACATTCTGTGTTGCGGGGGCGGTGCAGGGGCAAGACGTCTCGCCCGAGACGTCCGCTGACAGCAGCCTGGTTTCCAAGCTGCGCCTGGAGGCCATCGCCTACGAGCATGGCGAAGGCGTGCCGCGCAACCCTGTTCTGGCTGCAAGCCTTTACTGCAAGGCCGCACGCTTGGGCGACGCGGAGGCGCAATACAACCTGGGATGGATGCACGCCAACGGGCGCGGGGTGGAACGCAGCGACCCGCTGGCTGCTTTCTTTTTTCATGCGGCCGCGGAGCAGGGGCTCGAAGCCGCCCAGCGCATGTTGAAAGTGGTGGGCGTTCCCTCCGCCGAAGTACCCGACTGTATGCGCGATCCTGCACCGCCACCCTCTTCGCCCGGGGCGGTGGGGACGAGCGTGGACTATCGGGCGATTGCCCCACGGAAAATTTTCGATCTGGTGATGAAAATGGCGCCTCAGTATCAGGTAGAGCCGCAGCTGGCGCTGGCAATCATTGCCGCAGAATCTAACTTCAACAGTCTGGCGGTGTCACCCAAAAAGGCCCAAGGACTGATGCAACTTATCCCGCAGACCAGCGTACGCTTCAATGTGAAGGATCCCCACGACCCAGTCCAGAATATTCGGGGTGGCCTGACCTATTTGCGCTGGTTGCTGGCCTATTTTGAGGGCGATGTGGCGCTGGTGGCCGCCGCCTACAATTCGGGCGAACGCACGGTCGAGCGTTACCGGGGTGTTCCGCCGTATCTGGAAACCCGGGCCTATGTGCAACGCATACTCAAGTCGGTTGGCGCCTCGGCCCACCCGTTTGACGGCACTGTGGCCAAGCCCTCCCCCTCACTGCCGCTCATCCGCTTAGCTTGGCGCATGAAATGATGGCCTGCACCGCCTGGCTCTAGCTGCCAGCGCGGCTTCCATGTCGCGCGCCAGGTACAGCGGGCGGGGTTGCGTGCCGTTGAAGACAATTTTGTTCACCATGGGAAGGCCGACGCCATAGCTGAGCTGGCATAGGAGGTTCCCATTGACACCTGTAGGACGATATAGTCTCTTGCCAGAATCTCATTTGTTTGCGTGCAAACTAGGCAAATGGAAAAGATTAAAACCTTTCTCTTGAAACTCGCACTGCCCGCTGCATGGTCTTTGTTGTTGGCGGTTTTGGCTGCGGCTGATCCGGCGCTTGGTGCCAGCGACAACGCCTTGGCGCCAGGCACATCAGAGATGCCTGCCGAATCGCGAGCTGCTACGCTACTTAACAAGCACGCGGCACTGGCTGGGCAATTGGCTAGTAACCCCTACGGCAGGCCGCTGTTTCTGCAGTCCTCCGAGACCACCAACATGGTCAGCGGCGATGCCTACGCCGTGCTGGAATCGCCTTTTGCCACATTCAGCGCCACCTTCAAAAGCCCCAGTCACTGGTGTGAAGTGCTGATCCTGCACATCAATACCAAGTACTGCCGCGCAGGTGCAGACACCAGCCCAAGCACGCTGAAGATGAGGATCGGAAAAAAAACCGCACAGGAACTCCATGATGCTTTTGCACTTGAATTTACCTACCAGTTGGTGGCTGCCTCACCCAACTACATCGTCGCACACCTCAACGCTCCCGAAGGGCCTCTAGGCACAAGCAATTACCGTATCGAGCTTCAGGCTGTCCCTCTTGGAGAGGGCAAAACCTTCATGCATTTGCGCTACTCCTATGGGTATGGCGTGGCTGGCCGGCTGGCCATGCAGGGTTATCTGGCAACGGTGGGAAGCGGAAAGATCGGCTTTACTCAAATTAATGAGGGCCAAAAATCCCGATACGTGGGGGGCATGCGAGGCACTGTTGAGCGAAACACCATGCGCTACTACCTGGCCATCGAGGCTTTTCTCGCCTCGCTGGGCCACCCCACGGCACAGCAACTCGACAAGCGCCTGCAGTACTGGTTTGATGCCACTGAAGAGTATCGCCCGCAGTTGCATGAAGTGGATCGGGATAGTTACCTGACCATGAAAAAGGCCGAATACCAGCGTCAGAAGAGTTCTTCTTCAAGCTGATCGACATAGACATGGGGGTCTCGGGCCACCCGGCGGCACGATCAGCGGCGGAATTTCATTGGGTACATAAATTCCGGGGCCTGGCTGCGGGACGGTGGCAGCGGTGGCGGCACTCATGGAGTCCCCAGGGAAATGGGTAGAACCCGGTATCAGCGTGTGCGAGGGCCCCACTTCACCGCCCTGCGGCCGTGGCGCCAACCTGTATGCAGTGCCAGCGCAACCAAGGCACCGGCCACCGCGGCCAGCAAGGCCGACTGATACGGTTGAGCCGCCACGTACCGCCTCACTGTATCCTCGTAGTGGGACGGGAGGTTTTGATGATAGCGGTCACCAACGGTTTCAGGGACAGTTCGCGAGGCGGAAAAGTCTTCCGGTTCCACCGCGCCAGCTTCGACAAGGACAGCCTCTTCTGCCGACTGGAGCACCTCATCTTTGAGTTGCCTGGGAGCGTCTGCCGTAGCCGAAAAGGCAGAGCCGCCTGGGTTGGCGGAGTTGGTGGAGTCAGTGGAGTAAGTGGGAAAAGGCATTGAAAAATAGAATTCGAAGGGTTTCACGCCTTTTGGAATCTGGAGGAACGCTGATAGCCCTGGTTGCCCCTGCTCGCGGCCACGTCGAGGTTTTCGCTTTGGGCCACGCAGTAATCCAGCAAGGCGTCGATTTCTGTTGACTTGTCAAAGACAGCATCCACGCCCAGCTGGATACACCGCAGGCGCATTTCACGGCTTGTGTAGTTGCTGAAGACCACCATTTTTTGCAGCGTGCCCCGGGTGCGGCAAGCTTCAAGCACCCCCAGTCCACTGCCACTTTTGAGAAACACGTCAACGATGGCAAGGTCCCATTGGGCATCGTGACCCGTGAGCCAGGCGGTGCCCTCCTCTTCAGTATCTGCCGTACCCACGGTTTCAACCGGCGCGAGCTCTTCCAGCGTGCTGATCAGGTTTTCTCGAATGGTCGGGTTGTCTTCGACCAGGTAGGTTTTCATCTTCATTTTTAGGACTAAGCGCGGGCGCCCGGCGGGAATTAACCAAAGTAACCCCGCCAATCTAAGTGACGACCGGCCACTCAACTGCCGGAGTTGCCAGCGAGTGCGTGTAGGAGAAAGCGCCATTGCCGTTCGAAAGTCGATAAGCGACAGGCGAGAGGTAAAAGGCAAAAGGCCGGCCTCGCGGCCCTGCGTGGACTTGCTCGATGCAAGGCCCGAACTCCTTTTTCCAAACCCAACCGGGATGGTTGCGATGGCCTTGTCCAGTAAGCGACGTCTTACGCCAGAAAAAGACAGGCCTTACACACAACACGGATGTCCGGCTACCAACATGTGCGCTGCAGGCTTGTATGGTGTTCTGTAGGGCCTTGTGTTGCCCCCTTATGTTGACCTCAACAGGAATTGCCATGAAATCTGGAGCGGGACTTTTGAACAGCCTGGCGGCGGGAATGCTGACGGTGTGGAGAATTCACGCCAACCCTAAACAGACAGATTTTCTACATATCTTTCTGACGGTGCTTGTCTGGGCAGCAGGACTGTTCCTGATGTCGCTGCTTTTGCCCGACGATTTGGCCGAGGGCACCCAGGAGTTCATAGGCTGGTGTCTGGCCGGCACGGTTGCAACGCTGGCACTTTTGGCGAGCGTGAAGATGCTAGAAGGGCTGCTCGATTCATAAATTCCCCAACAGCGTTGTTTCTGCCTTGGCCGCACAAGGCGGTTTTCCAGGCCGCTGAGGCGGGTCTTCTTTTTTTCCTCGTTTTAATTCTCAAGCCCTAAAAATAAGGAATTTACATGCCGCCACCCAAGCGCAAAGCCGCTGGCCCCATCCGGCCCGCGGAGGGCGCCCGAGACAAGCAAACCCAGCTTGATGCTTTTACTCCCGGCACAGCCAGTGTTTTGACGACCAACCAGGGGCTACAGATTCCGGACAACCACAACTCCCTCAGGAGTGGTGTTCGCGGCCCGACCTTGCTGGAGGACTTCATCCTCCGCGAAAAAATCACGCATTTTGACCACGAACGTATTCCCGAGCGCGTCGTCCACGCCCGGGGGGCGGGTGCGCACGGCTATTTCAAGCCTTACAAGTCGATGGTGCAGTACACCCGCGCGGCCTTCTTGCAGGACCCTGCCATTGAAACACCTGTGTTTGTGAGATTTTCGACAGTGGCAGGATCCAGAGGATCGGCAGACACGGTGCGTGATGTCCGCGGATTCGCGGTCAAGTTCTACACCACCGAAGGTAACTACGACCTGGTGGGCAATAACATTCCGGTTTTCTTTATCCAGGACGCGATCAAATTTCCTGACCTTATCCACGCCGTCAAGCCCGAACCACACCATGAGATGCCGCAAGCGGCGAGTGCCCACGACACGTTCTGGGATTTCGCATCCCTGATGCCAGAGTCCACCCACATGTTGATGTGGACGATGTCAGATCGCGCATTGCCGCGCAGCTTTCGGATGATGGAAGGGTTTGGCATCCACGCCTTCCGCTTTATCAATGCCCAGGGAGATTCTCACTTTGTGAAGTTTCACTGGAAACCCAAACTCGGGGTGCACGGCCTGGTGTGGGATGAGGCGCAAAAGATTGCCGGCAAGGACCCTGACTTTCACCGTCGCGACTTGTGGGAGGCCATTGAGAGCGGTCATTTTCCCGAGTGGGAGTTGGGTGTTCAGATCGTGAACGAAGGCCAGGAGACCGAGCTTGGCTTTGACATCCTGGACGCCACCAAACTTATTCCGGAGGAGCAGGTTCCCGTCCAGATCATCGGCAAGCTGGTGCTCAACCGCAATCCGGATAATTTTTTCGCGGAAACCGAGCAAGTAGCATTTCACCCGGGCCACCTTGTACCGGGTATTGATTTTTCAAACGACCCCCTTTTGCAGGGACGGCTCTTCTCGTACACCGATACCCAGCTGTCCAGATTGGGTGGTGCCAACTTCCATGAAATTCCCATCAACCGGAGCGTGTGCCCGATGCATAACTTCCAGCGGGATGGAATGCACCGCCAGACCATCAGCAAGGGACGCGTGGCTTACGAGCCCAATACACTGGGCAGTGGCGCGGAATACCGGGTGGATGGCGCTGCGCAAGGTTTCCAGTCCTACCCCGAACAGCTGGGGTCACCTAAAATCCGCCAGCGCAGCCCCTCGTTTGACGATCATTTCTCGCAGGCCACCCTGTTTTGGAACAGCCAGAGCGTTGCCG
Source organism: Polaromonas sp. P4_F4 (assembly GCF_056401355.1). NCBI lineage: Bacteria > Pseudomonadati > Pseudomonadota > Betaproteobacteria > Burkholderiales > Comamonadaceae > Polaromonas > Polaromonas sp. P4_F4. The sequence continues at coordinate 47,126 of NZ_JBFUJO010000024.1, read as the reverse complement.
AGAAAGACCATATCGTCGCAGCGTTCAGGTTTGAGCTGTCCAAAGTGGACGTGCCTGAAATCCGGCAGCGCATCGTGGACAACCTGGCGCATGTGGACCTGAAACTTGCCAGCCGGATTGCCGCGCCATTGGGCATCGCCGCCCCGGACCCCAAAGCCGCGGCGGGCCGGCTAGGCTTTCGGGATTATCGAATCACCAACAAGGTCGATGAAGATCCCGCCTTGCGCATGGCCGGAAGGCCTGGCGGCGGGGTGAAGACCCGCAAGGTGGCCATTTTGGTGGCGGATGGCGTCGAGGCCGCCACCGTCAGGCGCATCCAGCACGATTTGACGGAAGCAGGCGCCTTGTGCAAACTGGTTGCACCGCACTTGGGCACGGTAAGCACCGCCAGCGGCCGTCAGCTAGCGGTCGACCATACCTTTGCGAATATGCCGTCCGTCATGTTTGATGCCGTTCTGATCCCCGGTGGTGCGTCCAGCGCCGCAGCATTGAGCGGGCTTGGCGAGGCGGTTCACTTTGTGCTGGAGGCTTACAAACACTGCAAAACCATTTGCGCGGTGAACGATGGGGTGCAGTTGCTCGGCACGCTGGGTTTCGGCCACGGGAAAAATCTCGAGTTGATAACAGTGCCCACGGCCGGTGTTCTGATTGCCGATGGGCGCAAGGTGCTGGATGGACAGGTGTCGCAAGACTTCATGGCCGCCATCGCATTGCACCGCCATTGGGATCGCCTCAACGTCGACGCCATTCCGGCTTGACGCTTGACACCCGGTAATGGGGACTCGATATGGTGTCCTCCGCACAGCGAGCCTCGAGCCTCGGGGATCAGGGGGACAACGTCAACTGGTGTGCAAATCCCGCCGGGTTCATTTGCAAAGGCCGGTACTCTACCTGCGCCCAGCTGTCACGCATGTCGCGATAACGGCTTGAAAACACCAGCCCGCTCTGGCCGGTCTGGTAGATAAATCGGGAATTTTCCAGATCTGCCAGGTCGTACACGGTCCGCAGCGACGCGGCCTGCCGGTTGGCAAAAGGCGTTTTGTCTCCGTTGGGCCAGTACTGGCCCACATTGACCGTGAAGGTATCGCCACCCGTGGGAGCCCGGACATCGAAAAACGGCGCCAGCCATGGAACATTGCCAAAGGGCTTGTGCGCCGACAGCGCGTAGTGCGCCCTGCCCCACGCCCACTGGCTGACGTCGTCACCATAGGCGGCCTGCAGGCGCGTGAGGGCCCGGTCCAGCGCGGCGGCGGATTGCGCCGTGCATCCTGCGCTGCCGCACCAGCTGGCGTCATTGCTTTCCAGAATGTTCTCGAGGGTGCTTCTGAAATGGCGTTTGCCATAGAGCGCTGCGAATGTCCTCTCGCCGAGTCTTGCGCCAATGACGCCCCGCGTGAGTTCGTCCGCCCACGCCGCAAAAATGAGCGGCGCCGCCCTGTCAGCCTGCATGATGCCGTCAAAGCCTTCCATGACGCGCCGGGCGGCACCGGCCAATGGGTGCGCGGAAGATTGCGACAGTGCTTTTTGTATGAAGGGCAGTAGCCGAACCGTGGCTGCCGACATTTGGTCGCCCTGTATTTTCTGCATCGAATCCACGTCGTGTGTTGGCTTGGCGGCCAGCAACTGCTCAATGCGGTCATAGCGGTAGGGAACGGTCCAATCCTGCCCCATGAAGATGGGGTAGCCTGGCGGGGTGATGCGCTGGTTGGCCGTAGACCACCAGCCTTTGGCGGCAATGGCGGCATGGTTTGTTTGAGGTGTTTGCGCGTAAGGCACCCAGCCGGCCCAGTCGTAACGGGCGTCCCATCCTGGTGAAGGCGCTATTCCCAGAATGTCGTTGTCGGGCTTGCGCAGCGGTATCTTGCCGACAGCCTTGAAGGCCGTACGGCCTGCCATATCGGCCGCCACAACGTTTTGCATGGGGGAGTGATAGGCCGAATACGCCGCAATCAGATCATCAACCGACTGCGCCCGATTTGCCCGCAGTCCCGCGAGTACGGTCTGATTGTCTGCGTCGAGGGCGCTCCAGCGCAGTGCAATCACGTATTTTCGGGTGTCCACAAGATCGGCATGCGACTTTTGAACATCGCTGAGCACGGGACCGTGACGGCTTTCTCGCACCCTCAAGCGCAGATCCGGTTCTCCTTTGACCAGGATGGTTTCCTCATGGACGGTGAAGTCCTCCCAGCGCGTCCCACTGCCGGTATCGCCCGTCCCCGGCACCCTGTATTGCCGGGGATTGGCAGGGTTGAGCTGCTCGAGGTACAAATCCTGTACGTCTGGCGCGGTGTTGGTAAAGCCCCAGGCCACCTCGCCGGTGCGGCCCAGCACCACGAACGGCAAGCCTGGCAAGGTCGCACCCACGACGTCCATACCGGCGGTGGCCTGGCTGTCCGGTGCCTGCAGCCGCGCGAAGTACCAGGTGGCCGGCGCCGACAATCCCAAATGGGGATCATTGGCGAGCAGCGGCTTGCCGCTGCTGCTGTGCTTGCCTGCCACCACCCAGTTGTTGGACCCCTTGCCATCGACCTGGCCCAGCGACTCCATCCAGTCACCGATGCCTGGCGACAGGGCGAATATCTTTTTTGCGGCGAGTCCAGTATCAAAAAAAGTACCAACTTCCGACGTACGAACAGCTGGAGCTATTATTTTAGGAGCATCCGCCGAGCCCGTCCGGTACACCCCCAACCCGGCGTACAGCCTGGAGAGGTCGACCCGGGAGGCCGGTTTCTCGCCGGGATAAGGTGGGAACAACTCCCACAGCTGGCGGGTGTCCAACACCCTGGCGGCAGCCAGACGTGCAAATTCGGTTCCCCAGTTGCCACCCAGGTCGAGGGCCATCATCAGCGACCAGCCCAGGCTGTCTACCGGCGACCAGGCCTTGCCGGAGGCACCACCAGGCTGGACCCCCAGCATGTGGAATTCGGGTGAGAGTGCCTGCGATGAACTCGCATAAAAAGCATTGACGCCATCGCTGTAGGACTGCAGCGCCACCCGCCCCTCTTCCGGCAGGCTTTGCCATTGCCGCGCCGCGGCTCGCACAATCCCCAGTGTGCGCATCAGCTTGTCGGTGTCCACAGTTGACGGGCCAAACACTTCTGACAACTCGCCATGCATCAGCCGGCGGTTGAACTCCATTTGCCAGCCTCGCTCCTGCGCATGTACATAGCCCAACGAGAACCACACGTCATGCGGCGACTGGGCCCGTATGTGCGTTACATCGGCTTGGTCTCGCGCCACGGTCACCCGGCTGCGCAGGCCAGGGACCTGCAACTCGCCATCCAGATCAGGAAAAGCCCGGTAGACATAAAAGCCTGCGGCAGCAAGGAGCAGTACAAGCGCCACCACCAGTAACCGGGCCAACGCCGCAAAAACAAGTTTGAACCAGATCAAGGTTGGTGCCCGCTGAAGGATAAGGTGTTGTCGCCGGCAGTCCCAAGCCTCGTTGGCGGCCAGGGGGCCAAGGTCTGGATTCGATATCCCGAGGATACGCCGGACGCCCGGCCCGGCGCGCAGATCCGATGGTCTTTAAGCCCCCGGCTGATCGGCAGAGAATTTGAAACGGACAGAAGGAATCGTGGCATCCTCGAAAGACGCACCCAACGCAATTTCGCCGTCGACCAGCAACGCACATTCCTGCCGGCGCAGGGACACGGCAGCCGCGCTGTCGGTGAACCGTACCCAGGTTCCGTAACTGCTGAAATCCTCAAGATAAAACTTGCCGGCCCGCCACTCGATTTTGGCGTGCATGCGGGACACCCGCGGATCCGGCACGACAAATTGCGCCTCAAGATCGCGGCCGATAAAAATTGGCAACTGTGTCGAGCTAAAAGTTGAATTCGCCTGCCTCCAGGACAGTTCGATGGCACCCGCGGGCGCCACCGGCTCGGCAACATGAGGTGGACCCAGATTGTCTGCCACGGTAAAAAACTCGGACAGCAATTCGTTTTGCCATTCGATCCGATGCACCGTGCAAGCCTGGCTGCGTCCCCGGATCTCCATGGCGCCCAGGTTACGGGACCGCACGGTGCTGCCCGGCGCCAGCTGGCTGATCACCGTCTCGGTGGCAAAAATCTGGCCCGGCCCGGACAAATCACTGAGCCGGGAGGCCACATTGACCGCATCGCCAAAGCAGTCGCCGTCCTGCTCCACGATTTCGCCGTGTGCCATGCCAACCTGCAGCCGCATTTTGAGCAGTTCAGGCCAGTTACGAATGCGTTCCCGGTGCACTCGCTGCAGTTCTGTGACGGCCTCAATGGCGTCATTGTTCTCGGGAAACACAATGAGCACGCCATCGCCGAGGTATTTCACGACGCGCCCACTGTGGGCATTACAGACCTTGCCGATCCAGTGAGTCAGGCGCGTAATGGCGCGGGTAGCTTTTTCATTACCCAGTGATTCGAAAACTCCAGTGCTTCCTGCGAGATCGGCAAAAACGACGGTGACTTCTGCCATAGTTATTTTTGGTATTTTGTAGTTGTTTTGGGTTACTCAATCATACGCACACAGCTTGAAATTACAAATAGGCACAACTGAAAGCAACCGTCTTGCCGTTACATCAGCTTGTACCAGATTTGAATTGCAGCGCCTTGAATTCCAGAAACTCCTCAAACCCATAGACGCCATTCTCCCGCCCATTGCCCGACTGCTTGTAACCTCCAAAAGGCGCACTGCCATTGAAGGGGCCGCCATTGATATCCACCTGGCCGGTGCGAATACGGCGGGCCACTTTCATGGCATGTTCGTCGTTACCACTCCAGACGGCGCCCCCGAGGCCGTAGATGGTGCTGTTGGCTATCGCCACGGCCTCTTCCTCATCTTGATAAGGAATGACAACCAGCACGGGGCCAAATATCTCTTCCCGCGCCAGTGTGTCGGTGGCCTTGATGCCCAAAATGGTGGGCTGCACAAAATAGCCCTTGTCCATTGCAGGCGCTTCGGCGCCACCGGCAATCACCTCGGCACCTTCTTCGATACCGGTGCGGATAAACGCGAGCACGCGGTCGCGTTGCGCCGCGCTGACCAAGGGCCCCAATTTGCTGGTGCCATCCAGGCTGGGACCAATATTGAACCTGGCGATGGCCGCTTGCGCCAGTGCCTTCGCTTCATCATAACGATGGGCCGGCACGAGCATGCGGGTATGAGCCGAGCAGGTCTGGCCACTGTTGAGCATGCAGGCTGACACCGTGCCTTTGACGGCGGCTTCCAGATTGGCATCGTCCAGTATGACGCTCGCCGACTTGCCACCCAGCTCCAGCGCCACGCGTTTGACAGTCTGGCTGGCCAGCTCGCTCACCCGCTTGCCGGCGCGGGTCGAGCCGGTGAAGCTCACCATGTCGACTTCAGGATGTGTGGCCAGCACCTCACCCACGACCGGCCCCATGCCATTGACCAGATTAAAAACACCGGGCGGCAGGCCGGCTTCGTGAATGATCTCGGCCAGGATCATGGCATTGACAGGTGCAATTTCGCTGGGTTTGAGCACCACGGTGCAACCGGCCGCCATGGCCGGGGCAATCTTGAGCGTGATCTGGCTGAGCGGGAAATTCCACGGCGTGATGCAGCCCACGACGCCCACTGCTTCGCGCACGACGAGGGAGTTGCCGACTTTCTTCTCCCACTCAAAGCTGCGCGCGACTCTGGCAAAGTTGCCCCAATGCCAGGCCGGGCCACCGACTTGCACAGCCCGCGCCATTTTCAGCGGCATGCCCACTTCGCGGGCAATGGCGAGCGCCAGGTCTTCCGTGCGCGCCTTGACGCCGGCCGCGACCTTGTCGAGGTAAGCCGCGCGGGCTTCCACCGGCAGCGTGGACCAGCCGTCAAAAGCGGCACGTGCCGCCAGCACGGCAGCTTCAGCTTCGGCGGCGGTGCCGCTGGGCACCGTCGCCATCAGGGCTTCGGTGCTCGAGTCGTACACCGGCAGGGTTTCCGAAGACCTGGCGGTGACCCACTGGCCGTTGATGTAGTGGGCTGGATAGGCAATCATGGGCATGGTCATGTCGGTCTTGAACGGCGGGGAAATGCAGAGGAAATTCAGGGGAAATGTGGGGAAATGTAATTAAGCGGACGGGGGAACTTTTAGTTACGCGCGGGGTACGGCTGTAGTGCTAAAGAGTTAGATAGTGTTTAAAACCAGAATCGACTTGACATTTGGTTACTAACTCCTTGATTCATTTGTTGTTTTGCATAACCATTTCGCGCGAAAAAACTTGCGCTAAAGCTGTAGCGCTCTTAATCTACCAGAACAAGTGATCAGACGTGAACGTAGGCACAACCCGGATAACCCGGCAGAAAGTTTCGAACTCCATGGATTGGTTAAAAACCCATTTGAAAAGCAGTTTGATGGTCTTGCTCGGCTCTGGCGAGGTTTCACCGTCTCTGCTGGAAGACCGTACCGAGGATATTCGCCAGTTCATTCTGGATGAGCTGGGTGATTTCGGCGAGCAACACTATCCCAAAATTACACGCCGAATACGGTATGCCCAGGATCCGCAGGGCCTGTGGTACGCGCGCGGTGACGTGATGGCTGTGCTGGCCGCCATCCACGGAGAAACCATTGCGCGCGAAAAAATCAATCGTATCAACGACAAATTCAAAGGCCTGTTGCCGCGCGGCCTGAGTTCACGGCCGAGCTCCCTCACTGCCTGACACCTGACACCATCAACCAGCCTTGTGCTGGTTTATTTTTGGGTATTTTGGGGTTTTCTCGCGGGTAGCATGGCCTCAGTGGCGGTTGACCACCAACCTCATCAATCTAATGCTGGTGGCCCCACAACAAAAATGCATCCCTGTCCTCAACAGCCAGCGTGGTTTTACAACCCACTGGCAGCAGCACTTTGGTCGCCACGTGGCCAAACGGCAATCCGGTCAGCACCGGCGCCTTGATCTGGCTCTGTAGCCAGGCTGCCACCGAAGGTAATTTGAAACCCTTGTCATGCGGCACCAGCCTGTAATTGGTGAACTGCCCAAAAATGACCGCCTTTTGCTGTGCCAGCACACCCGCATACAGCAGTTGCGTGAACATGCGCTCCACCCGGTAGGGATGTTCGCCAACATCTTCGACAAACAAAATACCGCCCTTGACGATGGGCAGATAGGGCGTTCCCACCAATGACGACAAAATCGCCAGGTTGCCTCCCCACAGCACGGCATTCTTGATGCTGAATTGAGTTTCAGCCCCCTTCAAACCCGGGTTGTCGGCTATTGAATTCATGGCGGATTTCGGGAGTTGCCAGCCGGTGCCCTCGCCCTGACCCGTGATCAGGTCGTCAAAACAGGCTTCCATGATGTCGTCGGGAGGGACTTCGGTACCAAAGTCTTCGCCCAGCGCCGGCCCCGCCCAGGTGACCGCGCCGGTTTTGGCCAGCACAGCCGACTGAAACGCCGTGAAGTCACTGAGGCCCACAAATTGCGTGCCCTTGTCGATGGCCTTGGCCACAGCCTTGTAGTTGATGCCCGGCAGGATGCGCGTAAGGCCGTAGCCGCCACGGGTAATGAGGGCCACATCGGCGCCGCTGGCAGCCGCGCGGTGGATGGCCGCCAGCCGGGTTTCGTCATCGCCGGCAAAACGCTGGTGCCTGGCCAGCGCAGCCTCGTCAATTTCAACCTCGTGGCCCAGCGCCGTCAGGCGCCGCACGCCGCGTTTGAAGCTCGCTTTGTCCCGCACGGCGCTGGAAGGCGAGTAAATGTAGATATGTTTTTTCACAGGCAGGAGTATCCCATTGCTGATCTGCATCCATGCGGGGTTTCAGGTCACCGTTTGAAGAAGCCGACCGCATGCCTGGCAATTGGCTCACCGTGCTCCTGCACGAAATGCCCAGCCTGCTCCAGCACCATGGGTGCGTCGCAGCCGCGAATAATGCCTTGCAACGCCTGCATGACCGGCAGGCCGAGGACTGGGTCCTGGGCGCCGACAGCCATGAAGGTCTGCCCCGTCCAGCGGTTCTGCCAAAACTCGCGCGCCTCCCTGGAGATGGCTGCGCCATCGGCGTCTTCGGATTCCGGCACCATCAGCGGAAAGGCGCGCAAGGCGGCACGATGGCCTTTATCCGGGAAGGGGGTGTTGTAGGCCGCGCATTCTTCAGGACTCATCTGCGGGTTGCCACGGGCAAACAGGCGAGCCACATCGAAGTCCGGGTTTTTGGCACACATCTCGCGCCAGGCTCTGAAACCAGGTGACAGCGGCACATCACCGGTAGCCAGCATGGTGTTCATGACCAGCAGGCCCTTGTAGCGCAACGGAGCAACCATTGGCAATGTCAGGCCAAGCAACCCGCCCCAGTCCTGTAAGACGAGCACGACGTTTTGCAGGTCTAGCCGATCCACCAGTTCCAGGAGGATCTGGCGATGGACGCCAAAGCTGTGAAAGCTGTCTTTCTTGGGTTTGTCGCTTTTGCCAAAACCGATCAGGTCAGGCGCGACCACCCTATGGCCTGCCTGCAAAAAGACCGGGATCATTTTCCGGTACAGGTAGCTCCAGGCGGGATTGCCGTGCAAGCACAAATAGGTCAAGCCCCCCGGGCCGCCCTCGCCTTCGTCAAGGTAGTGCATGCGCAGCCCGTCCAGCGCCGGCAGGTCGCTGACATAGCGGGGCGGCCACGGATAGCCCGGCAAATCATCGAAAGCCGCATCGGGCGTGCGCAGCGCATCGTCACGCAGTGGATGATTCAACCGGGACTCTTCGCGCTTGTCGGCCCGGCGCCGGCGAAAAAACGCCTGCAGCAACTCGCCGCATTCCCCCGCCAATACGCCACCTTGCCACCCGGTTTGATGGTTCAGCCGGGATTCTGCAAACAGGTTGATGACCGAGCCTGCCGCACCAGTTTTGGGGTCGGTCGCGCCGAACACCACGCGCTGGAGCCGGGCGTGCAGCATCGCGCCGCTGCACATGGCGCAGGGCTCCAGCGTGACAAACAGTTCGCACTCATCCAGCCGGTAGTTGCCCAACGCCTGCGCTGCCGCGCGCAGGGCGATGATCTCGGCATGTGCCGTCGGGTCATTCGCGTCAACCGGCGCGTTGCGACCCGTGGCAATGACCTCGCCATGTCGCACCACCACAGCACCCACCGGCACTTCCCCCACCGCCGCGGCTTCACGGGCCTGCGCCAGCGCGAGTTGCATAAAGAAGGCGTCATCCATGATTGCTATGATTTTAATAGCTGCATGAGCCTGTCCTGCGTGGGCAGGTCATGTTTTTTAACTGCTTACTTGTCATCGGGCATGGGGCGGGCCTGCTGCAGGGTGCCCTCCACCGTTTGCAGGACCTGCTGCTGGATCTGCTGGCTCTGCGCCTGGGGTGTCGCACCCGGAGGTGGCACCGGCACGGACGCCATTGGGTCAATAGCCATCGGCGACTGTGCTCTGGTGGGGGCGGCCGACAAGCCGCTCATCTGCTTTTTCGCCAGCAATCCGACCGTAGCCAGCACGATCACCAGGCTCAAAATTCCAAGGGCAATACGCATTTCAATCTTTCAGGGGCTGGAGGGTGTCGGCGTTCATACCCAGCTGATCCATCCAGCGGGCCAGGGCCCGCTCATTTTCATTGCCAGAGGCATAGATCGCTTTCATCGCGGCATGCGCTTCGGGCCTGTGCTGGTTGATTTTCAGCTTGCACTGCACGTCGGTCACCTGCAGCTCGAACGCCACAATACCGGCCAGCATTTTCTGGGCAAACTCGTCACCCAGGCCGCGCCACTGTTCGGCATAAGGCGGCTCATGGTCACCGATCAGCTTTTTTAGCAGGCGGTCTTTGCCCTCGGGCTCTTCAATCAGGCTTGACTGGACGGTGCAGTGCACGGCGAGGTAGTTCCAGGTCGGTACACGCGCCAGGTCGGGGTAGACCTTGGGCGACATGTATGCGTGCGGACCGAGAAACGTTGCCACAGCCTGCGGGCGGGCCTGCAGGTAACGCCAATGCTGATTCGGCTTGGCCACATGGCCCAGCAACACCAACTGGCCGTTTCGCTCTTCCAGATGCAGCGGCAAATGGGTGACGTAAGGAAGACCCGTGTCATCCACGCTGATCAGGCTGGCGAAGGGATGGTCCTTGATCAGCGCCGCGGCCTGCGCGCGGTCGCCCTTGAATTGGGGGGACAAGTACATGTCCCAAAGCATAGGCGAAAAATGGCAGCGTGGCTTGTCACACCGAGAAGGCCTGAACCTTGGCTCATCCCTCCGGTGGGGAGCTCTTGCCTGTGATCCGTCAGCCGTGCAACGGCCAGCGTGCGAGGGCCACATGCCGGGTTTTACCGAGCAGGCTGTGCACGAGGACGAACTCGCGCGCGGTCCAGTTGATCGTCTCGACGGCCTGCTCGGCGACACAGTGGTCATCGTAAAGCAAGGTCACGTGTGGCGTGTAACCCGGTTTGGCCCAGCGCCCGAGCCCGGCCTTGTTCATTGCCATCCCCAGCGCCTGCTGGAATTCCATCAATGCGGCGAGGCCATCGCCCCCGCGCAACACGAAGGGCCGGTTGCGCGGGGCGCTGGAGAAGCTCGCCGTGCGGTCGAACGCGACCTCGAACGGCGCCATGCTGGTGACGGCCGTTGCCGCTTTGTCCGCCATGGCGACGACGTCACGCGGCACACCCAGGTAATCGCCAAGGTGATGCAAGGTGACATGGAAACGCTCCGGCGCGAGCGGCCGGCCATGTAATTCATGCTCGCCGCGCAGCTGCTGCGCAAGCTGTGCGATGCGCGCGGAGGCGTTCGCGTCGGGGAAGATGGCAAAGAACAGCCTGTCCGTCGGCTGCTGCGGCACGGCATCGAACCCCGGTAATGACGATTGCTCGGGCATGGGGTCAGCCCTTTATTCCCACTCGATCGTTGCGGGCGGCTTGCTGCTCACGTCGTAAGTGACGCGATTGATGCCGCGCACTTCATTGATGATGCGGCTGGAGACCTTTTTGAGCAAGGCGTAAGGCAGTTCCGCCCAGTCGGCTGTCATGAAGTCGCTGGTCTGCACAGCGCGCAGCGCCACCACATAGTCGTAAGTGCGGCCGTCGCCCATCACGCCCACGCTTTTCACCGGCAAGAAGACGGTAAAGGCCTGGCTGGTCAGGTCGTACCAGGTCTTGCCGGACTCGGCATCCTTGAAGTTGCGCAGTTCTTCGATAAAGATGGCATCGGCCCGGCGCAGCAGGTCAGCGTACTCTTTTTTGACTTCGCCCAGAATGCGCACACCGAGGCCCGGCCCGGGGAAAGGATGGCGATACACCATGTCGTGCGGCAGGCCCAAGGCCACGCCCAGCTCACGCACTTCGTCCTTGAACAGCTCACGCAGCGGCTCGAGCAGCTTCAGGCCCAGCTGCTCGGGCAGGCCACCGACGTTGTGGTGGCTTTTGATGGTGACGGCTTTTTTGCTCTTGGCGCCGCCGGACTCGATCACATCGGGGTAAATCGTGCCCTGAGCCAGCCATTTGGCACCTTTGTGCCCGCCGTCGCCGGCCTTGAGCCTGGCCGCCTCGGCCTTGAACACTTCGACAAACTCGCGGCCGATGATCTTGCGCTTGGCCTCCGGCTCGCTGACACCGGCGAGATGCCCCAGAAACTGGTCGCTGGCATCCACCCGGATGACCCTGGCGTGCAGCTTGCCGACAAACATGTCCATGACCATGTCGCCCTCGTTCAGCCGCAGCAGGCCGTGGTCGACAAAGACACAGGTCAGCTGGTCGCCGATGGCGCGGTGAATCAGGGCCGCCGCGACGGATGAGTCGACGCCGCCCGACAGGCCGAGGATGACTTCCTCATCGCCGACCTGCTGGCGGATCTTCTCGACGGCTTCGCTGATGTAGTCGCCCATGACCCAGTCCTGCCGGGTGCCGCAGATGTCGAGCACAAAGCGCTTGAGGATGGCATTACCCTGCTTGGTATGCGTGACTTCGGGGTGGAACTGCACTGCGTAGAAACGGCGGTCTTCATCGGCCATGCCGGCGATCGGGCATGAATCGGTGGAAGCCATGAGCTTGAAGCCTGACGGCATTTCGGTGACCTTGTCGCCGTGGCTCATCCAGACGTCGAGCATGCCCTGGCCTTCGGGCGTGGTGTAGTCGGCGATGTCCTTGAGCAGCGCCGTGTGGCCGCGAGCCCGCACGTCAGCCGAGCCGAATTCGCGCTTGTGCCCGCCTTCGACCTTGCCGCCCAGCTGGTGCGCCATGGCCTGCATGCCGTAGCAAATGCCCAGCACGGGGATGCCCAGCTCGAAGACCGACTGGGGCGCCTTGTCGGTGGTTTCTTCGTAGATGCTGGCATGGCTGCCAGAGAGGATCACGCCTTTGAGCGCGCCGTCTTTGGCGTAGTTACGGACCCATTCGTCGCTGACGTCGCAAGGGTGGACTTCACAGAACACATGAGCGTCGCGTACACGGCGGGCAATCAGCTGGGTGACCTGGGAGCCGAAATCGAGGATGAGGATTTTCTGGTGTTGCATTTGATTGAGTCAGTTGCTACGGACAAGGGCAAACCTGGGGAAACGTGAAAGCCAACTGCGGCCGCCGCGCCGGGCCGCCCCAAGCAAGGCCAGCCCCCTCGGGGGGCAGAGAGCTACACGAAGTGAGCGAACGTGGGGGTCACATCAATCGGCCCGATAGTTCGGCGCTTCCTTGGTGATCTGCACGTCGTGGACATGGCTCTCGCGAATGCCCGCGGAGGTGATTTCCACAAATTCGGCCTTGTTGCGCATGTCGTCAATGGTGGCGCAGCCGCAGTAGCCCATGCTGGCACGCAGGCCACCGGCCATCTGGAAAACGATGGCGACCATGGAGCCTTTGTAAGGCACGCGGCCTTCGATGCCCTCGGGCACCAGCTTGTCGGCATTGGGGTTGCCTGTGCTGGATTCCTGGAAATAGCGGTCCGCACTGCCCTGCTGCATGGCTCCAATGCTGCCCATGCCGCGGTAGCTCTTGTAGCTGCGCCCCTGGTACAGGATGACTTCGCCCGGCGCCTCTTCGGTACCTGCGAACATGCCGCCCATCATGACGGTATTGGCGCCCGCGGCAATGGCTTTGGCGATGTCGCCGCTGTAGCGGATGCCGCCATCCCCAATCAGGGGAACGCCGGTGCCCCGCAAGGCCATTGCCACGTTGTCGATTGCCATGATCTGCGGCACCCCGACACCGGCAACGATGCGGGTGGTACAGATGCTGCCGGGGCCAATACCCACCTTGACGCCATCCGCACCGGCTTCTGCCAGCGCCAGCGCGGCGGCGCCGGTGGCGATATTGCCGCCAATGACATCAACCTGGGGGTAGTTCCGCTTGACCCAGCGCACGCGGTCGATCACGCCCTTGCTATGCCCATGGGCGGTATCCACCACGATGGCGTCCACCCCAGCCTTGACCAGCGCTTCAACGCGCTCTTCGGTGCCCTCACCCACCCCGACGGCGGCGCCCACGCGCAACTGGCCATGCGCATCGCGCGCGGCATTGGGGAAAGTGGTTTGTTTGGTGATGTCCTTGACGGTAATCAGGCCCTTGAGCTCGAAGTTGTCATTGACCAGCAGCACGCGCTCCAGGCGGTGCTTGTTCAAAAGCGCCTTGGCATCGGCCAGCGAGGCGGTTTCGGAGATGGTGATCAGGCGCTCGCGCGGCGTCATGATGGTGCTGACCGGCACATCCATACGGGATTCGAAGCGCATGTCGCGCCCCGTCACAATGCCGACAACCCTGCCGCCATCGATCACGGGGAAGCCGGAAATGCCGAGCTGCTCGCTCAGGGCCATGACCTGCCGTACGGTGTGGGTTGGGGTGATGACCACCGGGTCACGTAGCACACCGCTCTCGTAGCGCTTGACTTTTGCCACTTCTGCGGCCTGCTGCTGGGGCGTCAGGTTTTTATGGACGATGCCGATGCCGCCCTCCTGCGCGATGGCAATGGCTAGCCGGGCTTCGGTGACCGTGTCCATGGCCGCCGACACGAGCGGCAGGTTCAGGCGGATGTTGCGGGAGAACTGGGTGGAAAGTGAAGTGTCCTTGGGCAGGACCTGGGAGAACGCTGGCACCAACAATACGTCGTCGAAGGTGAGCGCTTTGCCGAGTAGGCGCATAGGGATAGCTCCAAAAACACGATTGTACCCTTGTCCCAAAAGCCCTCGGTACTAACCCTTGTGCCCATTTTTTGCCCAAGTTGCAAAAATACAGCATGCTTGGCAAACATGTGGAAACCGCACCCGGCAGCGCTACACTGACCGGATGGACTTCAAACTTGCTTCAAAAACCCTGATTTTGGCGCTTGCCGGCGCATCATTTGCGCTCACGGCGGCGGCCCAATGGCAATGGATCGACAAGGACGGCCGCAAAGTCTTTAGCGACCGCTCGCCGCCAGCCGACATCAAGGAAAAAGATATTTTGAAACGGCCTGGCAGCAGCACGCGAATGGCCGCCACAACAGTCCCTGCCCCCGCGGCCGAGGCGGCCGTGTCGCCCGCTGCGGCAGCGTCGGCAGCAGGCAAGGCCGGCGCACCCCAGCTGTCAGGCAAGGATGCTCAGCTGGAGGCCAGGAGAAAGCAGGCGGAAGACGAACAAGCCGCCAAAAAGAAGGCTGAAGAAGAGAAACTCGCCAAGGTCAAGGCTGAAAACTGCGATCGGGCCAAGCGTGGCCTTGTTACCTTCGATTCAGGTGTCCGGGTATCCATCACCAATGCAAAAGGTGAACGGGAATTCATGGATGACAAGGCCCGCGCTGCTGAGACCAAACGGCTGCAGGACATCACTGCTGCCGATTGCAAATAAGGCGAAGTTTATGGACCTGCGGGCCAAGCGCGGTAAACACATGCCATCCCCGCAAGAATCCTCCTGTCGGGATCACATTTTCCCCCGTCAGTAACCTGCTTTACCGCCAGTGCGGGTTTTGACAAACAGGCCCGCCGTCCTGGCCCCCTGCCGTTTAAACCGCTCGCGCCGTGCCACTTTGGGATCTACCTGCAGACCGCGGTAGATTTCCAGCCGGTCTGAGTCGCGCAAGGTGTGGCCCAGGCTGGTTTTTCGACCCCAGATCCCCAGCACGAGGCGGACATTCCGCAGCGATGGAAATTCTTCAAAAATGCCGCAGGCCGCCAGCGCCTGCGCTACGGTGGTGCCCGTCGCAAGCTCAAGAACCCATTCGCGGACCTGCCGGGGGCCAGGTGAATAAACAAGCCAGATTTTCATGCCATTCTTGACGCCCACTCGGCCCGTCACGTCAGGTCGCGCCACGCAATGGTTCAGACCTCACCGTAGACATCGGCAGCCCGTTTGACAAAAGCGTCCACCAAGCTGCCGGCAATCTTGTCGAATACCGGGCCCACCAGCGCCGCCAGCGCGGCATTGTCAAAGTCGTAGCGCAAGGTGAAATCGACTTTGCAGGCACGCTGGCTGCCGTTACCCAGCGGGTGAAAGTCCCAATGGCCATCCAGTTTTGAAAAAGGCCCGTCTACCAGCTTGAGGCTGACCTTGCGGTCTTTTTCGTGGGTATTGCGCGTCGTGAAGCTCTGCGACAGGCCGGCGATGGAAATGCCCACCTTGGCGGTCATGCCGTCCTCGGTTTCATCAAGTACCGCGGCCTGGTCGCACCAGGGCAAAAACCGGGGATAGCTGGCGACGTCGGTGACCAATGCAAACATTTCGGCTGCGCTGTACCAGATCAGAACGGACTTGTGAACAGTTTTCATACAATCAAAGGCTGGGCGCAATTGTATTAGCCGATGGCGCCCCTACCTTTTTAGCCATGGCCACCAAAGAAGCACCCTCCTCCAAAAAAACAGCCGCGGCGTCATCCTCCGGAAAGTCCGACTCCAAAGCGTCCGCCAAGGCAGCAGCGGCCGCAGTGCGTATTGCCGACAACAAGAAAGCTATTTTCAACTACCACATCGAAGAGCGCTTTGAGGCCGGCATGGTGCTCGAAGGCTGGGAGGTGAAGTCTGTGCGCGAGGGCAAGGTGCAGCTCACCGATGGCTATGTGGTGATTCGCGGCGGGGAGCTCTTCATCATCGGCTGCCAGATCAACCCGCTGGGGACGGCATCCACCCATGTTCGCCCCGATTCAGTGCGGACCAAAAAGCTGCTGATGCACAAGGACGAGATTCGCCGTCTGGTCGGCAAGGTCGAACAGAAAGGCTTCACCCTGGTACCGCTGAACATGCACTGGAAAGCGGGCAAGGTGAAGTGCGAGATCGGCCTGGCCAAGGGCAAGGGCGAGCACGACAAGCGGGACACCATCAAGGACCGCGAAGGCAAGCGCGAGGTGGAGCGCGCGATGAAGTCCAGAAGCCGATAAGCGGTCAGTGCCGGGTAAATAAGTCTTGGTCAGGCTGCTGCTTCCTGACAAGCTATTTGGTAGCAAATGGCAGAAAATTTGGCGGCAAGCAGGAGCAACGCGGCCATGTGGCGATTCATCTTCAACACGCGTGGCCTGCAGCAATTTGAAATCTGGAAATTTGAAATCTGAAAATGCGGGATACAAAAATATCCCGCATTCACTTATGGCACCCGATGTGACACCCGGTTTGGCACCTGGGTCATAGAGTGGAGCATTGCTGCAAAGAGGCACGGAAAATTCTTGCGAAAGTTCCTGTGATTTCATCTGGACTGACCTGATTGGTCGTGTCTGTCAGCACCACGTTCGTGTATTTGACGCAGGCTAACACCATGTCCTGGCCAGAGGGGCAGGAGAACGTTCCAGATGACGGAGGGCCAGCCAGAAGACTGCCTTGGACGCGTCCATTTTTGGCCTTGAATGTGCCCTCTGCAACATCCAGGGCCGATGGGCCCACCTTGTTGGTCGCTGAAGGGTTCTTCCCGCCCTTGTTAAAGCAAGCGTACACAGCAGCACCATTTGCAGACAGTGTGTAGTTCACATTTCCGTTACCGAGGCCAGTCTCATCGAAAGACACCACAAGGGCGCCGTCGCTGTTGACACTGGCTTCTGCACTCATGAAATGGGCGGCTGCCAGAGCAGAAGCAGCAACGACAGCAAGCGCCGTTGCTAGTAACAATTTTCTCATTTCAACCTCCACGTAATAAGCATTTACTACATTGAAAAACTTACCTTTATCTTCCCTTTATCCTTCGCACGAAGACCACTTCTGCCACGCTCACATCCTGTGAGTTTTTGACAGCTTGTGTCCATGCAGCGAAGAACAATCCAATCCTAGAATTCGAACTTTTGGCTCGCAATACTCCGAATCGAGTATTGAAAGATCTTGCCCGCCAAGCTCCGCTAACCCGCATATTTCACGCGGCTCCCCAAGGTAGGCTGGAACCCGATTTTGCGGGGGATGAGGTCATCGCTCGGGCCACAAAGATGCGGACAAGCATTTGTTTGTTTTTGTGTTTGGCGTAAGTCGCAATCGCCTCAACCTCGGCCTGGATTGCAGGCCATTTTTGGTGTCAACGCGCGGGCCTGGCACTTGCCGGGAGTTCAGGGTGAGCAAAGTGGGCTCACGGCGTGCGCGAAGATGTCAGTGCCAGACCGTTGGAGGCCAGGCGGCCGCTCCCTGGCCCAGCTCTGCGCCGCATCCGCGGCCGTCCTGGGCGTGCTCCCGATTTCCCGAGAATTTCCGTCGCAGATCAATCACAAAAGCTATCGCGCGGGTGCGACGGATTGTGTCCTCTGCAACAAGCTGTACTCCGAACGGATGATAGCGCATCACCCCCCCCTGTTACTACCATTTCATTAATGCAGGAGTCTTTTGAGTCCTGTGTTGCCCGGGCGCAATGCCAGGCTGAGATTTGTAACTTTACTAACTGTAGCAAGGAGGAAGGTCATGAATACACTTTCGGTTACCCATGTCTGTCGCCGGCTATTCGGTGCTATCGCCGGCGTGCTTATTGCTGTGGCGCTGGGAATAACGCCGGCGCATGCAGTTCTGAATGATGGCTTCTTTGAGCTGGACGGTAACACCGCGGATCCGTCGGGCGCCAGCCTGCCGGACGACTGGAACAGCTTTCCTGCCGGCCAGGGACACACAACGCGAATTACGAATCCAGACCTGAGCTTGGGTCCATTCCTCGGAATCATCAACGATACCAATCCGGCGGTGTTCCGCAACGGTTCCAAGGATATCCAGGACATCAGCGCCTGGCGGTATGACCTGGGCTCTTCGCCGCCCAAAGACGACATGCTCCACGCCTACGCGGCCGCATATACCGCCACCACCACCACCGCCACCACCACGGCCGGTGACCTGCTGATTTACTTCGGCGCCGACCGCTCCAAGTTTAGCGGCACGGCAAGCCTGGGCTTCTGGTTCTTCAAAAATCCGGTGGCAAGGAATGACGCGACAGGCAGCTTCATCAACCCCATCACCAACGGGCCAGCGACGCATGGGGAAGGAGATGTACTGCTGGCTTTCGAGTACACCAATGGCGGCGCAGTAACTGATGTCCATTGGTATAAATGGACCTCCGGTGCTCTGCTGGATATGGGAACGATCGGGGTTTCGCAAACCAACGTCGCCGGGGTGTCCTGCGACTCGAACGACAAGCTCTGCGGCTCCACCAACGGCGGAAACCTGACCGTTCCCTGGAACGGCACGATACAGGCGGGGCAGTTCTTCGAAGGCGGTGTGAATATCCAGAAACTGTTGCCAGGCAGCGACTCCTGCTTTTCTGCGTTCATGGCAACCAGCCGGTCGTCGGATCAGCCCAATTCTGCGATCAAGAACTTTCTCCTGTCGAGCTTCCCGGTGTGCCATTTGGCAGTGACCAAGGTGTGCTTGGGCGCCGAGTTCCAGTCGGCTACCAATACGATATTGAATACCGTCGGAGGCAGTGTCGTGAATGATGGCGGCGGGCCCCTGACGAACATCACGGTGGGCGACAACCCCGCGTTCGATGCAGGCACCTTTGGATTCTTCACCTGCAACAATGGTTTGCCGACCGCAACACCCCAGAACCCCGCCACGCTGGCAGCCGGTGCTTCGATATGCTACAAGGGTCAACACACTTCCAATACCGTGTCAACACTTGACACGGTGACCGCAAGTGCATCGACTGGTTCTGGCACGGTGTCAGGCACGGCAAGTACCACCTGCACCGCAACACCTCCCAACGCAGGCCTGTCCGTGACGAAGATCTGCGACGTGGACCTGGAGCTTGTGAGCGGCAAACTTGCGCTGAAAGTCAACTACAGTGGTTCAGTGACCAATGGCGACCTTGCCTTGACCGGGGTGGAGGTTTGCGAGGCTCATGAGCAGACCTATACAGGGACTCAAACGCCGTGCGATGTTACCCACACCACGCATACCATCGGCAACCTGGCTGCGGGTGCGTCGGCCCCTTACAGTGGGTCTTACTACCCAACGCAGGCGTTGACAGCGGGAGGCCTGTCGACACTGGCCGATCCGGAACTGACCGTGTTCAAAGACCAGGTCATGGCCCGTGGAACCAAGCCGGCAATTCTTGGCGGAGGCATCCAAAACTCAGCGCCAAACGAGGCCACATGCCCGCTGTGCAAGTAATTTCATAGCGATTTGGCATTGATCCAAGCCAACCGGGGATGGCGACTGAAGAAGTCGCCATCCCCATTTGGTCAACTTGTTGAACGCATTGGATTGAAGAGGTATCGCCATGGATCACAAGTCAGGCTGGAAACCTTTTACAGCACTGTTGGTAGCGCTGACCATCATCGGTGGGTCGTCATGGTATGTGACCAGGCAGAACGCCGGGAGCACCAGCCATGAAGTCCCGGCAGTGGTTTCGAATGGGCAGGCTCCTGCTGACACAGGGGGAGAAAAATCCGCCATGCTGGCGTCGCCTTTTGGCCTGCAGGGGCAAAAGACAGAAACGGCTGGCGTCACCGGTCGCTGGATCGGTGGGCTGGATGTTGGCGGTGGAAACAGGGTGCAAGTCAGCTTTAACCTGCGGGCGACAGACGGCCAACTGACCGGAACGGCCACTTTTCCGGTCGGTGAAGGCAGCATCGAGGACGGCAAAATCATGGGCAACCAGTTGTCGTTTTCCACGCGTCACCGGCTGCAGTCGACGGGGCAAATCCTGGTCACCAGATTCGCAGGCGAAATGTCCGACGGCACGATAGCCCTCCGGATGCATACGGAAGGCGGTGAAAGCCGGTTCACCATCAATCAGGTTTCACGTTAATGCGGAATCGATGGTCGACCGCGTGTGAGAGGCATGAATGGCGTGCGCTTCATTGCATGGAAATTGTGCCCTTTATCACAAAATGTCTATATTTTTTCAAAAATATGTAACCATTTTCGCCTGGATATGGTAACGAAATCTATTCGGGACTAGAGTTCAAAAGTGAAGGAAAAAGAGAGGGATCGGCTCCAAAGTCACCCGCCGGGTCCGATTTTGGATAGCGATCAACACATCATGTCCACCATCACCGTACTGAATATCAGCGACGACATCGTCCTTCATGAGTCCTGGCGAACTGCGTTGGCCCCCCACGCCGACCTTAACCTGATGGACGGAGTCAGAAATACCCTGCAGCTCCTGCGCGTCACGCGAAGCGTGACACCGGACGTTTTTCTACTGGATTGGCGCTTTCAATTCGACGACGGATCGCCACTCCTGCCTCGAATACACATGATCAGCCCGGAAACAAAAACCATCCTGTTTTGTGACGTGATGGGCCACCGCGAGGTTGTTGATGCCGCGGCACATGGCGTCAAAGGTCTGGTCCCCAAAAAATCACCGCCGGAGCAGTGGCTGAAGGCCATTCGGGTCGTCCATGGTGGAGATATCTGGATCAATCGCAAACTGATGGCAGAAGCGCTGGAGGTGCTGTCGCATCGACCCGGCCACCACAACTTGTTGGCTGAACTGGAGCCCGGGATTCTGACGAAAAGGGAATGGGAAGTCGTTCATTGGGTCGGCATGGGCATGACCAACAAGGAAATCGCCCGGGCGATGACCATCAGTGATAACACGGTGAAAACCCACCTGCAGCATGTCTTCGGCAAGCTGAAAGTCGGACGGCGCCTGCGTTTGCCGATAGACGACGCCGACCCGGTTTTGGCCTCTACTTACTGATGTGGGCCGGCGGGCAGGCTGGCGGCTGAGTCGGCCTCGAGCCTGCTTATTCCCGCGGTGGTTTCCTCGCCGTTTTCCCTGCCTGGCGCACGGAAGTCGCAACCGGCCGGTAGCATCCCTTCGCCTTCGCCTTCGCCTTCGCCTTCGCCGGACCCAGGCGCAAAGCCTGGGCGAGCGGACGACTCAGCAAAGATCGCGTAGCGGGTGCAGTTCTGCACTCCAGGGGCTGGCAAAAAAGGCATCTGTCATGCCCGGCTTCACGTCCTCAATGCGTGGCGGACTCCAGCGGGGCTTGTAGTCCTTGTCGATGGCCAGTGCGCGTATGCCCTCCACCGTCTCGCTTTGTGCGCCCGGATGCAGGTGAAAGCAGTGATGCACCATGTCCCGCTCCATGCGTAAATCGTCGGCCAGGTTCATACCGCGTGCCTTGCGAATCTGTTCCAGCGTCACATGCAGCATCAAGGGCGATCGCATGCGCAGCTTTGCCGCGGTTTTCGCCGCCCAAGGATCGTCGGCCGCCTCCAGCGCGTCAATGATGTGCTTCACGCGGGGCAAGGAAAAATAGGCATCGATTTTGTTATCGGCCATTATGGGATGAACATTTTCTGCTACTAATTCAGCAGCAATCCACTCCTCTGCATCAGTGGCCGAGGTGAAGACCCGGCTGCCCAGATCGTTCCACAGGTCTGGCAGCCGGGCGGCATTGCACTTGATGTCCGCCAGGCCAAAGGCTATCGCTTCGTCGGCGCCGATCACTTCACCGGTCAGCGCCAGGTACTCGCCGGCATGGCCCGGGCAGCGACTCAGGAAGTAGCCGCCCCCGACGTCCGGAAACAGGCCGATCTGGGTCTCGGGCATGGCCATTTTGGTTTTCTCGGTCACGATACGGACTTTCGCGCCTTGACTGATGCCCATGCCGCCGCCCATCACAATGCCATCCATGAAGGCGATGTAGGGCTTGGGATAGGTATGAATCAAGTGATTGAGGGCGTATTCCTCGGTAAAAAAATCGTCCAGGGCCGGATCCCCTGCCAGCGCAACCTGGTGAAAAAACCGGATATCGCCGCCAGCACAAAAACCGCCAAAGAGGCTTTCCGGGCTGCCCGGCCGGCCAATCTTGTTGGTGCCGCGGATCGCCACCAGCAGAACAGACGGGTCGTCCCGCCAGGCCCGCAGGATGCCTGAAAGATCCCTGACCATTTGCAGCGACAAGGCGTTGAGCGCCTTGGGCCGATTCAGGGTGATAAGCCCGGCGCTTCCGCGCCGCTCCACAAGAATGTCACTTTTCACTTCTGCGCCTGCCGGCCCTGTTATCACGCCCTTCTCGCCCATGTGTCCCTCACTCACGTGCCCCTCACCGCTGTTCTTTTCACTCATGCTCTTTGCCTCCATCCAACCAGTTCATTGATGACCAGCGCAGCGATCACCAGCGCCCCACCCGTCAGTACGCTGGCGCCGGGCACTTCATTGGCGCCGATCCAGGCCAGAAGAATGCCAAAAATCACTTCCAGCAAGGCCAGCAAGGCCACTTCCGGGGCTTTGAGTACACCGGCGCACAGTACTGACAGCACGCAGGGAATAGCCAACTGAACCAGCCCCAGCAGTGCCAGCAAGCCCATGTCATGCGGGGTGGCGGATAAAGGAAATGACAACGGCAGGGTCACGACCGAGGAAATCACCGCCCCCAAGAGCACAGCGGGGACCAGGTCAATTTTCTGGCCATGCGCATAGCTGTGTTGCACAACGGTCCAGTTGCTGGCACCGGCCAGTGGCACCAGCAGCGCCACCAGGGTTCCGCCGAGATGACTGGCCAGGTCCATTTGCCCCCCGTACATCCAGGCAATGCCGGCGCCGGCCATGGCTATGGCGAACCATGTCCGCGGGGGGATGCGATGGCCGATAAAGATGCGGGCCAGCAGCGCCGTCAGGAATGGGCCAATCGCCATGGTCACCAGCACATTGGCCACGGTGGTCAGCGTGAGCGCCACCATGAAGGCCGTGAACATCACGCTCCAGCAAATACCCGAGAGCCAGAACGTGAAGCCGCCCTGGCGGATCTTTGAAAACACGGCCCTGCCCTGAAAGACAGGCAGGATCACCAGCAGCGAGATCACGGTGAAAAAGCTGCGCCAGAAGGTGATTTCAAAGCTGCGGGCGGATTCCAGGTGGCGGGTAACAACCCCGGCGATGGACCACATCAGGGTCACACCAACCATCAGCACAACAGCGCGGGAATGCGTGAGTTTCATGAATGCCATTAGCCAGTGAGCCCGTGATATGGATGCAAAGATAGAAGAGCCGCTGTCATGCAGCGGCTCTTTTACGTTGCCGATTCAATGCCCTGTCAAGGCCGCCGCAGCGGCAGCCTGGCCTTAGCGGCCTGCGCGCTTGCGATCGCTTTCCTTCAGGTGGCGCTTGCGCAGGCGGACGGACTTGGGCGTGATTTCAACCAGTTCGTCATCCTCGATGAACTCGACACCGTATTCCAGCGTCAGCTCAATCGGTGGCGTGATCTTGATGGCATCTTCCTTGCCGGACACGCGGAAGTTGGTCAACTGCTTGGTGCGTGTGGCGTTCACCACCAGGTCGTTGTCGCGGCTGTGAATGCCAACGATCATGCCCTCATACACCGGGTCGTTGGCCCTGACGAACATGCGGCCGCGGTCATCCAGCTTGCCAAGGGCGTAGGTGAAGATTTCGCCGTCGTCCATGGAGATCAGCACGCCGTTTTTACGGCCGCCGATGTCGCCCTTGTGCGGCTCGTAGCTGTCGAAGATGTTGGAGATCAGGCCAGTGCCGCGCGTCAGGTTCAGGAATTCATTGGTGAAACCGATCAGGCCACGCGCCGGGATGCGGTATTCCAGACGCACACGGCCACGGCCGTCCGGCTCCATGTTGACCAGTTCACCCTTGCGCTCACCCAAGGCTTGCATCACGCCACCCTGGTGCTGGTCTTCGATGTCGGCGGTCACCATTTCGATGGGCTCGTGGCGCACGCCATCCACATCCTTGAACACCACGCGCGGCTTGGACACAGCCAGTTCGAAGCCTTCGCGGCGCATATTTTCCAGCAAAATGGTCAGGTGCAGTTCGCCGCGACCCATGACTTCAAAGATACCTTCTTCGTCGGTTTCCTTGACGCGCAGGGCCACGTTGTGCTGCAGTTCTTTTTGCAGGCGGTCCCAAATCTGGCGGCTGGTGACGTACTTGCCCTCACGGCCGGCCAGCGGGCTGGTGTTGACGCAGAAGTTCATGGTCAGGGTCGGTTCATCGACCTTGAGCATGGGCAGAGGCGCCGGATTGGCCGGGTCGGTGATGGTCACGCCAATGCCGATGTCAGTGAGGCCGTTGATCAACACAATTTCGCCTGGACCGGCGTCCGTGGCCTGCACGCGCTCCAGTCCCTGGAAGGTCAACACCTGGTTGATCCGGCCCTTGACGGCCTTGCCATCCGGGCCTTCCATCACCACGACGTCCATCATGGGCTTGATCGTGCCCTGGCTAATGCGGCCTACGCCAATTCGCCCCACGAAGGTCGAAAAGTCGAGCGCAGAAATTTGCAACTGCAGCGGCGCTGCTGGATCGCCTTCCTGGTGAGGCACATGCTTGAGGATGGTATTGAACAGGGCCGACATGTCGGGCCCCCACTGTTCGTTTGGCGGACCCTCTTCCAGCGAAGACCAGCCATTGATGCCCGAAGCGTAGACCACGGGAAAATCCAGCTGCTCATCGGTGGCGCCTAGCTTGTCGAACAGGTCGAATGCGGCATTGACCACGTAATCGGGGCGCGCACCGGGCTTGTCCACCTTGTTCACCACCAGGATGGGCTTCAGGCCCAGGGCCAGCGCTTTCTTGGTCACAAAACGAGTCTGGGGCATGGGGCCTTCCTGCGCATCGATCAGCAGCACCACACCGTCAACCATGGACAAGGCGCGCTCCACTTCGCCACCGAAGTCCGCGTGGCCGGGGGTGTCCACGATGTTGATGTGCGTACCTTCCCAGGTCACGGCGCAGTTCTTGGCCAGAATGGTGATGCCACGCTCTTTTTCGATGGCGTTGTTGTCCATCACGGTGTCGACCACTTTTTCATGCTCGGCAAAGGTGCCGGACTGACGCAGCAATTGGTCAACCATGGTGGTTTTGCCGTGGTCAACGTGGGCGATGATGGCGATGTTGCGGATTTGCTTATGACTCATGGTTCGCTTTCTAAAAACTTCTAATCGGTGGCACTAAACCGTTGCGGCGCTTGCCGCAGGGTTGGAAATAACAGGCGGACTCGGGGCCAGCATGTCCTGGATTTCAATCGGGCTGAGCAAGCGCCCCGGAATCAACTCGTCGGCCGTGACGTGGGCCGAGCCGAGAAAAGCCGCCGGGTCGCTACCGTACACCTGCACCAACGCCGCGTCCGGACCCCATTGGCCGGGGCTGCCGCGACGGCGCAGGCCGCTCAAAAAGCGCCCTGCATTATCGGCATCGAGTGTGACAACCGGATAGTTGGCGACGAGCGACTGAACTGGCAGCAGGCAGGCTTCGCGCTGCTGCTCGCTCATGGCTTCCAGCGCCGGCAGGCCCACGCACTGCGAAGCGACGTAGCCGCCGGTCTCCAGCCGCCTCAGGGACCCGAGGTGAGCGCCGCAGCCGATCGCCTCGCCGATGTCTTCACCAAGCGTGCGAATGTAGGTGCCCTTGCTGCACGTCACTGTGATTTTGATAGCTGCCGGCGCCCGCTCGTCATGGGTCAGAGCCATATCCAGCTTGTAAATCGTGATGTGGCGCGCTTCCCGCTCCACGTCTTCGCCTTTGCGCGCGTATTCGTACAGTGCCTTGCCGTCTTTCTTGAGCGCGGAATACATGGGCGGAATCTGCGCCAGCGGGCCGGTAAAACGCCGGGTCAGGGTTGCGAGCAGTTCGGGCGTGATCTCGGGAACGGGGCGCGTCTCGATGACGTCGCCCTCGGCATCGGCCGTCGTGGTTTTCCGGCCCAACAGGAGCACGGCTTCATACGTCTTGTCGGCGTCCAGCTGGATCTGGCTGAATTTGGTCGCTGCCCCAAAGCACAGCGGCAGCACGCCAGTGGCCAGCGGATCCAGCGTACCGGTATGCCCGGCCTTGTCGGCGCGCAACAGCCATTTGGCTTTTTGCAGCGCCTGGTTGCTCGACAGGCCCAGCGGCTTGTCGAGCAGCAACACGCCGTGCACGGGACGTCGCTGAATTTTCTGGCGATGAGTAGAGGTTTGCGTCATAAAGTTTCGACAGGCTCAGCGAACGGGACTCACCCGAGCGCTCCGTTGGCACCGTTGTCCCTGAACCTGTCATCAAGGGGAACGGCGCGAACTCAGTCGTCTTGTGCGCGGGAAGAAACCGCCTTGGCAATCAAGGCGTTCATGTCTGCCGCACGTTCAGTGGTGCGGTCAAAGTGGAAATGCAGGGTGGGCACCGTGTGCGTCATCAGGCGCTTGAACAGGCCGTTGCGCAGAAAGCCGGCGGCCTGATTGAGCGCTTCTTCGCACGCTTTGGGATCGCCGACCAGCACACTGAAAAACACCTTGGCGTGCGCATAGTCGGGCGTGACTTCAACCGCCTGAATGGTCACCATCCCGACCCGCGGGTCTTTCAGCTCGCGCGCGATCAGCTCCGTCAGATCCCGCTGGATCTGATCGGCAACGCGGAAGCCGCGGTTGGGGGTGGATGACTTTTTACGCATGGAACAAAGGTCTGGACTTGCAATGATCAATCAGGGCGCCCGCCAGCCCCAAAGGGCCGGCCGACTGCCTGTTTTTCTTACAAGGTACGTGCCACTTCCTTGATCTCGAAGAACTCCAGAATATCGCCTTCCTGGATGTCGTTGTAGTTCTTGATGTTCAAGCCGCACTCGAAGCTTTCCTTGACTTCCTTGACATCGTCCTTGAAACGCTTGAGCGAGTCGAGTTCACCGGTGAAGATGACCACGTTATCGCGCAGCAGGCGCAATCTGGCCGTGCGACGAACAATGCCCGCGGTGACCATACAGCCGGCAATCGAGCCGATCTTGCTGACCTTGAACACCTGACGGATCTCGGCGGTACCGATGACTTCTTCCTTCTTGTCGGGCGTCAGCATGCCGGACATGGCGGCCTTGAGTTCGTCCACAGCGTCATAAATGATGTTGTAGTAGCGAATATCAATGCCGTTGTTCTCGGCTTGTTTACGCGCCAGCGCATCGGCACGGGTGTTGAACCCGATCAGCACGGCTTTCGACGCAATGGCCAGGTTCACGTCGGATTCGGAAATAYCGCCGACGCCGGAGTAAACCAGCTGAACCTTGACCTCATCGGTCGAGAGCTTGAGCAGCGACTGCGCGAGCGCCTCCTGCGAACCCTGCACATCGGCCTTGATGATGATGGGCAGCATCTTGACCTCGCCGGCCGAGATGTCGGAGAACATGTTTTCCAGTTTGGAAGCCTGCTGCTTGGCCAGCTTGGTATTGCGGAACTTGCCGGCGCGGTAGGTGGCAATTTCGCGGGCGCGGCGCTCGTCCGTCATCACCATGAATTCATCACCGGCCTGCGGCACTTCGGTCAGACCCTGAATCTCCACCGGAATGGAAGGACCCGCGGTCTTGATCGATTTGCCATTCTCGTCGAGCATGGCACGCACGCGGCCATAGGTCGAGCCGGCCAGCACCACGTCACCGGTTTTCAATGTGCCGGACTGAATCAGCACGGTAGCGACCGGACCCCGGCCCTTGTCGAGCTGGGCTTCAATGACCAGGCCCTTGGCCAGTGCCTCCACCGGTGCGCGGAGTTCTAGCACCTCAGCCTGCAGCAGCACCTGCTCCAGCAGCGTGTCGACACCTTCGCCGGTACGGGCTGATACGCCCACGAATGGAGATTCGCCGCCAAACTCTTCCGGAATGACTTCTTCGGTGACCAGTTCGCCCTTGACCCGGTCCATGTTGGCATCAGCCTTGTCGATCTTGTTGATCGCCACCACGATGGGAACGCCGGCTGCCTTGGCGTGCTTGATAGCCTCCTTGGTTTGCGGCATCACACCATCATCAGCGGCCACCACCAGAATCACGATATCGGTCGCCTGCGCGCCACGGGCACGCATGGCGGTGAACGCCTCGTGACCCGGCGTGTCCAGGAAGGAAATCATGCCGCGTGGCGTTTCCACGTGGTACGCACCAATGTGCTGGGTAATGCCGCCGGCTTCACCCGCAGCCACTTTGGCACGGCGGATGTAGTCGAGCAGCGAGGTTTTTCCGTGGTCCACGTGACCCATGACAGTCACCACAGGCGCGCGCGGCAGCGCTTCTGCCTGCTGGCCCTGCATGTCGTCATCGGTGAACGCTTCCGGATCATCCAGCGCGGCGGTAATCGCCTTGTGGCCCATTTCCTCCACCACAATCATGGCGGTATCCTGGTCCAGCGGCTGGTTGATGGTGACCATCTGGCCGAGCTTCATCAGGTGCTTGATCACCTCGGACGACTTGACGCTCATCTTGTGCGCCAGTTCTGCCACGGTGATGGTTTCGGGCACGTGAACCTCGATCACCTTGAACTCTGTCGGCGCGACGAAGGTGGACTCGGGACGGGCATCACGATCGTTGCTGCGGCGGCCACGCGGACCGCTGCGGAAATTGCCGCGTCCGGGAACCACCGGTGCCCCACGACTCGGAATGCCCTTTTTCTTGGCTGCGTCGTCTTTCCAGGTCGAAGAGAGATTCTCCGACTTGACTTCCTTTTTACCGGCCGCACCGGGCGCGGCGGGTGCCCCTGCAGTTGCAGCGGGCTTGGCGGCACCTGGCACAACAGCCGGCTTGTGCAAGGTGCCCTTCATGGCGACCTTGGGATCCACATGGGGAACCAGCACGCGCTTGGGCGCAGACATCATCGCCCGGATACCCGCGGCTTCTGCCTCGGCCTTGCGGCGGCGCTCCTGCAGGTCCTGGACCTTGGCGGCATCCGCCTGAAATTCTGCCGTGGCCTTGGCTTTGGCTACAGCTTGCACAGCTGCCGTATCGGCAGCTTTGGTCGCCTCTTCTGCCGCGGCCGTCTCGGCGGCCCGGGAAGCTTCGGCACTGGCCGGCTGGACCACTTCTTTGGCTTTTCCGGTCGCGGGCTTGGCTTTTCGGGCGGCCTCTGCCGCTTCGGCGGCAGCCTTTGCGTTTTGCGCCTCTACCTGGCGTTCCAGTTCGCGGGCGGCCTCTTTGGCATCCTGCTCTTCACGCAGCCGGCGCTTTTCCGCCAGTTCTTCTTCCTGGCGGCGCAGCAGCTCGGCATGGCGGCTGGCTTCTTCTTCGCGGCGAACCAGTTCGGCGTCATCGATCACGGGTGCCTGCGGAGCAGCAACCACTTCAGGCTGAACTTCCTCGGCAGGCAGGTCGGAGCCGTCCTCGCGCTTGACGAACGTGCGTTTTTTGCGCACTTCCACCTGGATGGTACGGGCCTTGCCGGTGGCGTCAGCCTGCTTGATCTCCGTGGTGGATTTCTTCACCAGCGTGATTTTTTTGCGTTCGGCCGTCACGGTGCCATGGCTGGCCTGCAGGTAGCCGAGCAGTTTTTGCTTGTCAGCTTCAGACAGGTGGTCGCCGGCCTGCGCCTTGGCGACGCCCGCGCTGGTCAATTGCTCGATCAGGGTGGCGGTGGATTTATTCAATTCAGCTGCGAATTCAGCGACGGTAGTGGTACTGGACATATTTGGTTTTCCTGGCTGGCCTCCATGATCATTGCTCTTGGGCCGTTGCAGGTGCAGCGGTGTCACCTGCGTCATTGGTAAACCAATGGGCACGTGCAGTCATGATCAGGGCCTTGGCTTCGTCCGCAGACTGGCCGGTGATATCGGTGAGTTCGTCCACAGCCAGATCGGCCAGGTCGTCGCGGGTATGGATACCCGCTTCAGTAAGTTTGGCGATCAGCTCGGGCGTAATGCCTTCAACGTCACGCAGGTTTTGCGAAACACCTTCGGCATTTTCTTCCTTGGCGATTTCCATCGTCAGCAATGCATCTTTGGCGCGGGTGCGCAACTCATTGACCGTGTCTTCATCAAACGACTCGATCTCGAGCATTTCCTGCAGCGGCACATACGCGACTTCTTCCAGGCTGGTGAAGCCTTCGGAGATCAGGATGTCGGCGATTTCCTCGTCCACATCGAGCTTTTCCATGAAGAGCTTGCGGCTGGTGTCGGTTTCGGTAGCCTGCTTCTGGGCCGACTCGTCGGCCGTCATGATGTTGATCTTCCAGCCTGTCAGCTCTGCGGCCAGGCGCACGTTCTGGCCACCGCGGCCGATCGAAATGGCCAGGTTTTCTTCATCGACCACGACGTCCATGGCGTGACGCTCTTCGTCCACCACGATGGACGATACATTGGCCGGCGCCAGTGCGCCAATCACGAACTGGGCCGGGTCTTCGCTCCACAGCACGATATCAACGCGTTCGCCGGCGAGCTCATTGGTCACGCCATTGACACGGGTGCCACGAACCCCGACACAGGTGCCAATGGGATCCACCCGCTTGTCGTGCGACAGCACGGCGATCTTGGCGCGCGAACCGGGGTCACGGGCGCAGGACTTGATCTCGAGCAGGCCCTGCTCAATCTCAGGCACTTCCTGGCGGAACAGCTCGATCATGTACTCCGGGGCGGTACGCGACAGGATGATGGGGGCACCGCGCAGGGTGGTGTCGACTTCCATGATCATGGCGCGGACCCGGTCGCCGGCGCGCAGGTTTTCCTTGGGGATCATGTCGCTGCGGCGCAACCGCCCCTCGACACGGCCAGATTCAACAATGATGTCGCCCTTGTCCATGCGCTTGACGGTGCCGACAAAAATCTTGTCGCCGCGCGACATGAAGTCGTTGAGCAGCATTTCGCGTTCAGCATCGCGGATTTTTTGCAGGATGACCTGCTTGGCGGCTTGTGCGCCGATGCGCCCAATAGGCAGGCTTTCCACCGGTTTTTCGATGTAGTCGCCTTCTTCAATGTCGGGAATTTCTTCGCGAGCGTCGCTCACCAGCTCTTCAGCTTCCGGATTTTGCAGGCCGGCTTCGTCAGGCACCACCAGCCAGCGGCGGAAAGTCTCGTAATTGCCGCTGTCACGGTCGACCACCACACGGATGTCCACGCCGTCTTCGTACACCTTTTTGGTAGCCGACGCGAGCGCAAGCTCGACGGCCCCAAAAACGACGTCACGTTCAACATTTTTCTCACGCGAGATGGCATCAACCAACATCAACAGTTCGCGATTCATTTCACAAGCCTGCCTTTCTAAATTATTTCTCTGTAGATTTATCCGCACTGGGGACAATTTTGGGTTTCCGGCCCTTGAAATCAACCACCGGCGCCAGACGCGCCTGCTGAATCTCGTCGAGCGTGAAACCCAGCGCCTGCAGGGGTGCGGGGACCTTCTTTTTGCTGACTTTCTGGCCGGGTTTGACGGCGGGCTCATCGCTCCACACAATCTGCCACCCGGTCATGCCATCCTTGGGTTCGGCCCGCTCCAGCGTGCCGCGGAATTTCTTGCGGTTGGCCGACACGACCGAACCGGCGCTGGCTGCCACACCAATCGGCGCCTTGAGGGTGATGTCAACCAACTCACCGGCAAAACGCTCAAAATCTTTTTCGTTGCGCAGAGGCCTGTCAATACCCGGCGAGCTGACTTCCAGCCGCGAATAATCGGCGCCCTCGACTTCCAGCACGAACTGCAACTGGCGCGTGACCTTCTCACAGTCTTCCGCATTGATGAACTGCTCGGCACCGGAAACGTAGGGCATGTCAATCGTGACACGCAGCAAACCACCGCCGGTACGCTCGACTTCCACCAGCTCGTAACCCAGTCCCGTAACAGTTTGCTCAATCGTTTCTTGCAAGGCCATTCAGTTGTCTTAAAACCAGTCTGTAAAAACAAACGCCCAAAAAAAATGGGCGGTGAAAACCCGCCCATTTGGTCGTGAAGGACATATTGTAACTCTTACCGTCCTTCCATGCAAACAAATTTCGTGCCTGGATTGATCGGGACAACCCCTTATGCTGGGTGACGGTCAAAACAAGGCAATGGGCTGTTCGGGCTATTCGCAGTAGTTCCACTTGCCTTGGACATCGTCCCCGCGTCCGGCTTGCCATTTACCAATCCCTGTTTGCCCGGTCAGCCCTCGCGCCGCTGGCGCATAAAGAGGTCCTATGGAAAAGATTCCATCAAGTCATTTTGTTCATGAATTTCTATAAATATCAATTAGTTATTTCGTATATTTAAAGTAATTTATCAAGATATATTTCAGGCTTGCGCCACCAGCACGCGAGTGTAGGGGTGACGGGGGGCATCCAGAACCTCACGGACCGTGCCGGACTCCACCACCTCGCCGTCTTTCATCACCATCACCTCATGGGCCATCGCGCGGATCACATCAACGTCATGGGTAATCAAGAGATAGCTCAGCCCCCGTTCGCGCTGCAGCCGCTGTAGCAGCGACAAAACCTGTTTCTGGATGGTCACGTCCAGCGCGCTGGTCGGCTCGTCCAGCACCAGCAGGCCCGGATTGATGATCAGCGCCCGTGCAATCGCCAGCCGCTGTCGCTGCCCGCCCGAAAACTCATGTGGGTAGCGCTGCAGCAATCCCGGAAACTGCGTCTCGCTCATGCCCACGTCCGCCAGGGATTGCGACGCGCGCGCCTGCACTTCAACCTCACTCAACGAGGGTTCATGGACCCGCAGGCCCTCCTCCACGATCGCGCCTACCGTCATGCGCGGGGACAGGGAGGAAAACGGGTCCTGAAAAACCACCTGCACTGCGCGGCGAATCGCCTTGTTGCTGGCGGCATTGCGGCTCCAGGACTGGCCTGCTGCCTGCAACGTCCCGGAAAAGGGCAGCAAACCCAGGCTGGCCAGGGCCAAGGTTGATTTGCCGGAACCTGATTCGCCTATGACGCCCAGCGTCTGGCCCGGCGGAATATCGAAAGTGGCATCTTTCACGGCCACAAACCCACCGCTTTTGAACCAGCCCCTGAAGCCTGGAATGGCCACCGGGTAGGTAACCGATACACGGCTGGCCCGCATCATGAAAGCCCCGCCCGGACTGGACCCCATGCCCTCAACCACGTCGCGCGCCGGTCTGCTGTCGATCAATTTGCGGGTGTAGGCGTGCTGCGGGTCGGCAAACACCTTGGTGACCGTGCCCTCCTCCACCAGATATCCGTTTTCCATGACCGCCACCCGGTCCGCAAAGCGGCGCACAAGATTGAGGTCGTGTGTGATGAGGAGCACCGCCATGCCGTTTCGCTGCTGCAACTCGCTGAGCAGATCCAGAATCTGGCTGCGCAAGGTGACGTCCAGCGCTGTGGTTGGCTCGTCAGCCAGTAGCAGCTTGGGCTGGCAGGCCAGCGCCATCGCAATCATGGCCCGCTGGCGTTGCCCACCGGAGAGCTGGTGGGGAAATGAGCGCGCCCGCCTGTCAGGCTCCGGAATGCCGGTGTCTGCCAGCAATTTGATGGCCATCGTCACAGACTCTGCAGGGGTCAGGCCGCGTTTTAGCTGTACAACCTCGGCAATCTGGTCCCCAACGTTGAACAGGGGATTTAGGGCCGTCATCGGCTCCTGGAAGATCATGGCGATGTCCCGGCCGCGAATGCCGCGCAACTCGGCTTCGGGAAGGGACAGCAGATTCACCGGCCCTTGCAGACCCTCTGTTGCCGCAAACCGGGCCTGCCCGCTGATGCTGGCGTTTTGCACCAGCCGCAGCAGGCTCAGGGCCGTCACCGTCTTGCCCGAACCGGACTCTCCTACCAGCGCCAGTTTTTCTCCGGGTGCGATGGAAAAATCAATCCCATGCACGACTCTTTTGCCGGCAAAGGAAACGCTGAGGCCGTCGACTTTCAGCAGCGGATGGGCAGGCGCGGAAGATCCGCCACCCGTCGCGAAGCCCCCATCGGGCGGCAGCGCCGGATGCGCAGCGACGGGTGTGGGAGTCATAGCTCGGCCTTTCGGGGGTCCAGGGCATCGCGCAGGGCGTCGCCCATGAAGGTCAGCAGCAACAGCGTGACGACCAGTACGGCAAATGTCGATATCGAAATCCACCAGGCGTCAATGTTCGCCTTGCCCTGGTTGAGCAACTCGCCCAGCGAGGGCGTTCCCGGGGGCACGCCCAGACCCAGAAAATCCAGCGAGGTCAGCGCCAAAATCGCCGCGCTCATGCGAAAGGGCAAAAACGTCACCACAGGCGTCATGCTGTTGGGCAGGATATGCCGCCACATGATCTGCAGATTGCTCACGCCCAAGGCCCTGGCGGCGCGCACATAGTCCATCTGGCGATTGCGCAAAAATTCGGCACGCACATAGTCGGACAAGCCCATCCAGCCAAACAGGCTGAGCAAAAACAACAGCAGCGCCACGCTGGGTGCAAAAACCGCGCTGAAGATGATCAGCAGGTAAAGCTCGGGCATGGAGCCCCAGATTTCCATGAACCGCTGGAATGCAAGGTCTGTTTTGCCACCCGCATACCCTTGAATGGCGCCGGTGATCACGCCGATCACCACACCGATCACCGTCAGCGCTAAGCCGAACAGCACGCTCAATCGAAAACCATAGATCAACTGCGCCAACAGATCGCGCCCCCGGTCGTCCGTGCCCAGCAGGTTGTCGCGTGAAGGCGCCGAAGGGTTGGGTTCTTTTGCGAAATAGTTGATCGTGCGCGGACCATAGGGATTGGGGGGATACAGCGCCCAGTTGCCCCCCTGCCCCAGCTTGTCGCGGATGAAAGGGTCCAGGTAGTCGGTGGGCGTTTCAAAATCGCCGTCAAAGGTCTTTTCCGAATAGTCTTTGAGCAGCGGAAAGTAATACTCGCCCTTGTAGCGGGCCACCAGCGGCGTGTCGTTGGACAGCACCTCGGCGAAGAGGCTGAGCACCACCAGGGTCGAAAACAGGATCAGGCTGTAAAACCCAAGCTTGTTGCGGCGAAAACGCTTCCACGCCCGCCGACCCGGACTAAGACTGACCACAGAACGGTTTTCACCAAGGCCGCCGCGGATCGGGCTCCGCCCGTCCGCCAGCGGCGCCCCCTCGGGGGGGAGGCGGCCAGAGGGCGCTTCAGGGGGGTTAATCAAACTTGACACGCGGGTCTACCCAGACATAACAGAGATCACTGATCAGCTTGGTCACCAGCCCAATCAGCGTGAAGAGGTAGAGCGTGCCCAAGACCACGGGGTAGTCCCGCCGGATCACGCTCTCATAGCTGAGCAGCCCCAGGCCGTCCAGCGAAAACAGGGTCTCAATCAGCAGCGAACCGGTGAAGAAGGCTCCAATAAACGCAGCTGGAAACCCGGTGATGATGGGGATCAGCGCATTGCGAAACACATGCTTCCAGAGCACCTGCCGTTCGCTGAGTCCCTTGGCCCGGGCTGTCAGGACGTACTGCTTGCGAATTTCTTCCAGGAAGGAGTTCTTGGTCAGCACCGCCGTCACGGCAAAACTGCCCAGCACCATCGCGATGATGGGCAGGGTGATGTGCCAGAGGTAGTCGGTGATCCGCGCGCCCCACCCCAGGGATTCCCAGTTGGGCGAGGTCAGCCCGCGCAACGGAAACCATTGCAATTGCCCGCCGAATACCACCAGCAGCGCCACGCCAAGCACAAAGCCCGGTATGGCGTAGCCGACCAGCACGATGAGCGTGGTGACAAAGTCAAAGCGCGAACCCGCCCGCACGGCCTTGGCCACGCCCAGCGGCACGGCAATCAGGTAACTGATGAAAAAAGTCCACAAGCCCAGGCTGACGGAGACCGGCAGCTTTTCCTTGACCAGTTGCCAGACATCCTTGTGCTGGTAAAAGCTGTTGCCCAGGTCAAAGCGCGCAAAACGCCCCAGCATCTGGAAAAAGCGCTCATGCACCGGTTTGTCAAATCCGTACAGTGCCTTGATTTCTTCAATGCGCTGCGCATCGACGCCCTGCCGCCCGCGGTAGCCGGCGCCCGATGTGGCAGCGCGCTCGCCACCTGAGTCACGGCCCTGCAACTGCGCCACCATTTGCTCCACCGGCCCACCGGGCACGAACTGCACCATGACGAAGGTCAAAAGCAGCACGCCCAACAGGGTGGGAATCATCAGCAGCAGGCGCTTGAGAATGTAGCTGGCCATCGGTATGTCTGCCTGTTCTTCGGTTCTTATTTGCTGGAGGATAAATTGGCCGGCGAGGCCCACCAGGTGCTCATGGCCCAGGTGTCCGCCTGGTAATACGGCGGAATTGTCTGCGGCAGAACAAAGCGGCCCGGGCGGTAGCCGATCAGGAACGCATCGCCGTAGTACTGCGGCACCGAGTAGTAGCCATGGGTCAGCACGCGGTCCAGCGCGCGCATCGCGGAGCCGAGTTCAGGCCGGGTCTTGGCCGTCACGACTTTTTGCAGCAGGGCGTCGACCGCCGGATCGGCAATCCCCCAAACGTTCGAGGAACCCGGCGTTTGCGCGGCCCGGGAGCCGAACAGCTCCAGCAACTCACCGCCCGGTGCGGTACTGCCGGGCAGACGCAGCGTGGTGACTTCGAAGTCAAAAGCATCCATCTTCTGTTTGGACAACGAAAAGTCCACGACCCGATAAGTCATGGTGATGCCCAGCTTTTCCAGTGCCTTCTGGAAAGGCCCGACGATACGAATCAATGAGGGCTGGTCATTCAAAAATTCCATCGTGAAAGCCTCGTCCCTGGCGTTGCGCAGCGCACCATCCCGGTAAGTCCAGCCGGCCTCGCGCAGCAGCGCCTGGGCCTGGCGCAGGTTCTCGCGCAGGCTGCCGGGCGGCGTGGTGCTGGGCGACACGGGCACCGCGCCGAACACCTCTGGCTTGAACTGGGCGCGCAAAGGCTCCAGCAAGGCCAGTTCATCGGGTTTGGGCAGGCCTTCCGCATGAAACTCGCTGTTGGGAAAGTAGCCGTTCACGCGTTTATAAATGCCGTAAAACAGCTGGCGGTTCATCCACTCGAAATCCAGGGCCAGGCCGATTGCCTTGCGCACCCGGGCATCCTGGAACTTCGGGTTACGGATATTGAGTACATAGCCCTGGAAGTCGCCGGGGTTGCGGTTTGGAAAGGCGCGCTTGACCAGTTCACCCGAGGTGAACTGCTTGCCGGTGTACTGGCGCGCCCAGTTGCGCGAGATGAACTCGCGCAGGAAATCGAATTCACCGGCCTTCAGGCCCTCGAAGCGGGAGGTTTCATCCAGATAAATCTTGAAGCTGATGCGGTCAAAGTTGAACTGCCCCTTGCGTGTCGGCAAATCCGCACCCCAATAGGCCGGATCCCGCACATAGGTGATGTCACGGCCCATGGCCGGGTTGGCGATTTTGTAGGGCCCGGAGCCTATGGGTATTTCCGAAACGATCTGGTCGAAAGGCTTGCTGGCCCCGTTGACCTTGCCTCCTTCCCGGCCCCAGCCCCGGCTGAACACCGGCATTCCACCGACAACCAGCGGCAGTTCGGGATTTGGCGTCAGGAACTCAAAGCGCACGACGCGCTCCGAAACCACAGTCACCCCCTTGACTTCAGCGTAAATCGTGCGGTACTGGGGCGCGGCAAGTTTGCTGATGAGCTGGGTGTACGAATGCAGCACATCGGCTGCCAGCACGGGCGTGCCATCGTGAAAACGCGCCTTGATGTTGATGCGAAAGGTCGCCGACAGTTTGTCGGCGGCAACCTCCACGTCGTCGGCCAGCAAGCCGTAGGCCGTGGTGGGCTCTTCGGAGTTGCCTGTCAGCAGGCTTTCAATCAGCAGGCTTCCCAGGCCATAAGGTGCGGTGCCGCGCAGCGTGAAGGGGTTGAACTTGTCAAAGTTCGTGGGCCGGGTGGGCGGCACCATGCGAATCTCACCGCCCTTGGGCGCGACCGGATTTACATAATCAAAATGGGTGAAACCGGGCGGGTATTTGATGTCGCCAAACTGGGCGTATGCGTGTGCAGCCCAGGCGGGCGGTGCAAAAAAAGAAAGAATGGCCAGCAGGGTCGTCATCAAAGCAATCACCCGCACCCGCAAAAAAGACAAATCCCGCATGCGACAATTCTGCACTACTTCACGTCGGCAACGGTTGGCGGCCAGCGGGTACACCACCTGCTTCGTTCAACGCCACCAACCGCCATCAGCCGATTTATTCGTACACACTGGAGCACAAGCATGGGTTTTCTTACCGGCAAAAAACTGTTGATCACGGGCGTGTTGTCCAACCGGTCCATCGCCTACGGCATAGCCAAGGCCTGCCACGCACAAGGCGCCGAACTGGCTTTCAGCTATGTCGGTGAGCGCTTCAAGGACCGCATCACGGAATTCGCTGCTGATTTTGGCTCCAAACTCATCTTCGACTGTGACGTCGGCGATGACGCCCAGATCGAAAAGCTGTTTGCCGACCTGTCCAAAACCTGGCCGACGTTTGACGGCTTTGTGCACAGCATTGGCTACGCACCACGCGAGGCCATTGCTGGCGATTTCCTCGACGGCCTCTCGCGCGAGGGCTTCAAGATTGCCCACGACATCAGCGCCTACAGCTTTCCGGCCATGGCCAAGGCGGCGCTGCCCTACCTCAACAACAAGTCGGCGTTGCTGACCCTGACCTACCTGGGCGCGGTACGCACCGTGCCCAACTACAACACCATGGGACTGGCCAAGGCCAGCCTGGAGGCCTCGGTGCGCTACCTGGCCGAATCGCTGGGCCCCAAGGGCATGCGCGTCAACGGCATCAGCGCCGGCCCGATCAAGACCCTGGCCGCCAGCGGCATCAAGGGCTTCGGCAAGATTTTGAGCGTGGTCGCTGAGGCCTCGCCCATTCGCCGCAATGTAACGATTGAGGACGTCGGCAACGTGGCGGCCTTTTTGCTGAGCGACCTGGCAGCAGGGGTCAGCGCTGAAATCACCTACGTGGATGGCGGTTTCAGCCACGTGGTGGGCGGCATTGCCGAGCCAGCCGAAGCCGGCTGAGGCGGCGTCAGGTCAAGCGTGCGGGCCGCACGCTCTGCGCGGGCCGAAAACTCAGTGACAAATCCACCGCCAGTCCTTTATCGGCGGGCGCAGGCAGCTATCAAACAGGCGCTTCGACAGCTTCTACCCGCTCATGGCCGCCGCCAGGGGTCCTCTGGGCACGTCGGCGAAGACCGGCCTCAGAACAGGAAAATTGCCGATTGCCAAACCTGCCCATGATGGGATACTGGTTTCGAAAGCCTGAATTTCCTGTTTTTATCCTTGCTTTGACCATGTACTGCGCCCCCTGATACGGCGCCGTCGTTGCCTGCATCGCCTTTCTCACCAGCCAAGGACAGACGCATGAGAACTGCAGCCGCCCACCGCCGCGCCACACACTTCGCCGTTGTCCTTGCGGTGGTCTGCACGGCCGCAGGCAGGGCTTTCGCCCAGGAGCAGCCCGCCGAACCCGCCGCTGCCAAAAGCGCAGCGCCAGCTGTCGCCGCTGAATCCGCCGCGCAGCCCAGAAACTATGCGCTGCCGGCACTGGAAATCATTGGCTTCGACTTTCTGCTGAACCGCGTCAACCGGTATTACGGCAGCAGCCGCGACGATTACGACGTCAGCCTGGGGTCGATCCGGCGCAACCTGCGAAGCGGCTGGGGCGTGGACGACGACCCGTTCAAGACCAACCAGTTGGGCCATCCCTACCAAGGCTCGATGTACCACGGCTTCGCCCGCTCCGCCGGTTTCAACTACTGGGAGTCGCTGGGCTACACTTTCGCCGGCAGCGCTGCGTGGGAGGTCGCCGGCGAGAAAACACGACCCTCGCGCAACGACCAGATATCCTCGGGCATAGGTGGCACTTTTTTGGGCGAGGCCTTGTTCCGCATGGCCAACCTGGTGCTGGAAAAAGGCGATGGCGTTCCGCGCTTCTGGCGCGAAGCCGGCGCCGCGATGATCTCACCGTCCACCGGCTTCAACCGGCTGGTCCAGGGCCGCCGCCTGGACACGATCTTCGCCAGCAACAATCCGGCCTACTACAGCCGCGTGCAGTTCGGACTGATGGGCACGGTGCAAAACGTTCCGGGCACCTCGACCCAGGTCAAACGCAACGAGGCGCAGGTCGACTTCTCGCTGGACTACGGCCTGCCGGGAAAGGACGGCTATCAGTACCGCCGCCCCTTCGACTACTTTTCGTTCCAGGCCACGGCCTCCAGCGCCAATATGTTCGAGAACGTCATGACGCGGGGGCTGCTGCTGGGCAATGACTACGAGGTCGGCAAGAACTACCGCGGCCTGTGGGGCCTGTACGGTAGCTACGACTACATCTCGCCGCAGGCGTTCCGCATCTCGAGCACGGCGCTGTCGCTGGGCACCACCGGCCAGTGGCGGGCCAACGATTCGGTCGTGGTGCAGGGCACCGCCCTGGCCGGTGCGGGCTACGCGGCCGTGAGCACCATCAACGGCGCCTCCGACCGCGATTACCACTACGGCATGGCGCCACAGGCGCTGCTGGCCCTGCGAGTCATCTTCGGCGACCGCTCTTCGCTGGACCTGACCGGGCGCGAATACTTCGTGAGCGGCGTCGCCAGCGGCGGCCGCGGCGGGCACGACAACATCGTGCGCCTTGACCTGGCCTACACCTGGCGCATCCACAAGCAGCACGCCATCACCGTGAAGTACCTGTTGAACCGCCGCGACGCGACCTACCCCGATCTGGGCAACCGCACGCAATCCCGCGGCACGTTCGGCGTCTTCTACACGCTGCTAGGCCACGACCATTTCGGCGCCGTCGACTGGCGCTGAGGGCGCAGAGGTGCGCAAGAATCTCGAACTGGCTTGGGCTTCGGTGCTATCAAGCCCGTCGCCAATACTCATAACACCAGGCAGTTTCAAACCCGGCCCGCTGATAGAGTGCCCGGGCCGGCGCGTTGCCGGCCTCTACCTGCAAAAAAGTGCGCTCAAACCCTCTGTGCATCGCGGCGTCGGCCAGCCCGGCCAGCACACGCCCGGCCAGGCCCCGGCCTCTGAGGGCCTGATCGGTGCGCAT
This sequence comes from Polaromonas sp. P4_F4, assembly GCF_056401355.1. Taxonomy (NCBI): domain Bacteria; kingdom Pseudomonadati; phylum Pseudomonadota; class Betaproteobacteria; order Burkholderiales; family Comamonadaceae; genus Polaromonas; species Polaromonas sp. P4_F4. The sequence goes on along the minus strand of NZ_JBFUJO010000024.1, from coordinate 6,212 downwards.
GCCGTGCACGCTGGACCAGCCATGGCCGAAGGCAGCGGCACCAGCGGCCACGGTTTTCCCGTTCTCACGGACACTCGCATAGAGCGAATTACGTGCCCGGCTCAGCGTGTTGACGCGGCTGGCGCCATCGACGGGGTCAAAGCCCTCGCCCAAAAACAGGGCAGCCCACGCCTCATCAGGTGAATTGGCGGTTTCGGCGGGAATTTGAGTAGATACCTCGCGCATGGCTTTGGCCGTGCTCACCTGAACCAGCACCGGGCGCTCCGTCTTGTAGCCACACCGTTTCAGCTCTCGCCGCAAAAGTTCGAAGCAAGGTTCAGTCGCGACACGAAAGACCGCCGACATGCCGCGTGCCTCGTAACGCGCTTCAATCCTGCCCACCACGGCTTCATCGGTCGCTATGTGCCGAAGCGGGACCGCACTTTTGGCCCGGCTAACGGTTCCCCTGTCGAAAGGCAGGAGCCAGCCGTCCAGTTCCTCAAGGGCTTCGGGGGATACGGCCGCAATAGTGGCCCGCTCTATCGCTTCAATGTCGCTGGAGGTCATGGTTTGCATGTGAAAGGCCTTGGCGCCGGGACTGGTGGATGGAATATGCCGGCGACAGTCGCGCACATTTTCATGCACCTTTGAGCTTGGGCTTCAGGCCGCTTGAAGGGCATGGCGCTTGCGCCGCCGCATTTTGAAATATAAACTGTACATTTGTACAGTTAAAAGAAAATCCATGGCAATTCAAACCCTGACGCACACCCCGGCCCGCATGGCACTTTTTCGGTTGAAGACGCTGCACCTGCTGATGATTTTCGCGGGCCTGCTGGCGCCGGCTCCGCCCCTGTTGGCAGCGCCCGATGCTCCGCCGCTGATGCTGGCCAAGGTGTACCACGCCGGTGTTTCACTTCCGGACTACTGGGCCAGCGAAAAATATGACGGTGTGCGTGGCTACTGGGATGGCGAAAAGCTGCTGACCCGTGGCGGCGAGCGCGTTGCTGCGCCGGCATGGTTCACGGCGGGCTGGCCAAAAGTACCCATGGATGGTGAGCTCTGGGCTGGCCGCGGGCAGTTTGCCAAAGCGCTTTCGACGGTGCGACAGAAAACCCCGGACGATGCAGCGTGGCGCACGATGCATTTCATGGTGTTCGATTTACCCGCGCAAGGTGGCCCCTTTAACGAACGAATTCCGGCACTCAACGGCCTCGTGAGCCAGATTGACCAGCGCTGGGTACAAGGGGTGACACAGGTCAAGCTGGCAAACCAGCAGGCTTTGCAAAGCCTGCTGGTTAAAACCGTCAAACTTGGTGGCGAGGGCCTGATGCTGCATCGCGGCGCGTCACTTTACAAAGGCCAGCGCACCGACGACCTGCTCAAGGTGAAAACGCATGAAGACACGGAGGCCCGCGTGATTGCGCACATCCCGGGTCAGGGGAAATATGCGGGTGCGCTGGGAGCACTGCTGGTGGAACTGCCGGAAGCAGATGGCAAACCGGGCCAGCGTTTCAAGCTCGGTAGCGGTTTCAGCGATGCACAACGCCAGAACCCACCAGCGCCGGGCAGCATCGTCACTTTTCGCTATCGCGGCCTGAACGACAGCGGAATTCCCCGCTTTGCCAGCTTCATGCGGGTACACGAAGACATGCCAAAACATGCCGTAGCTAATCAATAAGCAAGATCAACCAGCAGGATAAAAGATAAGCAGCAGGGGGAAGCAACAGGGCTGGCAGCGGGTGCCCGCCACCGGGACGGAACACCCCACCAGGAGGGAACGCCCTATTTCTGATCTTTCTTCACGCAATCGGCGTAGTACCGCATTTTGCCTTTGGCATCAACCTGCTCCACGAGGCCGTGAATGTCGGTTTCGAAACCCGGGCATTGCGCATTGAACTCGCGGGCAAACTTGAGGTAATCAACGATTTTCTTGTTGAACACCTCGCCGGGAATCAGCAGCGGAATACCCGGCGGATAAGGCGTCACCAGTCCGACCGTGATGCGGCCTTCCAGCTGATCGATCTCGACTCGCTCTGTCGTGCGGTGGGCAATGTGGGCATAGGCGTCGCTGGGCTTCATGGCCGGCGCCAGGTCACTCAAATAGACCTCGGTCGTCAACCGTGCAATGTCGTATTTGGCGTAGAGGGCATGAATGTGCTGGCACAGGTCGGCCAGACCCATGCGCTCGTATTTCGGAAACTTCTGGCAGAACTCGGGCAGGATGCGCCACATCGGCTGGTTCTTGGCGTAGTCGTCCTTGAACTGCTGAAGCGCCGTCAGCAGGGTGTTCCAGCGGCCTTTGGTGATGCCGATGGTGAACATGATGAAGAAGCTGTAAAGCCCGGTTTTCTCCACGATCACGCCGTGCTCGGCCAAAAACTTGGTCACGATGCTGGCAGGAATACCGGTTTTGGCGAATTTGCCATTCAGATCCAGGCCTGGCGTGACGATGGTCGACTTGATCGGGTCCAGCATGTTGAAGCCCGTCGCCATCTGGCCAAAGCCATGCCAGTTATTGGCACCGTTCCTGGCTGTCTTGGCACTGCGCGACTCGCCCTTGATGATCCAGTCCTCGGCCAAGCCAATGCCTTCCTCCACAAGCTTGTCCGGCCCCCAGACCTTGAACCACCAGTCACTGCCGTATTCATCGTCGATCTTGCGCATGGCCCGGCGGAAGTCCAGCGCCTCGGCAATGCTCTCCTCGACCAGCGCGGTGCCGCCGGGCGGCTCCATCATGGCGGCGGCCACATCGCAACTGGCGATGATGCTGTACTGAGGCGACGTCGAGGTGTGCATCAGGTAGGCCTCATTGAAGAGGTGCCTGTCGAGTTTGGTGTTTTGCGAGTCCTGCACCAGCACATGGCTGGCCTGGCTGATGCCGGCGAGCAGCTTGTGAATCGACTGGGTTGCATACACCACGGCATTTTTCGGCCGGATGCGGTTTTTGCCCATGGCGTGGTAGCTGCCATAAAACGGGTGGAAGGCCGCATGAGGCAGCCAGGCTTCATCAAAATGCAGGTTGTCCACATAGCCATCGAGCATGCCCTTGATGGTTTCGGTGTTGTAAAGCACGCCGTCATAGGTCGATTGCGTGAGCGTCAGCACGCGTGGCTTGACGGTGTCCGCATCAACACCCTTGAGCAGCGGGTTGGCCCTGATCTTGGCCTTGATGGCCTCGGGCTCGAATTCGCTTTGCGGGATCGGGCCAATGATGCCGAAATGGTTTCGCGTGGGCTTCAAGAACACCGGAATTGCACCGGTCATGATGATGGCGTGCAGGATGGACTTGTGGCAGTTACGGTCCACCACCACCACATCGCCCGGCGCCACCGTGTGGTGCCACACCATCTTGTTGCTGGTGGAGGTGCCGTTGGTCACGAAGAAACAGTGGTCCGCGTTGAAGATACGCGCCGCATTGCGTTCGCTGGCGCCGATGGCGCCGTCGTGGTCAAGCAGCTGGCCCAACTCCTCGACCGCGTTGCACACGTCGGCACGCAGCATGTTTTCGCCGAAGAACTGGTGAAACATCTGCCCAACCGGGCTTTTCAGAAAGGCCACGCCACCCGAATGGCCGGGGCAGTGCCAGGAGTATGAACCGTCCTCGGCGTAGTCCAGCAGCGCCTTGAAGAAAGGCGGCTGCACACCTTCGAGGTAGCTCTTGGCCTCGCGCAGGATGTGGCGCGCCACAAACTCGGGTGTGTCCTCGAACATGTGAATGAAGCCGTGCAGCTCGCGCAGGATGTCGTTGGGAATATGGCGCGAGGTCTTGGTTTCACCGTAAACGTAAATCGGCACATCAAGATTTTTACGGCGCACCTCTTCAATGAAGTTGCGCAGGTTCAGCACGGCAGGATCCAGATCCGGGCCGGGCGTGAATTCCTCGTCGTCAATCGACAGGATAAAAGCGCTGGCACGGCTTTGCTGCTGGGCGAATTGCGACAGGTCGCCATAGCTGGTGACACCCAGCACCTCAAAGCCTTCGCTTTCAATGGCCTGGGCCAGCGCGCGAATACCCAGCCCCGAGGTGTTCTCGGAGCGGAAGTCTTCGTCAATGATCACAATCGGAAAGCGGAATTTCATGGGAATGGCTGCAGTTCATGGGCGCCCTGAACCTGTCGGAGGGCATGAGGGGAAACGCTCAAATGGGCATAGACAGGTTGAGCCCGAACGGTTTGGCTGGCGACTGCGAAGTGTAAGGAAATATTGTTGCTGTACGCTTGCGCAGCGGTCTATTTGCCCCAAAATGTAGCGCATCACCGACAAAAGGAAGAAACATGAGCGAATCGACCATCTGGTGGCTGCTGGCAGGTAGCGCGGTCGCGGTTGAACTGGTCACCGGAACTTTTTACCTGCTGATGCTGGCTGTGGGATTCGTCGCAGGCGCCATCGCCGCTCATTGGGGTTTTGCCATTATCGGCCAAATGGTGATCTCTGCTGCTGTAGGGGGTGGCGCAGTGGCCGCCTGGCACTGGTACCGCGGCAAAACCCCGGCCCCCCTGCCTGCAAATGCAAATCGGGATGTCAACCTGGATATTGGTGAGCCGGTACAGGTCGCGCAGTGGAATGCCGACGGAACCACTACCGTGAAATTTCGTGGCGCCCTCTGGACAGCCGTACCTGCCGACCTGGCCGAACCGGCCACCACTGGAAACTTTCGCATCAAGGAAATGCAGGGCAATCGCCTGGTGCTCGAAAAGCTGTAAAGCATCCCCGGCTATCCAGGATCTCGGGCTTTTCATTCCCTGCTGCCGATTCGCCAGCCTGGCAGGCCTTGCAAGCCTTGCAGGCACTCAACTCGCTAATTTGAACTAATCAACAATCAACGGAGGAACCATGGAAATAGCACTCGTCATCCTGATCGTGGCTGGCATCTTTATCGTACGCAGCATCAAGGTGGTGCCGCAACAAAATGCCTGGGTGATCGAGCGCTTGGGCAAATACCACGGCAGCCTGACGCCAGGCCTGAATTTCCTGGTGCCTTTTGTCGATCGGGTGGCCTATAAGCACAGCCTGAAAGAGATCCCGCTGGACGTGCCCAGCCAGGTGTGCATTACCCGAGACAACACACAGCTGCAGGTTGACGGCATTTTGTACTTTCAGGTCACCGACCCCATGCGTGCCAGCTACGGCTCATCCAACTACATCGTGGCCGTGACGCAGCTGGCCCAAACCTCGCTGCGCTCCGTGATCGGCAAGCTTGAGCTCGACAAGACCTTTGAAGAGCGCGACATCATCAACGCGCAAGTCGTGGCCGCCATTGACGAGGCCGCGCTCAACTGGGGCGTGAAGGTTTTGCGCTACGAGATCAAGGACCTGACGCCGCCCAAGGAAATTCTCCATGCCATGCAGTCGCAAATCACCGCCGAACGCGAAAAACGCGCGCTGATTGCCGCATCCGAGGGTCGCAAGCAGGAACAGATCAACATTGCCACCGGTGAACGCGAGGCCTTCATCGCCCGCTCGGAAGGTGAAAAACAGGCGGCCATCAACAATGCGCAGGGCGAGGCTTCAGCCATCATGGCCGTGGCAGAAGCCAATGCCAGAGCCATCGAGGTGGTTGCTGCGGCGATCCGCCAGCCCGGCGGTGAACAAGCCGTACAGTTGAAGGTCGCCGAAAAAGCCGTTGAGGCCTATTCCAGCGTAGCGGGCGACGCCACCACTACCCTGATCGTGCCAAGCAACATGACCGAGGTGTCGGCACTGATCGCGTCGGCCATGAAGATGGTGCAGTCCAGCAGGGCATGATCAATATCGCTTTATAGGTACAGCCATGAGTGCAAAAAATGTTCTGGGCGGCGAGCTGCTTCCGTGCTCTTACGACCCGCTCACGGGTTACTTCCGGGACGGCTGCTGCAACACCGATGCGTCCGATCTCGGCTCCCATCTGGTCTGCGTGCGGGTCACCCCGGAATTTCTCGCCTTCTCCAGCGCGCGCGGAAATGACCTCGTCACGCCGCAACCGCAACACCGGTTTGCCGGGCTCAAACTAGTGGACTGTAACGTTTAAAACGGAAGTATCATTGTGGCCATGGAGGTTGCGATGAAACTGACCAAAAGCGAACGCATGGAACTTCAACAGCAAGCTGCAGCGAGGAACGCCCGAGCCGATTCGGCGCGCCACGCCCGATTGATCCTGCTGCTGGCCGATGGGCTCACTTGGGCGGAGATTCGCACCAAGCTGGATTGCAGCGACAGCTACATCGATCGCTGGAGCAAGCGCTTTGAAAGTGATC
>NZ_JBFUJO010000023.1:0-90728 GCF_056401355.1 Polaromonas sp. P4_F4 | reverse complement strand
GGTCGTGGGCTGGAATGGTGCTGTCGCGTTTCAGGGTGTCAAGCTCAGGGTCTCCACTGCGCTGCACCGACTGCCCATCGCGTTCAGGGCAGATCCCCGGGCCGATGGTTGCTTCGATGCTTTCTTCTGCCATCATCACTTCATGCGCATCAACATGAACACCATCCTCGATTCCAACTAACCGGGCAAAGTGTTTCCTATGTCTCCGAACACCTGTTTCCCATGTCTCCTGTCCATACAGCGAAGCAAAGAAAAGTAAGTCGCCCGCCGGGGCGAGTCCCGGCCTGATCGTGAAGGCCCACAGCATCAACACAGCACCAGTAGTCGCTATCAGTTCAATAGCCATTCAATAGCCATCAACACCCAATTTCGAAACTAAACAGGAATCGCCGTAGTCTCGAACACTTCTTTCAAACACACAAACGTGCGAATCTGCCTCACGCCCGGCAGACCTATCAGCTGCGCCGCATGCAGTTCGTTGAAAGAGTCGATGCTCTGGATGCGCAGCTTGACGAAGTAATCAAATTCGCCGGTCACCAGTTGCACTTCCAGGCAGCCCGTCAGGCCGGCAACGGCTTTCTCAAAGGCGGCAAAGGAGTCGGTGGTCGAGCGGTCCAGCACCACGCCGATGATGACCAGGCCGTTGTAGCCCAGCGCACGCGGGTTCACCAGCGCCACGGTTTTTCGGATCAACCCCAGCTCCTTGAGCTTGGCAATGCGGCGCGAGCACGCGGGTGGGCTGAGGTTGGTTTTTTCGGCCAGGTCTATGTTGGGCAGGGACGCGTCCTGCTGCAACAGCTTCAGCAATTTGCGGTCAATCCGGTCGAGGGTGATTTCCATAGGTGTATTGGTTAAATATTGCGTTAATTTTATAAAAATCGAAATGAATTTCCTAGTGAATGGAAAAATAGATTTTAAAAGAATGTTTAATTTTGAAAGTTTGCAATTAATTTCTGGTGCTCTTGGCTACGATTTATTCACGACTGCGCAAGACATTTCAGCCAACCATGCCCTCCATTTGCGGCCATCACAGTCCACGCAATGGGGGCTTTCACCGGAGCCACGACCATGGAACTCACGCTCAACCTCAAAAAGTTTCCCAGACATTCGCTAACCTTCGGCCCCACGCCCATCCAGCCGCTCAAGCGCCTGAGCGCCCACCTGGGCGGCAAGGTCGAGCTGTACGCCAAGCGCGAGGACTGCAACAGCGGCCTGGCCTTTGGCGGCAACAAAACCCGCAAGCTGGAGTACCTGATTCCCGAGGCGCTGGCGCAAGGCTGCGACACGCTGGTCTCCATCGGCGGCATCCAGTCCAACCAGACGCGCCAGGTCGCAGCCGTGGCCGCGCACCTGGGCATGAAGTGCGTGTTGGTGCAGGAGAACTGGGTGAACTATTCCGACGCCGTGTACGACCGCGTCGGCAACATCGAGATGTCACGCATCCTGGGCGCCGACGTGCGACTGGATGCGGCCGGTTTTGACATCGGCATCCGTCCGAGCTGGGAGCAGGCCATGGACGACGTGCGCAAAGCCGGCGGCAAGCCCTTCCCCATTCCGGCCGGCTGCTCCGAACATCCTTATGGCGGCCTGGGCTTTGTCGGCTTTGCCGAAGAAGTGCGGGCGCAGGAAGCTGAACTCGGCTTCAGGTTCGACTACATCGTGGTCTGCTCGGTCACCGGCAGCACGCAGGCCGGCATGGTGGTGGGTTTTGCCGCCGACGGCCGTGCCGACCGCGTGATCGGCATAGACGCCTCCGCCAAGCCCGCGCAGACCAAGGCGCAAATCCTGCGCATCGCGCAGAACACCGCCAGGCTGGTCGAACTCGATCGCGACATCACCGCGAAAGACGTGGTGCTCGACACCCGCTACGGCGGGCCCGAGTATGGCCTGCCGAACGAAGGCACGCTGGAAGCCATCCGCCTGTGTGCCCGGCAGGAGGGCATGCTGACCGACCCGGTCTACGAGGGCAAGTCCATGCACGGCATGATCGACATGGTGCGCCGTGGCGAGTTCCCCGAGGGTTCGCGGGTGCTGTATGCCCACCTGGGCGGCGTGCCCGCGCTCAATGCCTACAGCTTCCTGTTCCGCAACGGCTGACCGCTGCCCAGGTGCGAGGAAGTGACTCAGCAGGGGAATCACACCGATCTGCGATCTGATTATCGAGAGAGCCTCGGAGAGCCGTGCGCCCGCATGGTTTCCGGGCAGCGGGTGTTGAGCCCACATCGCTGCTGACAAGCCGTTGAGGAGACGTGCTCATCCTGGAGCGAGGATTCGCTGTTGCAGCGAGGCCTTCGCGCATGCCAACCGCGGCCCTCGGGCTGCCATTGAAACGGTGGACAACATGATGAAACTGAAACTCGCAAACCTGGCTACAAGCCTCGCCATCTTCGCGGCAGTCCTGGCCGGGCTGGTGCCATGGAGTGGCGCCCGCGCACAAAGCTATCCGTCGAAGCCGATCCAGCTGGTCATTCCCTTTCCACCGGGTGGGGCGACCGACATCGTCGGCCGGCTTGTCGGCAAAAAGCTGGGCGAGCACCTCGGCCAGCCTGTGGTGATCGAGAACAAGGCCGGTGCCGGCACCGTCATCGGCGCCGCCTTTGTCGCTAAGGCACCCGCCGATGGCTACACGCTGCTGATCAGCTCGGGTTCCACCTTCACCGTGAACCCTGCGCTCAACCCCAGGCTGCCCTATGACCCGGTCAGGAGCTTCGAGCCCATCGGCCTTGCCGCGCGCGTCCCTCTGATCCTGATTGCCAACCGCGACGTGCCGGTCAGCAACCTCAAGCAGCTGATAGCCGCCGTGCGCGGCACGCCGGACAAGTACGTCTATGGCTCGTTTGGCAGCGGCACGACGGGCCATTTCGCGGGTGAGCTGATGTGGAGCGCCATCGGCATCAAGCTGCTGCACGTCCCCTACAAGGGCAGCGCGCCGGCCATGAGCGACCTGATCGGCGGCCAGATCCCTTTCACGGTTGACACCGTGGCCGCGTCGCTGCCTCATCTGAAGGCGGGCAACGTCAAGGCCATCGCCGTCACGGGCGCCACGCGCGCCACGCAGCTGCCCGACGTGCCGACGGTGGCGGAAAGCGGCTTCCCGGGTTTTTCCGCCGACTCCTGGCTGGCGGTCGTCGCGCCGCGCGGCCTGCCAGCCGATGCGAAGGCCAAGCTGCAAAAGGCACTGGCCGAAACCATGGCGGATGCGGAGATCCGCGACAAACTCATTGCCAACGGGCTGCAGCCCGCGTACGAGCCCGCTGCCGCGGTGGCGGCGCGGATCGAAGACGAGCTGCCGCGCATGCGCGCCGTGGCGCAGCGCGCGAACATCCGGGCGGAATGAGGAATGAATAGGGCAACCGATGACAGCCTGGTCGTCCTGTCCGCCGTCGAATTGAGGCGGCTGATCGAGGCCAGGCAGATTTCGCCGGTCGAGCTGCTCGAAGCCTGCATCGCGCGCATCGAGGCGGTGAACCCCTTCGTCAACGCCGTCACGGCCACCTGCTTCGAGCGCGCACGCAGCGAAGCCAGGGCCGCCGAACGCACCGTGCTCGAGGGCCGCCCGCTGGGCCTGCTGCACGGCCTGCCGATGGGCGTGAAAGACCTGGAGGCGACGGAGGGCCTGCTCACCACCCTTGGCTCGCCGCTGTACCGCGACCACCTGCCCGTGGCCGACAACGTGCTCGTGGCGCGGTTGCGCGCAGCCGGTGCAATCGTGGTCGGAAAGACCAACGTGCCCGAGCTGGGCGCCGGCGCGAACACACGTAACGCGGTCTGGGGCGCCACCGGCAACCCCTTCGACCCGAGACTCAACGCAGGTGGCTCATCGGGTGGTTCGGCCGCGGCGCTGGCCTGCGACATGCTTCCGGTGTGCACGGGCTCCGATACCGGTGGTTCGCTGCGCATTCCGGCGGCCTTGTGCGGTGTGGTGGGTTTTCGGCCCTCGCCAGGCCTGGTGCCGAGCTCGCGCAAGCTGCTCGGCTGGACGCCGATCTCGGTGGTCGGGCCGATGGGGCGCAGCGTCGCCGACGCCTGCCTGCAACTGGCGGCATCGGCCGGCCCATCAGTGGGCGACCCGCTCAGCTACCCGGTGGATCCGGCCGGTTTCCTGGATCCGCCGGCGGTGGACCTCGGGGCCCTGCGTGTGGGCTGGACCGAGGACTTCGGTGCCTGCGACGTCGATGCCTCGATCCGCGGGACCTTTCGCCGCAAGATCGCTTCGATGAAACACCTGTTCCGCAGTTGCGACGAGGTGAAGTTCGAGCTGGGCGATGTGCACCGCTGTTTCGACGTGCTGCGCGCCGAGGCTTTTGTCGCTGGCACGCGAGACGCCTATGAACGCGACCCCGCGAGTCTCGGCCCCAACACGCGGGCCAATTTCGAGATCGGTGCCGCGATGAGTCTGCTTGACAGTGCCTGGGCGCAGGCAGAACAAACGCGCATCCTCGCGCGCTTCCATGCTGCAATGGCCGGCTGCGACCTGATCCTCGCGCCGACCACGCCGGTGTCGCCTTTCCCCTGGACCACGCTGTATGCCGACACGGTCGATGGCCAGGCACAAAGCAATTACTACCGCTGGCTGGCGCTGACCTATGTGGTCACGCTGACCACCTTGCCGGCCCTCAGCCTGCCTTGCGGACTCGATCACGCCGGCATGCCGTTCGGGCTGCAGCTGATCGGCCGCTTCCGCGCGGACCACCAGGTGCTTGGCGTCGCCGCGGCCCTGGAGCAGGCCTTTGCCAAGTCCGATGAGCTGCGGCGGCCGCGTCCCGCGCTCGACCGCCTGCGCCCCGTCGAGCCCGCCCTGACCTCGATCGTGACGGCGCCTCCCGTTTTCGGCGGTGGCGCTTGCGGCGCAGCGGCCCCGACGTCGGCCGCCTGAACGGGAGACAAGGAATGGACCTGCTTGACCGCTTGGCCCCCAAGAGCCCATGCCTTGGGCTATGGCGCAACGGCTGACCATGGGCTGCCTGTCCCCTGGACCCGGTGTTCAGCGCCCGCTCGCACGAGGTGCCGTTTGCTCCATGATTTTGCTATTAAAACAATAGCTAATAGTTCCCGTCTTTATTGGGATATAGACCTAAATAATCTTTAAAAGTCTTTTTTGGCGTGAACCCCTCAACGCCGCCGGTTCGGACGCCGCGAGTTCGCGTAAAACGCTGGCGGTTTGCTGGCAACCCAACGCAGAAATGTCGCCATTTCGGGATGCATTTTCAACGCATCCCAGGTGCTATAGCTGTGCGCCATTTGACTTCCGAGACGCCGGTCGTCGGGATGGGTCAATGGCCGCTTCTGGCGAACTGTATATGGGCAAGTGTCTCGCTCGATGTCAGGATCAGACTGAAGGCGGAAGTAGAGCAATCCAAACTGCTTGCTCCAGACCGGTCACTCAGAACTGCGGGCTGTTTGTCGGCTAACTGGCACCTATTTCATTGACGGGAGCAGCCGCCATCGGGTGCGTTCAGCCATACAGAACACCGGACTCGAGTTTCCTGCGAATAAAAGAATTACGGTGAATCTGGCCCCGGCGGATCTGCCCATCCGCGCCAGCAGGTCGATTCCGCCGCCGACAGCGAACGGGACGATCAGGCGGATTGGCTTGGTGGGAAACGAGGCCTGTGCGTAGGCCAGCTGGCCGGCGGCCGCAGCGGCCAGCATCAGAGAAAAAGCCGCGTCTTTTCATGGTGGTCGAACACAGGTTGGAATGGGGACTCAGCGCCGAAGGGCGGCGGCAAAGCCCGCGCGCGCTTCCTCGCCATGGATGTAACCGTAGTCCGCGACCGGCGCGGTGTCGCCGGGCTCTAGGTGGAGCTCGACGAAAACCGGACCCTGCGCGTCCAGCAGCGCCGGCGCCGACTGGCGGAACGTCTCGATGTCGGAAAAGGAGTGTGCTTGCGCATAGCCTGCCGAACGCGCAAAGCCCGCGAAGTCGATCGTGGCCCGTCCCGGGAGGGGGTGCCCCCCGTTCGCCTCGTAGCTTCCATTGCGGCAGACGAAGTGGACAAACCGCCGCGGCGCCGCGGAGGCGACCGTGACGAGGGTGCCCAGGTTCATGAGCAGGCTGCCGTCGCCGTCAAGCACCACGATGCGGCGCTCGGGCATCGCGAGGGCGAGACCTAGTCCATGCGACGAGGCCAGCCCCATCGCCCCGATGCTGACGTAGTTGAGAGGGTGCGGCCGGATGGCCGTGAACTCGAAGGCGGAGGTGTACGTCGACACAACGATGTCGTCGGGCAGCAGATCGGCCAAGATGCGGAAGCAGGCGTCGCGTTTCATGTCAGGCACTCGGATAGCGGGAAATGAGGATGCACAGGGGCGTGCTCTCGCGGAAGGCGGTCTCGAGCGCCGGCGCGATTTGCGCCACGTCGGCATCGCTGGACACCACGAGGTGCTGCATTCCCAGGGTCCGCAGCAGCGGCAGCATGCGGTTCACGCCGTAGTTGGCGGATTGCTCGGGATCCTCGGGGGAATCGGCGAACAGCAGCCCCACCAGCATGCAGATAGGCTGCCGGTACTCCATCGCGATCGCGCGGATCGCGTTCATGGACGCGAGGAAGCCCGTGTACTGGATCAGCATGACGCCTCGCACACCGGCTGCCGCCAGTCCGGCGCAGATGCCGACACCCTCCTCCTCACGCGAGACCCGCACGAGACGCAGGTCGCGGTCACGCGAGAGCGGCCACAGCACGCCTTCGGATGTGGTCAGGTCCGGCACCGACACCACGTGCGTGATGGCCGCTGCCTTGATCGCAGCGATGATTCCCGCCCCCTGTAGTTGCATGTCGGGTGCCCCCATCGTGAGGCTGTTCATTGGAACTCCACCCAGACACTCTTGACTTGAAGGTACTCGCGCATCGCCTCGCTCCCGTTCTCTCGGCCGAAGCCGGATTTCTTGTAGCCGCCCAGCGGCGTCATGCTGCTCACGCCGCGGTACGCGTTGATCCAGACCGTCCCGGCCTGGATGGCTTCTGACATGCGCAGGCCGCGCGAGATGTCCTGCGTCCAGACGCCGGCGGCGAGGCCATATTCACTATCGTTCGCCAGCCGAACCGCCTCCTCCTCGGAATCGAAAGCGGTGACCGCCAGGACCGGGCCAAACACCTCTTCCTTCCAGAGCCGCATGTCGGGTTCAACATCCGCGAAAACGGTGGGCGGGACGTACCATCCCTTCTCGTAGCCGCGCGGCAGCGCTTCGGTGCCCAGGAGTTGCTTCGCACCGTCCGCGCGAGCCTCCTCAATGCGCCTGCGCACGGCGTCGTACTGCGCCCGTGTGCTGATCGGGCCCATTGTCGTTCCATCGAGTTGCGGGGCGCCGACTTCGATGCGCTGCGCCGCTTCGAGCAGGCGCCGCATGAATTCGTCGTGGATGCCTCGCTGCAGCAGCAGCCGCGATCCCGCAACGCACGATTGTCCTGACGAAGAATAGATACCAGCGAGCGTGGCGGGTACCGCCTTCGCCAGGTCGGCATCATCGAACACGACCACTGGCGATTTGCCACCCAACTCCAGTAATACGGGCTTGAGGTGCTTCGCCGCGAGTTCATAAACCGCGCGCCCTCCCGCTTCACCACCCGTGAAGGTGATCTTGGCGACACGCGGGTCCTCGACCAGCGGAGCCGCGACTTCAGCGCCGTAGCCTGTCACGACGTTCAGCACACCGGGGGGGAAACCAGCCTCCTCCACCAAGGAGCAGAAATGCAGCGTCGAAGCCGATGCATGCTCCGAGGGCTTCAGAATCACCGTGCATCCGGCGGCCAGCGCGGGAGCGATCTTCCATGAGGCGATGGGCAGCGGGGAGTTCCATGGCGTGATCGCCAGCACCACCCCCACGGGTTCGAATCGCGTGAAATTGAGAACACCGGGGCGGTCGACCGGAATCACGTGCGACTCCACCTTGTCCGCGAGGCCTGCGTAGTAATGCCAATGCTCCGGCAGGTAGCCGAACTGTTTGCGCAGCTCGGCGATGGGCTTGCCGTTGTCGCGGACGTCGAGTTCGGCCAGCACGTGTGCATCGCGCGCGAGCAGGTCCGCGAGCTTGCGCAGAAGCGCACCGCGCGCCGTCGGGCGCATCCGCGACCACGGGCCTTGCGTGAACGCGAGATGCGCTGCCTCCGCTGCGCGCATGGCATCCGCCGCGCGCCCGCGCGGAATCCGCGCCCAGGCCTCGCCCGTCGAGGGGTCCAGCGAGTCCAGCCACTCGCCGCCCTCCGGCTCGCGCCAGGCGCCGTCAATGTACATGGAGAAAAACTTCATTTCTTGCGCACCTTCCAGAATACGGAACATCGTTAGACGTGAACTCTAGACGAGATGCCTGTCCTCTGGCAAACTGGCGATCCAATGTTCCGAATAATGGACCTTTACCATGACCACCCAAACCCTCGAACGCGCCATCAACCTCATGCGGCTGCTGGCCTCGGCCGGCCATGACGGCAGCCGACTGGCGGACCTGCAGCGTGACACCGGCCTCACCAAACCCACCGTGCACCGGATCCTGGACACGCTGAAGGGGGAGGGCTTTGTCGAACAGGTGGAAGACACCCGCCGCTACCGGCTCGGCAACGAACTGGCGGTGCTCGGCTGGTCCGCCGGACGCACCGTGTACGACCTCAAGGACCTGACCACAGAAGACGTGACCTCAGTGGCCACCAAGACCGGAGATACGAGCTACCTTGCGATCCGCAGCGGCAACGAAGCGGTGGTCATCGACCGCCAGACGGGTTCATACCCGGTCAAGGCATTCACAGTGGAAGTGGGAGCCCGTCGTCCTCTCGGCGTCGGCGCCACGGGGATTGCGCTGTTGGCCGCCTTGCAGCCGGATGCCGCGGAGGTGGTGCTCGATGCAATAGCGAGTCAGCTGGCGAATTACCCGAACACCGGCGTGAAGCAGGTGCGCGAAGCCGTCGCGGCGGCCCGCAAGGCAGGTTATGCGTTGAGCGACGGCTTCATGGTGAAGGGCGTGCGAGGACTCGCCATCACGATCGGCGACGGCGAAGGCCGCACCATTGCCGCCATTGGTACGGCGGCCATCAGTGACCGCATGACCGCCCGGCGCATTCCCGAAATCCTGAAGATCCTGAAGATGCACGCCAACAGCATCGAGCAGCGCGTGGTGGCGGCGAGCAGCAGGGCGCGTCACGGCAGCACACGCACTGTGGTGTCCCGCCGCTGAGCGTTGCTCACGGGCGAATGGTCCAATATCCGGAACATTTAAGAACGTTGTTGCCAATGACTGACACAACGCCGAAGATCACCTTCTCCCAAACGAGGTCCACTAAGTGGATCTTTCATGTCAAAGGAAAGAGGTTTCATGTTCAAGATCTTCGACCTGCTCAACGGCTCGCGGCTCACCCGCGAGTACGCGGAGCAGTGCCTTACCCACGGGGTGGAGGCCATCCTCATCACGATCAACAATTACCGCGGCATAAACCCCTTGCCCGACCTGCGGCAGTCGCTGCGCGAGCTGGCGGCGTATCGCAAACACCTCGCGACATTGCACGATGTCGTGCATGTGATCGAGCGCTTCGACGACTTCCAGCGGGCGCGCGAGCAACGCAAGGTCGGGGTCCTGATCGGATACCAGAACGTGCCTGGCGTGGAGCATGACCTGGGCATCCTGGAAATTTTCCACTGCGCGGGCGTGCGCTGCATCCAGATCGCGCACAACATCCGGAACCTGTATGCCGATGGCTGCGGAGAACCGCAGGACGGCGGGCTCTCCTCGCTCGGCCGCGAACTGGTGGCGACGCTCAACGATCTGGGCATCATCATGGACCTCTCACACACCGGAGATCGCAGCGGCATCGAAGTCATGGACGCGTCGCGCCATCCGGTCGCGGTGACCCACGCGAATTCGTACACCGTGTGCCCCAACTCCCGCAACCGGTCGGACGCACTGCTCGACCGGCTGAAAACAAATGGCGGCGTCATCGGCGTCTGCTACCTGCCGCCCATTGTCACCCTGCCCGGCAGCGCGAGGCCGACGCCGGCCGATGTCGCGAAGCATGTCGTGCACATCGCCCAGCGAATTGGCGTGGAGCACGTGGCCATCGGGACGGACTTCATCACGGACCAGCCGCCGGAGCGCTACCAGGAATTCATGCGCCGGCCCGACATCTACGGCACTTGGCCGTGGCGCTTCCCGGTGGAATCGCTCGCGCAGCAGCAGGAGTTCCTTGAGTCTCTGCAACCGGCAGGCTTCTCTGCCGCACAGGTGCAGGAGATCGCACGCGACAACGCGCTGCGCGTTTTCAAGGCGGTACTGTCATGAAGCGTCGCCACTTTTCCATCGCGCTCGCCTCCGCGGCCCTGCCCGCGCTGGCGCAGGACAACTTCCCCACCAAGCCCATCCGGATGCTGGTCCCATCCGCCGCGGGCGGCGGCATTGACCTGCTCGCGCGCATGTTCGCGCAAGCCATGTCCGAGCAGTTGGGCCAGCAGGTCGTCGTCGAGAACATGGGCGGCGGCGGCGGCACGATCGCATCGGCGACGGTTGCCCGCGCTGCTGCTGACGGGTACACGCTGATCTTTCAGGCGACGACAGCCGCGGTGAACGCTGCATCGCTGAGCAATCTGCAGTTCGATCCGGTAAAGAGCTTCCAGGCGGTGAGCTATGCGGCCCGCTTTCCCCTGGTGATGGTGGTGAATCCGGAAGTCCCCGCGAAGAACATCCGCGAGTTCATCGAGCTCGCCAAGAAGAACCCCGGCAAGTACAGCTTCGGCTCCGCCGGGACCGGCACCGGCACCCACCTTGCCGCCGAATGGCTCAAGAAGCGCGCAGGCATCGATCTGCTGCACGTGCCCTACAAAGGCACCGGCGCCGTGATGCCCGACCTGCTGGCCGGCCGCGTGCACGTGCTCTTCGACGGGCTTCCGCCACAGTCGGGAAATATCAAGACCGGCCGCGTGCGTCCTCTCGCCGTCACCACCCTGAAGCGCGCGCCGCAACTGCCGGACGTGCCGGCGCTCGCCGAGCTGTACCCGGGCTTCGACATGCCGTTCTGGACCGGCGTCTTCGCACCCGCGAACACCCCCAGACCGGTCGTCGACCGGATTCACGCCGCCATGCACAAGGCCATCGCGACTCCGCAGCTCTCGCAGAAGCTGCGCGAGTTCGGCGCCGAGGGCGTTGGCGCCAGCATCCGCGACTTCGACGAGTTCTGGAACAACCAGATCGCGCTGTACCGCGGCGTGCTGAGGGAAACCAACATCAAACTCGAGGGCAACTGACCATGGCTGCCGCAGCACAGTTGGGCGAATTGCCCATCGTCGATACCCACGCGCACATCTTCACGCAGCGCATGCCGCTGGCGGCGGACGCGTGGCGAACGCCCGTCCGGGAGGCGCGCGTCGAGGACTACCTCGCCACGCTCGACGCGCACCACATCCCGTTCGGTGTCATTGCCGCCGCCAGCATGTACGGCGACTACAACACCTACACGCTCGACGCGCTGCGCGACCACCCGCGACTGCGCGGAACCGTGATCGCCTCTCCCGACACGGAGCCCTACATCCTGCGGGAAATGGCGGACAACGGCGTCGTGGGCGTGCGCTGGGTATGGTTCCAGCGCGAACAACTGCCGGACGTCACCTCCCCGGAGTACCGCAAGTTCCTCGTGCGGCTCGCGGACCTTGACATGCACGTGCAGCTGCTGCTGGGCGGCGAGCGGCTCGGCCCGCTGGTCGAAGCGATCCAGAAGAGCGGGGTGAAGCTCGTCATCGACCACTTCGGCTTCCCCGACCCCGCGTTGGGCACGAAATGTCCCGGGTTCCAGGCTGCCTTGCGCGCCATTGACAACCAGCGCACCTGGGTGAAGCTCGCTGCCTGGCACCGGCTCGGCGCGAGCGGCACCGCGCTCACGCAGACACTCCTCTCCGCGGCCGGGCCCGAGCGCCTCATGTGGGGCACCGATTGGCCCTTCGTCGCGGCTCACGAAGGCTACACCTACCAGGACGCGATCGACGCCTTCATGACGGCTGTGCCCGACGCGGGCACCCGACGCGCGCTTTCCGAAACCGCATTGCGCTTCTACTTCTGGGGCCGCGAGTCCCGCACACCATGATCAAACTATTCATCACTCCCGCATCCCACTTCGTCCGCAAATGCAAGGTCACCATCAAGGAACTCGGCCTCGAGGATCGCTTCGAGTACATCCCAACCACGTGGCCGCACAACTGGGGCACCGACACCACGCCCTACGCGCCCGAATTCCTTGACGCCTCGCCGATCGCGCGCATCCCCGCTTTGGTCACCGAGGATGGGCTGAGGCTGTCCGACTCGTCGACGATCTGCGAGTACCTGAATGACGACTTGGGCGACTTCCGCCTTTGTCCCCGCTCCGGCCGAGAGCGCTGGGAAATCCTGTCGCTCGTCTCCATCGCGAGTAACGGCCTCATGGAGCCGCAGGTGTTCCGCCGGGCCGAAATGCTGCGCAAGCGCGAGGGCTCGCCAAACCCGCAGGAGTTCTCCCTGAACTACGTGCGCAAGATGATGGACCGACAGGACCGCAGCTACGCGTACCTGGAGAACATCGTCCACACCTTCCGCTCGGAGCCCGATCTCGGCCAGATCGCCGTGGCGTGCGCCTGCGCAACTTCCGATTTCCGTTTCCCCGAGGACGACTGGCGCAACCTGGCGCCCAAGTTGGCCAAGTGGTTCGACAAATTTAACCAGCGGCCTTCCATGCGCGAAACCGCCCAAGCCGAAACGCCGCGCTGAAAACCTTTAGGACAAACACCATGCAATACATGTATTACCGCGAAGAAAGCTCCAATCTCTGGTGCTGGACCCTTTATGGCGAAGACCGACGCAAGATGGCCGTCAGCGTCGAGAAGTACTACAACAAGGGAGACTGCCTTGCCGCCATCGAAAAGATCCGGGGCTCGGCGGATGCGACCGTAGTCGAGCGCACCACCTCGGGAGGAGCGGCATGAACACGGGCACGCTTTCGAAGGCAACCGGACAACTTGCCCGCATCGGCCACTGGATCGGCGGTGAAGCGTACTTTCCCGAGGGAAGCGCCGCCTCCAGCGTCTTCAACCCCGCCACCGGCGCGGTCCTGGCCGAAGCGGCGATGGCGACGCCTCAAGTCGTGGATGAGGCCGTGCGCAATGCGGCAGCGGCTTTTCCGAAATGGGCAGAGACGCCGCCGATCCGCCGGGCGCGGGTTCTCTTCCGTTTTCTCGAACTGCTCAATCGCGAGCGCGACGAACTGGCGCGTGCGATCACCCGCGAGCACGGCAAGGTGTTCTCGGATGCACAGGGAGAAGTGACGCGGGGCATCGAGGTCGTCGAGTTCGCCTGCGGCATCCCGAATCTGCTCAAGGGCGATCACACCGAGCAGGTCTCGACAGGTATCGACAACTGGACGGTGCGGCAGCCTCTCGGCGTCGTCGCCGGCATCACACCCTTCAACTTTCCGGTGATGGTCCCGATGTGGATGTTCCCTGTTGCAATCGCGGCGGGCAACACCTTTATCCTGAAGCCGAGTCCGCTCGATCCGACGCCTTCGCTGATCATCGCCCGTCTCCTGAAGGAAGCCGGCTTGCCGCCTGGCGTTTTCAACGTAGTCCAGGGTGACAAGGTCGCGGTCGATGCCCTGCTTGAGCATCCCGATGTGAAAGCGATCTCTTTTGTCGGTTCTACGACGATCGCGCAGAAGATTTACGAGACGGGGGCGCGGCACGGAAAGCGCGTGCAGGCGCTCGGCGGCGCCAAGAACCACATGGTTGTCCTGCCAGATGCGGATATGGAACAGGCCGCCGATGCACTCATTGGTGCCGCATATGGTTCCGCCGGCGAACGCTGCATGGCGGTGTCCGTTGGCGTCCTCGTCGGCGACGCCGCCGAGCGCATCATGCCGCTGCTCCAGGAAAAGACGCGCGCGCTGAAAGTGCGCGAGGGCACGGACCCCCACGCGGACATGGGTCCGATCGTGAGCAGCACGGCGCTCGAGCGGATCGTCGGCTACATCGACCGTGGCGAGCAGGAGGGTGCTCGCCTCCTCATCGACGGCCGCACGTTCAAGGGCAGTGCGGCGGGCGCCGGGTGCGAACACGGGTTCTGGATGGGCGGCACGTTGTTCGACCAAGTGAAGCCCGACATGAGCATCTACAAGGACGAAATCTTCGGACCGGTGCTGGGCTGCATGCGTGCTGCGGACCTCAGTGAAGCGATCCAGCTCGTCAACTCCCACGAATACGGCAACGGCGTGTGCCTCTTCACGCGAGACGGCAATTCGGCACGTGAGTTCTCGCGTCGGATCGAAGTCGGGATGGTCGGCATCAACGTGCCGCTCCCGGTGCCCATGGCATGGCATGGCTTCGGCGGCTGGAAGAAGAGCCTGTTCGGCGATTGCCACGTCTACGGCGAGGAGGGCGTGCGCTTCTACACCCGCCAGAAGTCGATCATGCAGCGCTGGCCCCAGGGACGCGCGGCCGGAGCCGATTTCGCTATGCCCACGTCCGCCTAGCGTTGTTCTCAACAGCGATCTTCAAATCTCCGGCCGCTGAAAACGCCCAATCCACATCGCACGACACCGTGCGGAACACACACTCTTCAACTTATCGAGACCAACCCAAATGACTGAACGCAAACTTACCGGCAAAATCGCGCGCGAGCGCATTCGTCTGATGGAAGTTCCCCGGCCGGATCCCGTCCTCATCGAGGGGTTTCGCTCGCTGGGCGACGCCAGTGGCATTCTGTCGGACATCATGGACGAACTCGGCATCACCGGAGCGCTTCCCGCGAGTCGCTTCGCCCCCACGATGCCGGGCGCACGAATGGTGGGCCCGGCATTGACCGTGCGGAACATCGCGCTGCGCCAGCACCCTTACGAGGCAGCGCGCGCCAAGGTCAATCGGATGGCCGAATTCGAAGCACACAACCTGGCCCTGCCTGGCGACGTGGTCGTGATCGACGGTGTCTCGGGCGTGTCGAATATGGGCGGGATCTCGGCGCAAACCGGCAAGCGTCAGGGCGAGGCGGGTGCCGTCGTCAGTGGCGGCATCCGCGATGTGGCGCACTCCCGCAGTGTCTCCTATCCTCTCTGGGCGACGGAAATCACGCCTGTCACCGGCAAATGTCGCATCGAGACGGTGGAGATCAACGGCGACGTGAACATCGGAGGCATCCGGGTCTCTCCAGGCGACATCGTGCTGGCTGACGACACCGGCATCTGCTTCGTTCCACGCGAGCGCGCTCGGGAAGTGCTGGAACTCGCGCTGAAGAAGCACGCCGCCGAAGAGCGCAAGTGCCGCCTGATCGACGAGGGGCTCGGCGTTGCGGACCTGCCCGCGAACGCCTGAGACAGCCGGGAAGGCACTAATCCTCGCCGACGGATGTTCTGGTGAACTTCCGTCGGCGAGGCAAGCGTGAGCGGGCCTCGGAAGTCCCTCGTATCGCCGTCACACCGCGCTGGACGGCTCCAGTCCGTTCTCGCGCCAGACCGGCGCATACTTTTCGGAGCGTAGATCCGCGACGAGCTCGGCCACTTGCGCAGGGTGTCTGGATTTGCAGAAAGCAGTCGCGAAATAGGGAATGCCTTGCTGCAGTTGCGCGGGCAAGGCAAGGATCTGGATCCCTGCGACCGGCAGAAGCTCGCTGATCTGCGAGACGCCAGCCTTCGCCGCTCCTCGCGCGATCACCTCGCCCACCGTCTCGCCGGGTTGCGGCATCACGGACTTGGCCGCGACCGCATCGGCGATGCCGAAGGACTCCAGCAGCCGCGTGAAGCTGGTGCCGCTCGGACCATGGCTCAAGGAGAAAGTGGCGACCTGCACCAGAAATGACCTGACCTGGTCCAACGTCCCCGTATCGGGCTTAGTCTCGCCGGCGGGAATGGCCAAGGCTGTCACGGAACGGGCGAGACTCTGCGTGCTGGTCCCATCCAGCACACCGCATTCCACAAGCTCGTTCGTCAGTGTCGCCGGGCCAATGAAAAGGTCTGCGGCGGTCTCCGTCGTCAGCTGCTTGCCCAGCACGGAGCCTGCCTCGTAGGAAATCCGCACCGCGCGCCCAGAGTCTCGTTCGTACGCAGGGATCAGGTGGCGCAGTGCTTCCCTGGGAGAAAGCGTGCTGAAAACGATCAACTCGGTTCCGTGATGGGTCGCCAGGCTCGGGGATTGCATGCTCCGTCCTTGAATGCTTGTCCGCATCGAGCCACTGTCTTCCTTCATCGCCGCCCCCGGGTTCTTGGTTCGTTGCATTCGCGCAGAACCTGCGCCTTCAGATCGTCGCCGTGCCGGCGGCGCATAACTGGCTTGGAATCCATGGTGTCCACCTATGTGCTTGGTGGACACCATTGTCGGCCACTGCTTCGCCTCTTTCAAGATGCCTTTGCCGGAAGCATACCGATGAACTACTCATTCAGCTTGAATGTCGGCTTGCTGCACGACGCGCTTCCAGCGCTCCGTCTCTGCTTTGAGGAATGCTCCGAACTCCTGTGGCGTCCCGCCGACTGATTCCGCCCCCTCAGCCATGAGCTTTTGCTGAACGTCTTTGTGGCTTAGCAGCGTGGCGATCTCGTGGTTCAACTTGCGAACCACTTCGGGAGGCGTCCCGGCGGGCGCAAGCACTCCGAACCAGGTACCTGTCTCCAGCGACACGCCTTGTTCGCGGAAGGTTGGAACGTTGGGCAACAAAGGGAGACGCTGCCTGGATGCGACGGCCAATGCCCTCAGCTTCCCGTCTTTCAGATTCGTAAGCACCGGCACAATGCTCGGAATAACCATGCTGGTCTCACCTGCCATGGTGGACAGCACGGCGGGTCCGCCTCCCTTGTACGGGACATGCAGAAACTTTGTGCCGCTGATGTCCTGGAATAGTTCCGTCACCAAGTGAGGCGATGACCCTTTGCCGAACGACGCGTAGCCTAGGGCACCCGGCTTGCTCTTGGCATACCGAATGAACTCAGTCAGAGACTTTGCAGGGACGGCAGGATTGACCACGAGAATCGCCGGAGAGTTCGCCACGAGGCTGACGGGTATCAGGTCCCGGTGAATATCGAATGGCAGCTTCTTGAAGAGACTGATGTTGGCCGTATGAGACGTACTTGCCATCAACAGCGTATAGCCGTCAGGTGCGGCTTTGGCGACAGCATCCGTACCGATGATCGTGCTTGCGCCTGCTCTGTTGTCGATAATGATCGATTGCCCCAAGCGTTCTCCCAACTTTTGACCAACCAGGCGGGCAATCAGGTCAACCCCTCCTCCAGGAGAGAACGGGACGATCAGCCGAATCGGCTTGCTTGGATAGGGCGTCTGCGCGAGTGCGCTTCCAGCGAAGCCGACTCCGAAGAGCGCGCAGCAAACGCTTGCAAGGACGTGCTTGAGAGTTCTGCCGCGACTCACTTGTACAGTTGCAAATGCATTCATGGTATGTCTCGTCGTTGTGTCGTGGATATCGGCGGGCGCATTCTTACTTGGCCGTAGGCATCACGAACTCGGCGCCCTTGCCAATGCTCTCGGGCCAGCGCTGCATGACCGACTTCTGCTTGGTGTAGAAGCGCACGCCTTCCTCGCCGTAGGCGTGCATGTCGCCGAACAGGCCCTTCTTCCAGCCGCCGAAGCCGTGCCAGGCCATGGGCACGGGGATCGGCACGTTGATGCCGACCATGCCGACCTGGATGTGGCGCGCGAACTCGCGTGCTCGAACATACGGCCTATTGACCCGGAACCAGGATCGTCGATTGATGCTCGGCCGAGACGGCCACTAGACGTTTGAGGTCAGGTGAGGCGGGCGAGATCTCTCGATCAATATGCTCGAACATCGACTCGAGTGCGTCGCGGCTACCCACATTGATCAACTGACCTCCGCCTTCGCCGAAACGGAACGAGTGAACAGTGCCCGCCGGCGTGTGCACGAGCGTCCCGGCTCGGGCGAGAACCCGCTGCTCCTGATCGCCGGTGCCGAACTTGAAAGCGATTTCGCCGCGCGTTACATAGAACGACTCGTCCCACGGGTGATGGTGCGGCGGCGGACCACTGCCTTCCACGCCGTCCTGCAGGAGGACTTCGTATGCGCCCGTCTTCTTGGCCGAGGCGAGGACCGTAATGCGCACACCGACGACCTCGAGTGGGCGCGGGTAGCCGGCGGGTTCGATGAAGAAGGCGGACCGTTTAATGGAATCCATGGGTGTCTCCTGAAAATTTTGAGATGGGCACCGCACTGAGCTAGGCGCTACGAGTAGGGTGATTCATAACTGGCCTGCGGCAAAAAAAGCGAACTTGCGTTTGTTGCCAAGCAACCGCCGAGACATGCGCATCGGTTTGCAGATACTATATGGTATCTGAAAATACTGCAAGCACCCGAAAGCGGATTTACTCAATCAGGAGACACCGCCCATGGCATCCACCTTGAAACCGGGGCGAGTCTGCTCATCCCGTATGGCGGTGGCGCGGTGCCCTACACCCTGGGACGCTACCGTGCCCTTGCTGAGATGCTGAAGAGCCAGGCCCGAAGGAGCTTTCCAGAACAGTGCGTATTTCGGCACCTGCGCTTACGCGTTAGGGCGTGGCTGGCCTGTGAAGTCCTGGGGTTTCAATGGATGAAAAACCTGGCTCCAAATAGGAGCCTGGCGGATCGGTGAAAACCCACTTGACATTCAAATTGGTTTTCAGATACCGTATGGTATCAACAGTTGTAGAACTGCTGTCAATACGCGGGGCTCCACTTTCTTTGTCGAGGCCGAACATTACAAATTTAAATGGAGACAAGATGGTGCATCTACAGGGCGGAGCAACTGCCAGCCCGCCACCATTGCTGGAAGTCGAGAACCTTAGCGTTCGCTTTGGGGGCGTGCAGGCCCTCACTAACGTCAATCTGGAGGTACGAGCCGGAGAGATCTGTGGCCTGATCGGTCCCAACGGTGCTGGCAAGACGACGCTGTTCAACTGCATCACCCGCA
Source organism: Polaromonas sp. P4_F4 (assembly GCF_056401355.1). Taxonomy (NCBI): domain Bacteria; kingdom Pseudomonadati; phylum Pseudomonadota; class Betaproteobacteria; order Burkholderiales; family Comamonadaceae; genus Polaromonas; species Polaromonas sp. P4_F4. Next base: position 71,832 of record NZ_JBFUJO010000023.1, on the reverse strand, counting down.
TGTACGACGCGAGCGCGGGCAGCGTCAAGTTCGAGGGGCGGCGCATTGACATGCTGCCGACGCACCGGATCATCGCGGCAGGCGTCGCGCGCACCTTCCAAAACCTGGGTGTGTATGGCCGTATGACCGTGCTGGAAAACGTGATGTTGGGGGCGCACCATACATGCGGCCAGTCGGTGCTTCGCGCCTGGTTACGGCCGACCTACAGCGAACGGTCTGAGCGTGAGTTGTCCGATTGGTGTCGCTCCATTCTGGCCGACCTCGGCCTGGAGCGTGTCGCCGACGCCCCGGCGGCTTCCTTGCCTTATCCGGCGCTCAAGCGCGTGGAGATCGCGCGCGCACTCGCTGCACGCCCTCGCCTGCTGTTGCTCGACGAGCCGGCGGGCGGCCTGACCCATGGCGAAGTGACGGAGTTCGGGGAGTTGATCCAACGCATTCGTCAGACCCATAACCTGGCAGTGCTTCTGGTCGAGCACCACATGGGATTGGTCATGAATTTGTGCAGCCGCCTGGTCGTGCTGCATCTGGGAAAAAATTTGACTCAGGGCACGCCAGCCGAGGTGAGATCACATCCGGCGGTGGTGGCGGCCTATCTCGGGAGACCAGCATGAGTTTGCTCGCGGTTCAAGGACTCAATGCGGGCTACGGCCTGACCAAGGTCTTGCATCAGGTGTCCATCTCGGTGGAGCCCGGGGAAATCGTCGCGCTGCTGGGCGCCAACGGCGCGGGCAAGACAACCACTCTGCGCGCGCTGTCGGGTGTCATTCCGGCGCAGGGCCGCATCCTCTGCGATGGCGTCGATCTGATCGACCTGCACCCGGCCAAACGCGTGGAGATGGGACTGGCCCAAGTGCCGCAAGGACGGGGCACGTTCATCAACTTCAGCGTCGAGGAGAACCTCGAGCTGGGCGCCTACACGGTGAAATCCCGTCGCCAGATTGCCAGCGACATCGCGCGCTGGTTTGACGTTTTTCCGCGTCTGCGCGAACGTAGGCGGCAGCCCGCCGGCACACTCAGCGGCGGCGAACAACAGATGCTGGCAATCGCCCGCGCGCTCATGTCGCGCCCGCGGCTGCTCATGTGCGACGAGCCCTCGCTCGGCCTTGCGCCAGCCATCACGCAGGAGATGTTCAACATCTTTCGGCGCATCAACGAGGAGGAGCGAACCACCTTGCTCATCGTCGAGCAGAACGCAGACCTGACGCTGCGCATCGCGCACCGGGCCTATGTGATGGAAGTCGGCGCAATCACCACACAAGGGACGGCCGAGGAGCTGCTCGCCTCCCCGTCGATTCAGCGTTCTTACCTGGGAGCATGACATGCAGTTGCTTGTCCAACAAATCATCGACGGCCTGGCTGCAGGCGCCATCTACGGCGCATTGGCCCTGGCGCTTGTGCTTATTTACCGTGCCACTCACATTGTCAATTTCGGACAAGGAGAGATGGCCACGTTTTGCACCTATGTGGCCTGGCAGCTGCATGAGTGGGGCGCCCCCCTGTGGCTGGCCTTTTTGGGCGCCGCCATTATTGCCTTCGTGCTCGGGGTCGTCGTGTTCAGGACGATTGTACGGCCGGTATCCCGCGCACCGGTCGAAACCGTCGTTGTCGTGACGCTGGGCCTATTCCTGGTCTTCGATGCGCTTTGCTTATGGCTGTGGGGTTCCGATCAGCAAACCTTTCCCAGCATCTTTGCGGATGGCGGTTGGACGCTGGCCGGAGTGCGCCTGACCGCCAATGCGGTGGGCGTGGCCGGCGTGCTGTGCGTCATTGCCGTGCTGTTGGGTGCGCTATTCCGCTTCACGCGCTTGGGTCTTGCCATGCGTGCTTCCGCAGCGGATCGCGACAAGAGCGTGCTGGTGGGCATTCGCGTCGAAACCATGCTCATGTTCGGCTGGGGCCTGGCGGCGGTAGTGGGCTTCGTCGCGGCCGCACTGGTCGCGCCACGCCTGTTTCTCAGTCCGATCATGATGGCGCCAGTGCTCATCTACGCGCTGGCCTCGGCCACGCTCGGGGGGTGGGATAGCGCCGTCGGCGCGGTCGTCGGTGGCCTGCTGATCGGCGTGGTGGAGAGTGTCGGCGCTACTTTCCTGACATTCATCGGCGCGGAGCTGCGACTAGTGATCCCGATTGCCGTCACGCTCATTGTGCTCTTGTTTCGTCCGACCGGCCTGTTCGGTCAAAAAATGGTTGTCCGGGTATGAACTCCAAAAATCTTGATCTCAAGTCGGCGCTTGCGCTGATTGCATTGTTGGTGGTGGCGGCCGCGCTGCCGCTGCTGCTGCCCAAGTTCCTGCTGCTGCAGGTCAGCCTGGCCCTGGCTTATGCCATGGCTATCCTGGGCCTCAACCTGCTGCTGGGCTATGGCGGCCAGGTGTGCCTGGCCCAGGGCGCCTTCTTCGCCTGCGGGGCCTACACGACAGCCATCCTGGTGACCAAGGCAGGCTTTGATCCGATCATGACCCTGCCCATTGCTGCGGTCGTGACGGCGGCAATGGGCGTCGTCGTCGGACTGCCGGCGCTGCGACTGGGCGGGCTGCAACTGGCCATCGTGACCTTTGGCATTGCCGCCGTGGTGCCCCAGTTGATTCTCAAGTTCGACAAGCTGACCCATGGCGTCACCGGCATCAGCTTCGAGGCGCCTGCGCCGCCGTCATGGTTGCCGGTCGGCAGGGACGTGTGGCTGTACTGGCTGTCACTGCTGTGCGCGGCGGTCTGCGTGGCACTGATCCGGCGGATACTGCACGGCGACACCGGCCGTACGCTGCGCGCGATGCGGGATGATCCACTGATCGCTCAATCACTGGGCGTTCAGCTTACCAAGGCGAGGCTGTCGGCCTTCGCCGTCAGCGCCGGCTTCGCCGGACTCGGCGGCTCGATGTTCGCGATGCTCAACGCCTATGTCAGCCCTCAGTCATTCCTCGCCGCCAAGTCCATCGAAATCCTGATCGGCGCCATCGTCGGCGGCATCGCCAGTGTCAGCGGGGCTTTGCTGGGCGCATTGTTTGTCGTCTTTGTGCCAGAGTGGACTGCCGAATTCAGTCCAGCACTCGGCGGACTCGTCTATGGCGCCTGCCTGATCGTCATGATGCTGCTGGCCCGCGACGGCCTGGTCGGCCTCTTCACTACCTGGGGCTGCGCGCTGCGAAGCGCTGCTTCCCGTTATCGCTCACCCCACCCTGGGACATCGATTCCCACAACCATTGTCAAATAGGAGACAAACCCATGACAAATACCTCGATGATGCGCCACCTGACTTTTATGGCAGCGATTGCCGCAACCAGCCTGTCCTGCGTCAGCGCGTATGCCGCCAACGTCGGCATCACCGACACAACCATCAAGATCGGCGTCTCCGCACCCTTGACCGGTCCCGTGGCCGCGGTAGGCGCGATGTCCGAGGGCATCAAAGTACGCGTGGCCGCGGCCAACGCCGCCGGCGGCGTCAAGATGGGTGACGGCAAGACCCGCACCATCGAACTGGTAGTCCAGGATGACGCCATCGACCCACAGCGCACGCTGACCAACGTGCGCAAGATGGTCGAGCAAGGCGAAGTGTTCTCGCTGGTCGGCATTTCCGGCACACCCAACAACCAGGCCATCGGCCGCTACGTCGAGCAGAACAAGGTGCCCAACCTGTTCATGTACTCGGGCGTGCAGGAACTGCCGGAAAGCCTTACGTGGACGATCGGGCTGGTGCCCTCATTCACGACCGAGGCCGCCGCCTTCGCGGAGCACCTCAAGGCGAACAAGCCTGACGCCAAGGTAGCGATGCTGTTTCTCAACACCGAGACCGGGCTGACCTTCAAGGCCGGCTTCATGCAGGCGATCAAGGGCTCCCGCGTGCGCCTTGTCGCCGAGCAGCCCGTCACGCCAGTGGATCCGACGATCGACACGCAGATGAGCAACCTCAAGGCATCTGGAGCCGACACGCTGGTGATCATCGCACCGCCCCGGCAGGGTGCCCAGGCCGTGCGCGTGGCGGCCGAGAGCGGCTGGAACCCCACCACCATGCTGTCCTACATTGCCTCTTCGGTCGCTGCTCTCAAACCCGCGGGCCTGGCCAATGCCAAGGGGCTGATCACCAGCCAGTTCGTCAAGCCCGTCGACGCCCCCGCCTATGCCGCGGATGCCGGCGTGCGCCGCTACCTCGCCGATCATGCCAGTGCCAAGCCGCGCTTCGACAAGACCGACACCCAGGGCCAGATCGGCTACGTCACCGGGGAAGCGCTACTGCATGTACTGGAGACCATGAAGCAGCCCACGCGCCAGGCCATGCTCGATGCGGCTCGCAACATGAACAAGGCCCAACTCGGCATGCTGCTGCCGGGCATCACGCTTACCACCAAGGGTGATACCGACGTCTACCCAGTCGAAACTCTGCAACTGATGCGTTTCGATGGCGAGAACTACCAGCCGCTGGGCGGCCTCGTCTCGTTCGAAGGCCGGACGCCCAAGCACTGAGCATTCCTCTTCGCTGAACCTCCCAGCACATCCGAAAACGCGCGGGCGCCATGGCGTCCGCGCGGAGAGCTGCATGGAAGACCCAGAGGTCTTCCCTTCGCCCTCAAGACGCCAAAACTCCCCCACCCGCATGCAGGCAGTCCGCACCTTGCTGTCGATGCTTGAGATCATGAAGCAGCACACCTACCGAATCACCATCGAGCATCTCGCCGATCAAGACGGCAGTCCCGTCGCGACACCGGCCTTCACATTCCTGGCCAGGAACCACGACGACATTCCAGCCATCGTGCAGCGAGCAAGACCTTCGCTCCCATTCGATGCGGATGAGTCCTCCGCTCTTCTCGTGGGCCTGAAGCTCTTCGGCGAGGTGATGCTCGTCCACAGAAAGGACCCGCTGTTCGAGGAGTTCTATCCCCATGTCGGTAAGTTCATGCAGCGGCTCAAAGAGCTGTCCAACCGCTAGGACATGCCAATACTGCGCAGCATCCTTCCGTCAACCAGCTTGTCGGCCACACGGCCCATCCCCCAGATCTGACCAAGGGGGAACGGACCAGCCCTCCCGGTGCAGGCGGGAAACCCGCGTGTGGCCGTCCTTGAAACCATCTCGTTTGAGCATATGGTGCTCGCGCGGCTAACCACAGGGCACTCGGGCTGGAGTAGCGTCGCCCATGCGCATGACCAGTGCCGTGTCGTCACATGCGACCGACCGGTACTGGCACAGCACACGACTGAACTCAATGGCAGCGCAAGCCTTTCGCATCTTGCCCCATATCGCAACACCAGATCGACCGCCAGTTCGCGCTGCTGCCCTGGCTTCAAAACTCTTTTTCTGTGTCGCCCTTCAGCATGGCCTCGTCCAGACTCGTGTCGGCCACCAGGCGTTTGAGCTTGTTGTTCGCCTCCCCGAGCCATCGCAACCGGCACAGATTTCTTTGGCTCATGGTCACTTGCTCGCCCGCAATCGCCAATCGATGACGTACTGCCGAGTACGGGAAAACACGCATTTAACATACCAATAGGTTTATAGATACTTACTGGTATTCAAACTCTAAACGGTATGTTTTTTGGTTTCAATGACGCTTTCTGCTCGGGCCTCGAATGAATGGGCTCGTCAAGACGCATCCCGGGACTGAACAAAGCTGATCTTCCTCCGGCACCTGGATGCTCCCGCCTATCAGTAGGTGGGCAAGGAGATTTTTGGGGCATGCCAGTGGTGCCTATAAGCAACAACTTCCACATATGGAGGAGACAAAAATGAAATCTGGACTACCTATAAAGGCGTTAGCTGCAGCGGCTCTGATTGCGCATTCCGTGACGGGCCATGCCTTCGAATGGAGCGACAACCAGGTCAGTGTCCAGAGGGGGCTGCGGTTCGCAGAGCCGGGAACTGCGCAACCGATCCGCAAGAACGTCTACGAATTCGTCCACAACAGCGGCGACAAGCTCGGCACGAACCTCGTGCTCGGGCAGATCCTGGAATCCGACATGAACTACCCCGCCGCCGGCGGAGGGACTGGATCGCAGGAGTTCTATGGATTGCTGCGCCGTACCTTCTCGCTTTCGAAGCTTTCGGGTCGCGAATTCAAGTTCGGGCCCGTCCAGGATACGTCCCTGGCCTTCGTCTTCGAGCGGGATACGCTGAACACCCAGTTCGCGCCCGGGAAGCGAGCCTTCGCGGCCGGTCTGGCGTTCGATCTGCCCGTCACCCACGGATTCGGCGTTCTGAACGTCTATGCGTACAAGGAGCGGAACTACAACGGCATCACGGCGACGGAGGTGAACTTCGACACCGCGCTGATGCTGCACTCCGCCTGGTCCGTCCCATTCACCCTTGGGATCCCACTGACCTTCGCGGGCGATGCCAAGTACATCACCAGCAAGGGCAAGGACGGTTTCGGCAACGGCACGAAGCCCGAGTTCCGCCTGCACGCCGAATTGCTGACGCCCGTAGGGAAGGACACCGGGCTGCTCGTCGGCGTGGGCTACGAGCTGTGGAGGAACAAATACGGGGCAAACCAGAACGTGGTTCCCGGTGCGAAGCAGAACACGGCGCTCCTGATCGCCAGATACCACTTCTGATCGATACGTCTCAACCACGCCGGCGCCGCAAGGCGGTGCTGGCATCTAGGATACTTTCAACATGATCCACTCATTACTTCGACTCGCCGTTCTGACGCCGGCACTCCTCCTGAATGCCGCTCACGCTGGATGGGAGATTGATCCGTCCCACACCCATGTGAGCTTCCAGGTGTCGCATCTCGGAATCAGCAACACCCCAGGAATCTTCCGGAAAGTGGAAGGGCGTGTGACTTACGACGACAAGAACGTCGAGGCATCGAGCGTCGCGATCACCATCGACGCGGCATCGATCGATACCGTCGACGGCGCGCGCGATGGCGATCTGCGCAGCGCGGCCTGGTTCGATGCGGAGAAGAACCCGAAGATCAACTTTGTCTCAACGTCGGTTCGTCGTGTCGATGACAAGAACTATGTCATTTCCGGCAACTTGACCATTCGCGGCAAGACGCTTCCGGTGGACTTCAACACGGTGCTGACGAACCGCGCCGTGAATCCCTTCCTCAAGATTCCGATGGTCGGCTTCGTTGGCAATGCCAAGATCAAACGCAGTGACTTTGGCATGTCGCAGTATCCAGCGGTGATTGCCGACGAGGTCGAGCTGAAGATTGCGCTCGAGTTGCTTCAGAAACCGTGACGACCCGGACCCTCTGGCCGCGCAGGATCTGGTCTGGGGTACGCGCCGCGCGTCTGTGCGGTGAGTACCCCTGATGAGCCCGCTCACGTCAGAGGTCTATCCGACGACAGTTAACTCACCTGAAGGAATTCCATGCGCTATTACGGCAGTATCGCCATCGTTCTGCACTGGGTGCTTGCTTTGGCACTTGTCGGGTGCTTCTGTCTCGGGTTCTACATGACCGAGCTACCGATATCGCCCGGGCGACTGCGACTCTACAACTGGCACAAGTGGGTCGGTATCACGATCTTGTCCTTGTCGTTATTGCGATTGCTGTGGCGCTTGACACACCGACCGCCAGAGCATATTCGCATGCCGTCCTGGCAGAAAGGGATGGTGCGCGGTGTTCATGGCTTGCTGTACCTGCTGTTCGTGGCCGTGCCAGTCGCAGGCTGGGCCTACAGTTCGGCCGCCGGGTTTTCCATCGTCGTTTTTGGCGTTCTTCCCCTGCCGGACTTCGTGCCGGTGGACAAGGCGCTGGCAGAGGCTATCAAGCCCTGGCACGAGGGGCTCGCGTGGGCGATGGCATTACTCGCTATAGCGCACATCGGCGCAGCGCTCAAGCACCAATTCATAGACCGCGATGGCCTCCTGTCGCGAATGTGGTTCAACCCTATTCCAAGAGAGTGATCAATATGAAAGCCTGTCTTCCCGGCGTAATTTTGACCTTACTCGCGGCCACCTCGGCCTCCCCAACGTCGGCCCAACAAAGCCTAATTCCAGCACAAAGTGAAATCGCCTTCACGAGCACGCAGATGGGTGTGCCCGTGCATGGCAAGTTCAGGAGTTTCAATGCTCAGGTCGCATTTGATCCGAAAAAGCTCGAAACCAGCAAGATTGCATTCACCATCGATGTTGGCAGCGTCTCGTTAGGCGTGGCTGAGCTGGACGCCGAGGTGGCCAAACCTGCCTGGTTCGATGCCAAACGGTTTCCACAAGCGACGTACCAGAGCATCACCGTAAAAGAGGCCGGGAACGGCAAATTCGATGTCGTCGGCAAGCTAACAATAAAAGGCGCCGTCCGCGACCTCGTGGTGCCCGTTGCCATGGCGCAGACCACGGCTGGCACAAATGCGACTGGTGTCTTTGTGATCAAGCGCCTCGATTTCGGCATTGGCGATGGTGATTGGAAGGATACGTCACTGGTGAGCAACGAGGTGCAGGTTAAGTTCAAGCTTCTCCTGGCCGGAACTGCCGCGAAGTGACGCGGCCCCGGTCGCAGGCCGCCTCGGTTCGGCCCCGTCTTTACGACAAATTCATCGGTTCATGAAAATTAATAATTCGCAATTTCTGCGATGACCGCGAAAGCGGATAACAACCCAAACCTTATCCCGCGCGCAGTGGCGTGACCTGGGGAGATCTTGTTTCGCATGTTTCCGCAAGGCGCCGAGCCAGCCGATCCCGACGCGCTGGGCGGCCTGATCTCGTTCGAGGGCGTAACGCCCAAACACTATTGGTACAGCTTATGTATTTTCAAACCCTGCGGCGAGCTATTCCTGCCGCATTTCTCTTGCTAAATGCTGTCGCAGGCGTCTGCTTTTCTGCAGATGATTCGGTCAACATACCCAATCAAGTTGTGATCGGTCGCGTCTCACCCTTAGGCTCGCCCGCCTTTGGTGCAATGGCTAAACAGCGGGCCGCAGGAGCCGATGCGTACATTGCGAGCGTCAATGCCAGGGGTGGAATCGCCGGTCGCCGCATTGTGGTGAGGGACCGGGACGATCAGTACGAAGCAATCCGGGCGGCGCAGGAGGTTCAGTCCCTGATCGAAGTCGACAAGGTTTTGGCGTTGCTTGGGGCATTCGGCACGCCGACACTGCCAACAGTCATTGAACATGTTGAAAACGCGCGCGTGCCTCTAGTGGGTGCGGCAAGCATCTCGGATGAGGCACGTAAGCCTGCTCGTCGCTTCGTTTTTCCCGTAAGGATTTCTGCGCATCACGAGGCGACCACTACCGTGAGACACCAGGCCACGATAGGCGCTCGGCGTTTCACCGTGCTTTCGAGCAAGGAGGCATTTGGCCCCTCTGGTGCAAAAGCATATGCCGACGCGGTACGCGATGCGAAGTTGCCTTTGGAGGAAATCTCATTCAGCGCATCGGATGACCCAAAGCTCATCGCCGAGAAGATAAATAACAGCCGGCCGGACGTGATTTTTCTATCGATTATTCCCAAATTTTTTGCGCCTGTGGCGAAAGAATACCGCGCCATCAAAGGACATGCGAGGATGTTCGGCCTGTCAGTCATCAGAATAGAGGATCTGCATGCCGAACTGAGGCAACTATCGGAGGGAATTGCTCTTTCGCAGGCCGTTCCCTGGCCACTGAGTCCAACATCTCCATTGGCTATCGAGTACCGCGCGGCGCTGTCGTCGCACCTCCCCTCAGAGGCGCCGTCATACAACGGCATGGAAGGTTTCCTGGAAGCCAAAGTGCTGGTGGAGGGCCTTAGGCGTACTCGCCCGCCCCTGACTCGATCGAGCCTCGCCAGTGCTCTTGAAACCTTCAAACCCTATGAGATGGGTGATATCTCAGTGCACTACGGGTCTGCAAATCGTACGGGGTCAACCTACATAGAACTGGTCTTGCTCGGCGCAAATGGGAAACTCACCCGGTAGGTCATCGTCGGTCGTAAGGCCGGATAGGCAACACGCAGGTGATGTGCCAGGCGCTGGAATGCACACACAAGGGCTGGGGCCGCAGCATCATCATCATCGGCGTGGCCGAAGCCGGCGCCGAGATCAGCACCCGGCCCTTCCAGCTGGTTACCGGCCGCAAGTGGGAAGGCTCGGCCTTCGGCGGCGCGCGCGGTCGCACCGATATGCCCAAGATCGTCGATTGGTACATGGAAGGCAAGATCAACATCGATGACCTGATCACGCACACCATGCCGCTGGAGGACATCAACAAGGGTTTTGACCTGATGAAAAGCGGCGAATCGATTCGCGGCGTCGTGATTTACTGATCCTTGCTACCTCATCCTGTTTTTCCAGGAGCTGGCAACATCAGCGAATAAATCTGTGCATCCCTAGGCGGGAAGCCGCCGCAGGCAGAGACTGAGGCATTTAGCAGAATGCCCGGCGGTCGTGATGTCGGATTATGCCGCGGCTTTTATTTTCGGCCGAACCGTGCTGCTTCGCTTGCGTGCGGAGGGCGCAGCAGCCAAAGGGGTCTTCTCGGCCGGCGTCGAGCGCGCGCGCGACCGCTTTCCATAGGCGAGATGCAGGCCGGTCAGTACCAGGCGGACCAAGTCGCCCGACGTGGGGCCGGTCTTGAAGCCCGCCGCCGAGCCGTAGGTCAGCCCGAAGACGACGCCGCCCAGAGCCTCGGAATCGGCTGGTTCGGCGCCTTGCGGAAACATGCGAAACAAGATCTCCCCCAGGCCACGCCACTGCGCGCGAAATAGATTGGAGTGGCGCTCCCCGAAGGTCTGGTCACGTCGCGCACGCCGAAACAGCTCCAGCGCGAGCATCCCCCAGGTCGGATCGGCAGACCGGTTGACGGACCAGTTGCTGATGACCTCGATCATCTCCAGGGGATCGCGAACCTCGCGCAACAAGTCGGCGATCTCGGACACATCCTGTAGCGAATGCGTCTCCAGCAGCTCGAGGATGATTTCCTCTTTACTGTCGAAGTTGGAGTAAAACGCCCCCTTGCTGAAGCCCGCCTCTTCGGCGATGCGGTCAACCGACGCGTTTTCGTAACCCTCGCGCGCCACGACTGCTCGTGCAGACGCCAGCAATTTCGTGCGCGTGAGCATGCGGCTTTCTTCTCTGGTCAGGCGTGCCAATGTATGCCTTTCTTTGCTTCGAACCGAAAATTATCTCATCCCGATACGGACAGTATGCACGCGGCAGCCCAGAAAACCATAAATTCGGGCCCTTGCTTCTGCCACCGCCAGTTGAAGCCATTGATTTTGAGCACCGCATACCGGTTAGCAAGACTGCCGTGAAAAGCTTGCGCATAGGCAATCAGGCGGAGTGATTGCTTGGGCGGTCAGGCGGTCACGAGCGGACCGTCTTGGTACTGCTCGTCGGTAACCGGCTCCATCCATTCGACGTTCTTGCCATCGACCATCTCGGTGATCGCCAGGTGGGACATCGCTGTGGTGATGGCAGCTCCATGCCAGTGGCGCTTGCGACAGGGACACCAGACCACGTCGCCGGCGCGAATCTCGGTGCGTGCTCCGCCCTCGCACTGCGTCCACCCTACGCCAGAGAGAACGACGAGGGTCTGGCCGGCCGGGTGGAAGTGCCAGTTGGTGCGTGCGCCTGGCTCGAAGATCACGATGGATCCACCAGAACGACCTTCGCCGTCCGCCTGGAACGGACTATCGATGCGGACCGTGCCAGTGAAATACGAGGCCGGCGCCTTGGCGGATGGCTTGGATCCATTGCGGATGATCTTCATGAACAAGTCCTGAGTTTTGCGGGCGGGTGATCGCCCTCGGATTTCGGAAAACTATAGGTGGTGCCTGCTCCAAGCAGAAGGCCTGTGCCCTACTACCATCGGGCGGCGCGACCGCACCAAGACCTTCAGCACTGCAGATCTGCTTTGCCATCAGGTGCGCCAAAACAGCTGGGCTTGCTCGTGGGGCGCTGCGCAATCAGCGGCGAATTCTCCACGTCGGCCCGACATGAATTGCATTGCAGTGACGGGGCCCCAATTGTTCCCAAGACCCTGCTTGAGTTGTGCAACCGCTGACTCCATGGCTGGTTCACCATCAACAGCCACCAAGATCACATTCGCACACAGCTGCAGATGCTGGTAATCATTGACCATAAAATGTCGGCTTCGGAGAAGAATCGGCGACTCCTTGGGGCACATTGCCGCAGGTGGCCACGGTCCGCATTCCTGCCGCAAAAAATGTGCTTGCGCTTCCGGGCGATCAGCCCACAGTCGGACTCCCTCAATCAAGAAGGAGTCCACCATGGAAAACACCACAGACCACGAACAACACGCCCCCTGGAACAAGGGCGTGATCGTCGGACAAAAATCTCCATTCAAATTGAAGGAGATTTGGGCTATTCGGGTCCGCCTTCAACTTCAACACCGAGTTCGTGAACTCGCCATGTTCGACTTGGGATTGGACAGCAAACTGCGAGCCTGTGACCTGGTAAAGATGCGAGTGCGCGACATCTGCCATGGCGAACGCGTAGCGCCCCGAGCAACCGTGATGCAGCAAAAGACCTCGCGACCCGTTCAATTCGAAATTACCCAACCGACCCGTGACGCAGTCAGCGACTGGATCAAAGAGGCCAAACTTGGGCAGGACGAATACTTGTTCCCCAGTCGCATTCATGATTCCCCTCACATTGGAACCCGTCAATACGCCCGCATCGTTGATTCCTGGGTCACAGCGATTGGGCTGAATCCTTCCGAATACGGGACACATTCAATGCGGCGAACCAAAGCATCCTTGATCTACCGACGGACAAAAAATCTTCAGGCAGTGCAACTGCTTCTTGGCCACACCAAGCTGGAGAGCACCGTACGCTACCTTGGTATTGAGGTGGATGATGCTCTGGAGATGGCCGAGCAAACTGAGATTTAATCGGTAGTAGCTGCCCGGCAACAAAAACCGCGTGTTCGCTGGGCTGCCAGAAAGCGGGTACTGGCGGGCGTCGGGTTACGCTGGAGGCTGTGTGATAACGCATCGGCAAGCCGTATCATCATCGCGCGCTCCACGATTTCTCGGGTGCGTCAGATTTTCTTAATTAATGTTGTACCGCAGACCCTATACGGGAACCCTATGGGTCGTTGGACGGCCAGTATTGGCGGATCTGCGATCTAAATAGATGCCTATGCACCCACCAGTTGCATTGCCTTCATCGTCTTCGCAAAGCCAAGAATGCGGATGACACGTTTGAGGTTGTAAGCCAGCACGCTCAAGCTCATTTCCGTTGCCACGTTGTGCATGCCCCGCGTGAGGAAGTGCGTCCAGCCCATCCAGTGCTTGAGCGTTCCAAAGACATGTTCAACAGTGCTCTTGCGCACCGTCATGGCCTTTGGCATACGATCCAGACGCTGCTGCACCTTGTCCATCACCGCCTCATGCTCCCAGCGCCTTATGCGCCGGTAGTCACTGGGAGTGCATTGCGCCTTGATTGCGCATCCAATACACGAGCTGCTCCAGTAGGTACGAATCTGCATTCCCTTCTCGTCGCTTGTAAAGCGGTGGATGGCACGCTGCCCTGCAGGGCATTGGTACTCGTCATCGCGGGTGATGTAGATGAAGTCTGATTTGTCGAAACGCCCCTCGGCTTTGGCGCCTGACGTCATGGGCTTGGGAACAATTGCTGCGATCCCCGCATCCTCGCAAGCCTTGAGCTCCGTGCCACTGTAATACCCGCGGTCAGCGATAGCTTTCAATTTTCGCTTGCCCATGGCTTCGCGTGCAGCCAGTGCGATCTGACTCAGCTGTGACCTGTCGCTGCCGTTGTTCGTAACTTCATGCGCCACGATCAAGTGGTTCTTGGTGTCTACCGCTGTTTGTATGTTGTAGCCCACCATGGCTGTGCCCTTGGCGCTGTAGGTGGTCATGGCCCGTGCGTCCGGGTCGGTCTGGGAGAGTTGTCGATCCGGTAGGGTTTCTAGCTGTGCCTTGACAGCCTGCAGGTCTTGCATGCGTTGGCGCATCTTCTGGATCTTGCCTTGTAAGCGCTCCGTCTTGGCCTGCATCTCTGTGGGTTGGGTGCGGTCGGCTGTTTCCAGGGCGTCCAGGTAGCGCTGGATGCTTTCTTCGAGTTCGCGTTCACGCCGCTCGATCTTTCCGGGCGTGTAGTTGCGCTCCCGGTTGTTGACGGCCTTGAACTTGCTGCCATCGATGGCCACCACCGCTTCGCTAAATAACTTCAGCTCACGGCATAACAGCACAAAGCGCCGACACACATTGCGGATACCTTTGCCGTTATCACGACGGAAGTCCGCAATGGTCTTGAAGTCAGGGGCCAAGCGCCCGGTCAGCCACATCAGTTCCACATTTCGCTGACATTCGCGCTCCAGGCGGCGACTGGACTGGATGCGGTTGAGGTAACCGTAGAGGTAGAGTTTCAACAGCACTGATGGGTGGTACGAAGGTCGACCCGTTGCAGCCGGGGTTGCCCCCGCGAAACCCAGGGCCACCATATCCAACTCACCTATGAACGCATCAACCACCCGAACGGTGTTGTCTTCAGTGATGAAGTCGTCCAAGCACTCCGGTAGCAGCGTGACTTGTTGCCGATCCGCTCCCACAATGAATCTCGCCATATCCAACCCTCCGTACGGTTCGATATGTGACAGCAAATTTCATGCACGGTTCAAGGGGTTTTCACACAGCCTCGCTGCATTACGGGCACTCAAGCAAGAAGCATTGGCTGGCCGGCTTGAGTTACGTCCAAGTCCCTCCCAACACCGCAACACGTCCTCACGTTTTCCACTCCTGCGCCAATCAGCCAGCCATGGGGGACCTGCGGTAAATGCGCTTCTTCCCCTGTATTTCCCATACCCCAAACACTCACCGTAAGTCACAATGACCGTCATGACGCCGAACACCACTCCCATGTTCCTGCCCCTGACCGGTCTTTATGAGCCCTCTGCCATCCAGCAGCTTCCGGACGGGCGTTTTTTGGCGGTTGAAGATGAAAAGGGGCATTCGTTCAGTCTGGTCACCATCAACGCCGACGGAGATGTCAGCAGCAAGTCGCTGAGCCCTGGCTGGTTTCATGGCGGTGACCCGATCTGGAAGCTGGACGATCTGGAGGGGCTGGCGCTTGACAGCCAGGGCTACCTTTACGCCGTTACTTCGCATTCACGCGATGACGACGGCGATGAACAGAAGGGGCGTGAAAAACTGGCCCGTTTCCGAATCGAAAAAGACCGGATAGTCGAGCCCGTAGTGACTGGCGGGCTGAAGCGCGCGCTGGTCGAGGCGCATCCCCTCTTGGCAGCCGCTGCGCAAGTCAAGGACGTTAAGGCGGGCGCTGGGCTCAACATCGAGGCGCTGGAGATCACGCCAGACCAGCAGCGCCTGCTGATTGGATTTCGCAGTCCCTTGCAGGGCAGTCATGCCATCATCGCCAGCGTTGAAAATCCTTCTGCGATTTTTGAAGCAGACGCAGCACCGCAGGTGTCAAGTACGCTGCAGGCGCTGGACCTGGGCGGGCACGGGATTCGCGGTATGTCCTACATGGCTTCGCTCAATGGCTACCTGGTCATCAGCGGCCCCGCCTCACGCGAGAAAGATGAATTTGCGCTCTGGTTCTGGAGCGGGCAGCCAGCTGCGTCGGCGCGCCGCGTCACGGTGCCAGGCTTGCAGGGTTTCGAGCGCGCAGAAGGGGTGAGCCCGGCTGTCACCGATGGCGTGCTGCGCATCGTCATCGTCAGCGATGACGGTAGCCGCAAAGAAGGGCGCTTCGCCCGTTTTGTGCTGCTTGACCCTGGGCAACTGCAGATCGCGCCCTGACGCTGTCAATGCGGGCAAGAAGCCATCAGTGTTCTTCGCTCAGACAAGCCAAACCAGGGAAACGGCAACAGGTCGACCTTGATGGGTCGCTCGCGCACGACTGGTTGCTGCAAAAATAATAGCTGCTCGCGCCCGTATTCATTGGGCCAGAGCATTAAATTGTTACATTTTTGACTGAAACACCAGTCCCGCATGTGTGCGCATGGAGACATTGACCGAGGTGATATTCCTGAGCCCAAATCGCTGACGAAGGCGGAATGGCGAAATCTCGCATCACACTTAAAAACGGGATTGAGCGTCCTGTAATCGTCATGGATGTTTCCCTTGACTGACAACGGCAATGTCCAGCGCCCTGCGGTTCACATGCCAGGGCGCATCCCAAATCGGGGCAAGGGGCGGGAAATCAACGGTCTGTCAGGCCTTCGGATAGGCGGGCATGTCAAATCCTGCCTTGCCGGGGGCTTTGAAAAAATCCGTTGCGGCGCTGTCGTTCAATGCCCACAGCGGCGGGCGAACCGCGCCCCACCGAGGATAGTTTGAAAGCCCGGCGACGACCCGCTTCATGGCGGGGATCATGGGCATCGCCTCGAAGATTTGTCGAACAACGTCGGCCTTGGCCTGAAGCTCTTCGCCCGTCGCGGTACTCCAGTTCTTCTCATAGACAGCGCGGATGCCCGCCGGGTTCATGTTCACGGTGGCACTGGTACAGCCTGCGGCGCCGAGCGGCAAGGCCTTGGACGGCGTTGACTCACTGGCCGGGAATACGTCAAAGCTCAGACGGGAACCGTCCAGGGCTCATGCGAACTGGTACAGCCTTGCCGGGTTGTCTACCAGTATGCGATGGCGGGCCGCCTCGTCGGGTACGACTTCGGACAGCAAATCGATCAAATGGGCGTCGTCTGGATAGCCTTTGTCTTTTTCGGTGGGGTGCGGCCAGTCGCTTCCCCAGACCACACGTTCGGGCGCTTCCCGGGCGTAGAGGGTCGCCACTTGCACGCTGTCTGAATAGGACGGGTAGCCGACGTTGGACTCGTTGTAGAACCCGGAAAGTTTGACATAGGCTTTGCCCCGCTGAAGCAGTCCACGAATCATGGCGAAGGTGGGGTGGTTGACAGCGCCCGGTTGCGGCACACGGCCCAGGTGGTCGAACACCACGGGAACGGGCAGATCGCTCCAGACTGATCTGGCATCGAGTAGCGCTGCCGCCGGTGCATTGAGCTGAATATGCCAGCCCATGGGCGCAACGCGCCGTGCCAGCGTGCGCACCATGTCGAGCGTGGTGGTGCCGGGAGGCGCCAGGTTGAACCGAATGCCGCGCACGCCAGCGTCGTGCAGTTGCTTGAGCCCGGCGTCGGTCACGCTGGTGTTGACGACAGCGACACCGCGTGCATTCCTCAGCCCGAATGCGGCGAGCGACTCGACCAGCAGGCGGTTGTCTACGCCATAGGTGGAGGGTTGCACGATCACGTTGCGGGTGGTGCCGATGCGCGCTTGCAGCGCGCGGTAGTCGGCGATCAAGGCGTCGGCAGGCCTGAGGGTGGCGTTCTCCGCTGCAGGGTAGCGCGCATCGTAAATATGGTGATGGCAGTCGATGGCGCCGGGGGGCACCCTGATGCCGGGAGCGTTCGAACCCGATGAGAATTTCATTTGTTGCCTTCGGATAGGTGGATGAGACCCACTCAAAGTGTCAATACATGGTGTGGTTGTCATGGCAAAAAAAGAGGGGTGGATTTGGCCGGGCTAGATGCGGGAGAAGCTGTAGATCTCCTCCACCAGGCGCAGCGTCTGGAGATTGTCTTGTGGGCTGGTCTCGAACGGTTTGCCATCACCCAGCGCATCAATGAAGTGACCGATGGTTGCGGCGTAGGATTCGGTGTAGCAGGCCGGCAGGTCGTAGTTGAGCTGTTCTGGCTGATCTCCCTGGCAGCGCAGCGAATCACCAGATAAGCGGATGCAGCCGCGCTCACCGACCAGCAACAGTTCATCAGATTTGGCCTCGGGTTCACCCCACACCCGCAGGTTGGCCAGAAGGCTCACCGCCGCACCGCTGGTGCTCTCGAAAACGAGCGACGCGCGGTCTTCTCCCGCCATGGCGCTGCAGCCCTTGCCCAGACGGGCATGCACCAGGCGCAGATCACCCAGCAGGAAACGCAGTGTGTCGATGTGGTGAATCAGGATCTCCATGACCAACGCGCGTTGGAGCGTCGCCACGAACGGCTGGCGGTCGAGGGCGGCATACCTGCCTTGTCCATCTGCAATGAGGCCCGAGGTCAAAAGGCTCATGTGCGCCTGTACCACCTGGCCGATGCGCTGCTCGTGCAGCCAGCGGGAGATCTGGCGGTAATAGGGTCTGAAGCGCCAGTTCTCATGCACCATCAGGCGCGTGCAGTCCTGGGTTTCGGCGACCAGTGCGCAAGCTTCTTCATAGGTCGGAGCCAGTGGCTTCTGGCATAGCACGGGCAGGCCGTGCCGCGCGGCCAGGCGCACCAGGTCCGCGTGGGTTTCGCGTGGCGCCGCCACATCCACGGCATCGAGGTCGCCCCGGCCGAGCATCTGTTCGGCGTTGGCGAAGACCTGGTCGATGCCAAAGGCGCTGGCTCGCGCTTGTGCCTGTGCCGTATGGGGGTCGGTGATGGACACCACCCGGGCGCGCGATGCGTGTTGCCGCCAGCCTGCCAGGTGATGCTGGGTGACCCAGCCTGCGCCGATGAGGCCGATCCGCAGCGGCTGGGCCTGGTGTGTCTGTGGTGTCTGTGTTGTGCCCATGCTTAATGATCCGTTGCCACAATGGCTTTCTCGCTGACCGCGTCAAACAGATAGATGGCCTCCGAAGCGCAGCTGAGGCCTACCGTGTCACCGACCCGGACTGATGTTTCGCGGTGCAGCCGCGCCGTGACCTCGCCCGCCTGGCGCTCCAGTTCGACGATCACAAGCGTTTCTGCACCCAGGGGTTCCACGCCGGACACCGTGCCCCGCAGTGATGCCTGCTCGCTGCCTGGCGTCGTGGCCAGCGACAGTTCTTCAGGCCGCACCCCCAGCAATACCTCGTCAGCGGCGCTGAATGAGACGCCTTTCCAGCGCTCCAGGGGCAGTGCGCAGCCGCCCACCATCGCGTGGCGCAGGCCATTGTGTTCACGCAATTGGGCCCGCACGATGTTCATCGGTGGGTTGCCCAGGAAGCGTGCAACGAAGGCATCGGCCGGTGCCCGGTACACGTCCAGTGGCCGACCGATCTGCGCCACGCGTCCTTTGTTCATGACGCAGATGCGCTGGCCCATGGTCATCGCCTCGACCTGGTCGTGCGTCACGTAAATCATGGTTGCGTTCAGGCGCTGGTGCAAGCGCACCAGTTCGTTGCGGGTGTTGACGCGCAAGGCCGCGTCCAGGTTGGACAGCGGTTCGTCGAACAGGAAAACCTTGGGCTCACGCACGATGGCGCGGCCCAGCGCCACGCGCTGGCGCTGGCCGCCTGACAGCGCAAAAGGCTTGCGCTCCAGCAACTCGTCCAGGCCGAGAATGCCGCAGGCTTTCTTGACCCTCGCGGCGATTTCGCTCTTGTCGACCTTGCGGCGCTTCAGGCCAAAACCCAGATTTTCAGCCACGGTCATGTGGGGGTAGAGCGCGTAAGACTGGAACACCATGGCGATATCGCGATCTTTGGCCGCGACCTCGTTGACTTCGCGGCCATCGATATCCAGCTGGCCTTTGGTGATCGATTCGAGGCCGGCAATCATGCGCAATGTGGTCGATTTGCCGCAGCCCGAGGGGCCGAGCAAGACCATGAATTCGCCGTCGTTCACAGTGAATGAGACGTCATTGACGGATGGAACGGGGGTGCCGCGGTAGCTTTTGCAGATATTTTTGAGAGTGACGGTAGCCAATTGGGTTTCTCCGTTGTGTGGGCAAGTGAACGATGAGCGGGCTTATTTCACGGCGCCAGCCGTCATCCCCTGAATGAGCTTTTCCGAGAAGAAGGCGTAGACAATCACGACCGGGATGATGGCGATCATCATTCCGGTGGCAATCATTCCGATGTCCTGGAAGTAGTCGCCCATGAAAGCGCGGATGCCGATGGGCAGTGTGCGCAGGCCCGGTTCGCTGACCAGCACCACCGCAAACAGGAATTCGTTCCACAGTTGAATGAAATTCAGGATGATGGTGGTGGCGATGGCGGGCATGCCCACCGGCAGAACGATCTTCCAGAAGATCTCGAAGTCTGAATAACCATCGATCTTGGCCGCGTCAAACAGGTCCTGCGGGATGCGGGCGAAGAAGCCTTCCAGCAGGTACACGGTCAACGGCAGCTGCAAACCGACATACACCAGGGTGAGACCCAGGCGCGTGTTGTACAGGTCGAATTCCACCAGCACCTGGAACAGGGAGATCAGGATGATCTGTGGTGGAAAGACGATGGAGCTGAACAGGGTGAAGTACACGAGCCGGTTGCCACGAAAGTTGTAGCGCGCCAGGCAGTGGGCAGCGGCCGCGCCGAACAGGGTCACGATGGCCACGGCCGCGCCCACCACCAGCGTGCTGTTCCAGAAATACTGCGCAAAATTGGAGTCAACCCAGGCGACACGGAATTTTTCCCAGTGCAGTGTTTGCGGCCAGGTAAAGTGCGCGGCGCTGATCTCGGACGTGGTGCGCAGCGACATCGAGCCAAGCCAGACGAAGGGCATTGCCGAGTACAGGGTGTACAGGACGATGACAGCCATCAGCCCGCCCTGCCGCAGCAGGCGCGAAGCCGAGTCGCCGAAGGAGTTGGATGCACGCATGTTTAGTATTCCAGACGCTCGCGACGGCGAAACAGCACATTGAAGAACACAACGAAGCCCACCACCACAAAGAACCACACCACGGCGATGGCCGACGGATAACCGAGATCGAAGGTGTTCCAGTTGAAGGCACGCTTGTAGACATAGGTGGACACCGTCTCGGTAGACCACACGGGTCCACCTTCGGTCATGATCCAGACCAGGTCAAACACCTTCATCTTGCCGATGAAGGCCAGGATGTAGAGGTTGAGCAGGGTGGGCCATAGCATGGGCACGATGACGTGCACCAGCTTGTCCCACCAGCCGCAGTTGTCGAGTTCAGCGGCTTCGAGCACCTCGGAGGGCAGTGAATGAAGGGCGGCGAGGCACACCACCATGTTGAAGCCCGCCCATTTCCAGGCATGTGTCACCATGAGCGAGGCCAGCGCGAACCGGGGGTCGCCGATCCAGGCCTGCGCCCAATGCCCCAAGCCGACGTTGCGCAGGGCGACGTTGACCACGCCCCAGTCGTAGTTGTAGATCCAGACCCACATGATGCCGACCACCACATAGGACAGCAGCACCGGCGTGAACCAGGCCACCCGCAGAAAGCGGGCGAACGGCACGCCCGCGTACAGACAGAGTGCCAGCAACAAACCGGTGATGACGTCGAGAAACGGTGCCACGGTGGACCAGATGGCCGTGTTGCGCACCGCCGCCAGAAAGGTGGCGTCACGGAACACCTCGGCGAAATGGGCCAGGCCCACGAAATCCGACGAGGCGATGTCGTTGATGATGAAAAAGCTGTTGTAGAACGTCCGCACCACGGGATAGGCCGTTAGCGCCGCGTACACCAGAAGCGCCGGCGCGAGAAACAGCATCAGGGTCGGCCATGAGGTGCGCCGCGAGTCAGCCTCGGGTGGCGCCAGCAAGGCGCCGAGTTTCGGGTGCCACCCGGGTTTTGGGGCGGGCAGGGCGTTCGAAATGGAATTGGACATGGACGGCGTCTCGGAAAAACTTCAGGAAGCCGCTTTGCAAGCTGCGTCCATCTGGGTGGCCGCGTCCTTGACGCTGATCAGACCGGCGGGAAAGGCGCGATTGAGTACCTGCGAAAAGGTGTCCCCGCACTTGCCGCTCATGTAGTGCAGCGGTGTGCCGATGAAGAATTTTGCGCCGATGCTGCGGTCTTGCAGGTCCTTGAAGTACTGCGCGTGAATGCTCTGTATGCGCGAAGGGTCCGTGCGCACGCCGGTCTGCAGCAGCACATCCTCCATCCACTTGTTGCCATTTTCCACAGTGGCGATCGAGTTGAGGAGCTTGCCCGCGCATTCCTTATTCTTGCTGCGCGAGTACATCACGTAGCTGCCACCGACGGCGAGTGTCTTGCACTCCGGGCATTTCGCATCGTTGATTGCCGGATACTTCATCAGGCCGAGTGGGAACCCTTGTGGCTGCCCCCCTTTTTCCGCTGAAACGAAAGCGCGGCCGGTGTACCAGCTGGCGATCGGGAACATCATGGCGCCCGGATTGGTGTGAAAGTAGTAGTGCGACTCGCCGAGCTTGAGCGTCGAAAAACTCTTCGGGTAGGCGCCGGCATCCACCAGCTCCTTGATCCAGTTCATGGTTTCGATGACACGCGGGTCAGTGAACGACAGCTTCCCCGTCAGCAAGGCGCGATAGTCGTCAAGCCCCAGTTTGCGCAGGAGCATCTCCTGAAGCAGGTAGGCGCCAGGGTAGGGGCGGTCGCCCACGCCTGAGGCCACCGGTGTGATGCCCGCGGCGGCGGACTTCTTCACCAGGTCCGTGAATTGCGCCTGCGACATCTGCAGGCCAGGCGGCGGCGTTACGCCGACTTTCTTCATCAGGTCCTTGTTGTAGTACAGCTCCACCGTGTAGGCCTCCACCGGCAGTCCGTAGACCTTGCCGTTATGGCTCCAGGACTGGCGCGCCCAGTCTTCCAGGTTGTTGAGGTTGATGTGGCTGTCCAGCGGCTCCAGGTAGCCGCTCTTCGCGAACGCAATTTCATCGGGCTCAAGCCAGAAGATGTCGGGTGCCTGCCCCGTTCGCACCGAGGTCTTGACCGACGCATAGAGGTCGGACTTCTGGACGAATTGAAGGTTGACTTTGCACTGCGGTGTGGCGGCCTCGAACTTTTTCACGCGCTCTTCGACAAAGCCGCGTTTGGACTGCTCGTCGGGCCAATGACTCCACATGGTGACGGTTTGCTGCGAGGTCTGGGCCAGCACTGGGCCAGCCAGGACGGCGCAAGCCAGCGCGCCTGCCAGAGCAGGCGCGAAGCGCTGGACGAAAACTGCGGAAGGAAGGAATCTGGGCAAAGGCATGGTTGTCTCCTGGCTGGGAAAGTTGTCTTATGTAAATGCTGGCTCGGCACTACACCGGGCGTTGGTGCCGCGTGGTGGTGTTTTCTCTGCTGTTTTCTCGGGTGTTTTGCAAGTTGTCTCCTCGTTGTTGGTGGGTGGTTTCGTTTGGTTGTGGAGCACCGAGCACCGAGCGCCGATTGCCGATCGCCTAGCGGCCCGGATAGCCCGGCATGGTGAATTGCGCGTCGCGCAAGGCCGCCAGCACGCTGTGGGTGGTGCCGTCGTCCAGCCCAACCAGGGGTGGACGCACCACTTGCCAGCCGGGGTCAGACGAGAATTCGGCGACTACCCGCTTCATGGCCGGGATCATGGGCACCGCCTGGAAGATCTTGCGGATCACGTCCGCATTGGCCTGCAAGGTTTCGCCCTGTGCGCTGTTGCAGCCTTTGTATAGGGCATGGATCCCGCCAGGGTTCATGTTGACGGTGGCACTGATGCAGCCGGCGGCACCGAGCGGCAGCGCCTTGGAGAGCGTCGACTCGCTGGCAGGGAAGACGTCAAAACCATCTTTGGCAAAGTTGTCGATCATGGCCTGGGTGTTGGGCCAGTCGCCCGATGAGTCCTTGGCGCCAACGACCGTGTCGGGATAGCGCTTGCGCAGCGTCCCGATCAGATTCAGCGTGATCGGCACCTGCGTGAGTTGGGGGATGTGGTAGAGATAGACCTTCAGGCGATCGCTGCCAACCCGCTCAATCACCTCGGAGTAATAGGCATACAAGCCTTCGTCGGACACGCCCTTGAAGTAGAACGGCGGCAACATCAAGGCGCCCGAGGCACCGTTTTCAACCGCATGTTTGGTCAGGACGACCGAATCGGCCAACGAACAGCCACCCGTGCCCGGCATCATGCGGGCCGCAGGAACACCGGCGCTCAAGAGCGCATCCGTCATCGACAAGCGCTCGTTTACCGACAGTGAAGCGGCTTCAGAATTCGTGCCGAAAATGGCCAAACCGACCTGGTTGTCGATCAGCCAGCGGCAGTGGGCAATGAAGCGATTGACATCAGGCTCCAAACGCCGGTTGAAAGGTGTCAGGACGGGGGCGAGAACGCCGCGGATTCTGGTGGTCATGGTGTGCAGTTGCCTCAAATGGAATGACGGGAAGAGGGGATCGATTCAAGAAATTCAAGTGGTTAAAGCGGTTCAAGCGGTTCAAGGGCGCCTTGGGCCCACGACGAAGTTGAAATCGGCAACCCCCTGGATGTGGATGCCGCCACACACCTGCATCTCCGGGCCGCCTTCTTTCGTACCCAGAGTTTCCTTGCACACACTGGCAAATAAAACAGGCTTTCCATGTGTTCATACGATAAAATTTTTAACTTTCCGAGCAGCGTTTCCCCAAGGTGAAATCATGGATGTCCGCTACCTGCAAAGCTTTGTCACCGTCGTGGAAGTCGGCTCGCTGGCGGAAGCCGCCAGACGGCTGGACTTGACGCCTGCCGCCATCGCGGCGCGTGTTCATGCACTGGAGGAGGCGCTGGGTGTGGCGCTCATCAAGCGCGCCGGGCGATCCGTCAAGCCGACCGAGGCGGGCGTGAAAATCCTGGAGCCTTCCCGCTCAGTGCTGCGTGACATACGCGATCTGCGCGTGGTGGCAGGCGACGGGATTGCGTTGGGCGAATTGCGGCTGGGCGTGTTCGCGTCGGCCATGACCAGCGTGCTTCCGCCGGTGCTCAAGCGACTCTATGCCAGGTACCCGGACCTCAATGTCTTCGTGGCCACGGGGTCCTCGGTGGAGTTGTGCCGGCAGGTCAGCACTGGTGCCATTGATGCCGCGATTGTTGTAGAACCTCAATTTGCCGTGGCCAAAAGTTGCGCATGGCGTTCGCTTGTGGCGGAGCCTCTGGTGGTCGTGGCGCCCGCTGAACTGGCCGGTCATGAGGCCCACGAACTGTTGCGATCTGAGCCATTCATCCGCTATGACCGGTCGGTCCTCGGAGGGCAACTGGCCGATCGGTATTTGCGCGACCAAAGTATCCGGCCCAGGCAGCGTCTTGAGATTGACGGCCTCATGGCGATCGCCGCCCTGGTGGCGCAAGGCCTGGGTGTGGCCCTGCTGCCCGATTGGGCACCGCTGTGGCAATCGGGTCTGGCCATCGCCCGCATTCCCTTGCCGGAGCGCCCACCGGTCCGGCACGTCGGGCTGATCTGGGGCGAGCATGGTCCACGCGCCTCATTGGCTCGCGCATTTCTGGCCGAGGCGGAAGCGGTGTTTGCCAGGCCGGTCCCACAGCAGGCGCCCAGCCAGACCATCAAGCCGGCAGCAAGCAGCCGCCGGAAGAAACAAATCGCTGAGGCGGGCTAGCCGATGCGGGGCGTGGGCGACAGCGCTGGCTGCCCGTTCAGGACGGCATGGAGGTTGTCCAGCGTCAGGCGCAACATGGCCGTCCGCGCTTCCCGGGTGGCCGATCCGGCGTGGGGCGACAAAAGCACATTGGGCAGCGACGTCAGCGCAGAATTGCGCAGCGGTTCGTCCTCGAACACATCCAGTGCCGCGGCGCGAATGCCACCCGTCGTCAACGCATGGACCAATGCCTCTTCGTCGACGACGCTGCCGCGCGCGATGTTGACGAGGTAGCCAGCCGGTCCAAGGGCTTGCAGAACTTCCGCATTGACCAAATGCCGGGTCTCGCTTCCACCCTTGCAGCAGACGATGAGAATGTTGCATTCGCCGGCCAGTGCCAGCACGCTCTGGACATGGCGATACGGAACGTCGATTTTTCTGGACCCGGAATAAGCCAGTGTCACACCGAATGGCTGCAACCTTGCTGCGATGCCCCGGCCAATGCGGCCCAGGCCGACGATGCCAACGGCCTTTCCGGCCAGGCTGGTGGTGAGTGCATAAGCGCCATCTGACCATCGCCCCTCACGCACAAAGCGGTCTGAAGCGGGGATGTCGCGTAGCAGGCTCAGGAGCAAACCCACGCCTAATTCGCAGACCGCGTCATCCAGCACGCCTGGCGTGTGGGTGACGGCGATCCCTCTTGCCTGGGCATACGCCACGGGGATGCCGTCGTAGCCTACGCCGCAGGTTGAGATGACCTGCAGGGCCGGGAGCAACTCCAGCAGCGCCAGGGGCACCTGGTAGTTGCTCCGGGTGATCAGTCCGCGGATGGACTGGCGCAGCCCATCGTTTCGCGCAATGTCCTCAGGCCCATGGCACTGGAATTCCCGGTCAATGGTCTGCTGAAGCTCTCCGGCAAAGATCCCGATTTTGACGATAGCCTGCATGTCAGGAGCGAGGCGTCTTTCCGGTGATCTTTGCGGCCCTCAGAAAGTCAAAATCGACGCCCTTGTCGGCTTGCGTGACGGTCTGCAGGAACAGCTTGCGATAGCCCCGCTCGGCGGTCGGCTCGCTCACCACGTTCTCGCGCATCCGTCGGGCGAGTTCTTCATCGGATACCAGCAGGCTGATCTCCCGGTTGCGCACGCTGAGCCGAATGCGGTCTCCGCTGCGCACCTGCGCCAGTGGCCCACCCACGGCGGATTCCGGCGTCACATGCAGCACGATGGTGCCGAAGGCGGTGCCGCTCATCCGGCCGTCCGAAATCCTGACCATGTCCTTCACGCCGGCACGCGCCAGTTTGAGCGGAATGGGAATGTAGCCAGCCTCGGGCATGCCTGGCGCTCCTTTGGGGCCAATGTTCTTGAGCACCAGCACGTCGTCTGCCATGACATCCAGGTCGTCGCGGTCGATGCGGTTGACCAGATCCTCCGCGTTCTCGAACACGACGGCGCGCCCCTCATGCTCCATCAGCTTGGGGTCGGCCGCGGATTGCTTGATGATGGCGCAGCCCGGCGCCAGGTTGCCGCGCAGCACGGCGATTCCTCCCTGCGGGTAGATCGGGTTGTCGATGGGGCGAACCACATCCTGCGCAAAACCTGGTCCGGCCAATTCAATTTCCTCACCCAGGGTGCGTCCCGTCACCGTCAATGCATCCAGGTGCAGCAGGGGCTTGAGCGCCCTGAATAGCGTGGCCATGCCGCCTGCCTTGTGGAAGTCTTCCATGTAGTGCTGGCCGGAGGGTTTGAGGTCCAGCAGGACCAGAGTTTCGCGCCCCATGCGATCCAGCGCCTGCATGTCAATTTCCAGGCCGACGCGACCCGCAATCGCTGCCAGGTGCACGATGCCGTTGGTGGACCCGCCGATGGACAGCAGCACCCGCATGGCATTTTCGAAAGCCGCGGGTGTCAGGATTTTGTCGATGGTCAGTCCATCGCGTGCCATTTGCACGGCCCGCGCACCGGTCTCCTCCGCGATCCGGATGCGGTCGGCCGTGACAGCCGGAGGCGATGCGCCGCCCGGAACCGTCATGCCCAGGGCCTCGGCAATGCATGCCATGGTGCTGGCGGTCCCCATCACCGAGCAGGTGCCTACGCTGGCTACCAGCTGGTTGTTGACGTCCGTTGTTTCCTCGGCATCGATCTCGCCGGCGCGGAACTTGCCCCAATAGCGGCGGCAGTCGGTACACGCGCCGACACGCTCGCCCCGGTGGGAGCCGGTCAGCATGGAGCCCGTGATCAACTGGATGGCCGGAATGCCCGCCGATGCCGCGCCCATCAGTTGCGCCGGAACCGTCTTGTCGCAGCCGCCAATCAGCACCACCGCATCCATCGGTTGGGCCCGGACCATCTCCTCCGTATCCATAGACATCAGGTTGCGCAGGTACATGCTGGTCGGCGCCGAGAAGCTCTCGTGAATGGAAATCGTGGGGAAGTCCATGGGCAGCCCGCCCGCCAGCATGACACCGCGCTTGACGGCCTCAATGAGCTGGGGAGCATTGCCATGGCACGGGTTGTACGCGCTGCCGGTATTGGCAATGCCGATCACAGGCCGGTCCAGCGCCGTATCGGTATAGCCCGCCCCCTTGATGAAAGCCTTTCGAAGAAAGAGCGAGAAGCCCTTGTCGCCGTAGCTGGTCAGGCCTTTTTTCATGCCTGTTTCTTCGGAATGGTTTTTGGATGTGTCGCTTGATGTCATGGTCATGAGGGTGTTTGAAAATATCTGGTGGCCGACGACTCAGTCGTCTGCCTTGATGTTGGTTTCCTTGATGACTTTTTCCCAGCGAGACACTTCGCTGCGCAGGCGCTCCGCAGCTTTTGCCGGCGTGGTGGGCGGCAGGGCATACACGCCCTGGCGCAGGAATTGCTCCTTGACCTCCGGCGATTGGACGATTTTGGCCAGCGCTGCATTTAGTTGGTCCACGATGGCGGCCGGCGTGCCGGCGGGAGCCAGTACACCGAATGTGGAGCTCACCTCAAGCGCAGGCAGGCCGGCTTCTGCCGTCGTCGGACTTTCAGGCAACATCGAGATGCGCGTGGGTGTCGTGACGGCCAGAGCCCGCAGTTGCCCGCTTTTGATGAAGGGCTGCGCGGCCGGCACAGTTTCGAACATCAGGTTCACCTGGCCGCCGACCAGGTCGGTCATCGCAGGACCACTGCCCTTGTATGGAATGTGCAGCATGCCGACCGATGCCTCCTTGCGAAAAATTTCCGCCGCCATCCGTTGCGGTGCACCTGCGCCGGAAGAGGCGTAAGACAGCTTGTCCGGATTCGTCTTCGCATAAGTGATCAACTCCTGCAGGTTTTTGACGGGAAGTTGCGGGTTAACGACCAGGACAAGGGGGACGGATCCGACCACCATCAGTGGGGTGAAGTCCTTGATGATGTCGTAACGAAGTTTTCCTTTCTCAAGGGTGGCCATGGTTGAGTGGGATGTCAAGGCACCCATCAGCAGGGTATAGCCATCGGGCGCCGATTTGGCTGCTGCTTCGGCGCCAAGATTGCCTCCAGCACCACCCCGGTTATCCACGATCACCTGCTGGCCAAGGGATTCACCCAGCTTCAGGGCCAGGATGCGGCCAATGACATCTGTCGCGCCACCGGGAGGGTAAGGAACGATGAGCTTGATGGGCTTGTCAGGGTAGGCCGCGAACGCCCATGACGTGCACATTGCCATCCCCAGCACCAGTCCTGCGCGAATGAGCTTGCGCCGTCCTTGATTCCATTTGCCGCTGTCCATGTAATCCCTTTCGGTTCAACATAAAAACGTTGCCGGCGGCTAGATCATGGATTGACTACCGTCTCTGCACGTCCCTGGAAGATATGGATTCTGGGTGTGGCAATGGATAAAAGGAATGATTGTTTGTTATCTTCAAAAGATAATAAATTTTGTTTTCAATCCGCACGGGATGGCAACCCGGCTTGAGCCAGCCGGAGATGCGGGGCCGCCGGCTGCAAGTCGACCGGGTGTGCAAATGCGGCAAAACTGGCCGCACGGCCAGTGAGCGGGCAGCGAACGAGGCTAGTGAACGATTTACATCTTTGACTGAAACACCAGTCCGGCATGCTCGCGCAGCGCATGGAACCGGATCTTGGGCCACTGCTGCTCGACTGCGCGCAAGGTTGCGCTGTGGTCCACCAGCAGGGTGGGGGCATCCACGGCATCGAGCGCGACACGGTGCGCGTTGGCATCCATGAATTTTTTCAACTCGTTGGCGTCGTCGCTGGTGACCCAGCGTGCCAGGTTGAAGTTGCTACCCATGATGCGGGCCTTGACGCCGTACTCATGTTCCAGGCGGTGTGCCACCACTTCAAACTGCAGCTGGCCGACGGCGCCCAGCAACAGCACGGAGCCGGCAATGGGCCGGAACACCTGGATCGCACCTTCTTCACCCAACTGCGTGAGGCCGGCACGCAGCTGCTTGCTGCGCAGTGGATCGGCCACTTCGACGGAGCGGAACATCTCGGGCGCGAAGAAGGGCAGGCCGGTGAATTGCAGCGCTTCGCCTTCGGTGAGCGTGTCGCCCAACTGCAGCACGCCGTGGTTGGGAATACCGATGATGTCACCTGCGAAAGCAGTATCGAGCAATTCCCTGCGCTGGCTCATGAAGCTCACCACCGTGTTGGGCCGCAGCTCCTTGCCGCTGCGCACCACCTTCAGGCGCATGCCGCGCGTGAACTCGCCGCTGGCCACGCGCAAAAACGCAATGCGGTCGCGGTGGGCCGGGTCCATGTTGGCCTGGATCTTGAACACCACGCCGGAGAATTTCTTTTCGTCAGGCTGCACCACGCGCTGGATGGCTTCGCGCTCTGCGGGGGCGGGGGCCAGATCCACCAGCGCGTCCAGCACCTCCTGCACACCAAAGTTGTTGATGGCCGAGCCGAAGAACATGGGCGTCTGTTTGCCGCTGAGGAACTGGGCACGGTCAAATTCGTGCGAGGCGCCGGCGACCAGCTCAATCTCGTCCTGTGCCTGTTTGTATTCGGCGCCAAAGCGTTTCGCGGCTTCCGCGTTGTCCAGGCCGGCCAGGATCTCATCGTCGCCGCCCGCTTTTTCTTCACCCGGGCTGAAGACGCGCATGCGGTCTTCACGCCGGTCATAAACGCCGTGAAAGAGTTTGCCCATGCCCACCGGCCAGGTGAAAGGCACCACCGCCATGCCGAGCTCGCGCTCGATCTCGTCCATCACGCTCATCGGGTCCTGCACCTCGCGGTCCATCTTGTTCACAAAAGTGAGGATGGGCGTGTTGCGGGCGCGGCAGACCTGCAGCAGGCGGCGCGTCTGCGGCTCCACGCCATTGGCCGCGTCAATCACCATCAGCGCGGCATCGACAGCCGTCAACACGCGGTAGGTGTCTTCCGAAAAGTCCTGGTGGCCGGGGGTGTCGAGCAGGTTGATCACGCAGTCGCGGTACTCCATCTGCATGACCGAGCTGGCCACCGAGATGCCGCGCTGCTTTTCAATCTCCATCCAGTCCGAGGTGGCATGGCGCGCGGCCTTGCGGGCCTTGACGCTGCCGGCGATCTGGATCGCACCGGAAAACAGCAACAGCTTCTCGGTCAGCGTGGTCTTGCCGGCGTCGGGGTGGGAAATGATGGCAAACGTGCGGCGGCGCTTGACCTGCTTTGCGATTTCGGTGGATTCAGACATAACCCACGATTATCGGCGACGGCGGTGATTGCTGCCTCAGGCGGGTTGCCGCGCGAAGCGCGGCTGTCGAATGCCGTCGATCACCACGTCTTCATTGAACATGATCGCCGGGCGTACCCACAGGCCTTTTTCACCATAGAGTGCACGGTACAGGGTCATGGGCTCCAGGCTCTCGCTGTGGCGCACGGTACCCACCACTTCATAGAGCATGCCCTTGTAATGCCGGTAGAGGCCAGGCGGTGTTTCAATGAGCGGCGGCAAGTGGTCGGACATGGTTCAAAAGGTTCAAAAAGCCCGTTGGGTGGGTTTGCGGGGTGCAGTGGGACAATGGAGGGCTATGCATCCTAAAGCCTTACTCGATAGTTGTTCCGAGCTTCTCAAGCAGGTCCTCAAATTTGAACACCCCGCCGACATGGTCGTGTCGCGCTATTTTCGCGAGATGCGCCTCGGCCCGCGCGAGCGCGCCACCGTGGCGGAAACGATTTATGGTGTGCTGCGCAAAAAGAACCTCTATGCCTATCTTGCCCAGCACGGCAGCGGCCCGCCGGAGCGGCGTCTGGCCATCCTGGGTTTTGCCGCCGGGCCGTCCCAAGGCAAAACAGCCCCCTCGGGGGGCAGCGCATTACACGACGTGAAAAGCGTGGGGGCACATGCCCCCGCTGGCCGCGATTTTCTTCTGGGTGCGCTGACCGACCAGGAAAAAGACTGGCTGGGGCGCTGCGATCAGGTGAAGCCTGCAGACCTGATGGAGCTGCACCGCCATAACCTGCCGCAGTGGCTGGTGGAGCCGCTCAAGGCGCAGCTGGGTGATGACTTCTGGCCGCTCGTCGAAAGCCTCAATGCCCCGGCAGGGCTGGATTTGCGGGTCAACACCCTGAAGGAAAAACGGGCTGAGATCCAAAAGGAACTGGGCAAGCATGCTATTAAAACAGTAGCCACGCCGTATTCCCCATGGGGCTTGCGCCTGGTGGACAAGCCGCAGCTGGGCAAGCTGGACGCCTTCACGCGGGGCGCAATTGAAGTGCAGGATGAGGGCTCGCAGTTGCTGGCCCTGCTGCTTGATGCGAAGCGCGGCGAGATGGTGGTTGATTTTTGTGCCGGTGCGGGTGGCAAGACGCTGGCCATCGGGGCCTCGATGCGCAACACCGGGCGCCTCTATGCCTTTGACACCTCGGGGCACCGGCTGGATGCACTCAAGCCGCGGCTGGCGCGCAGCGGCCTGTCCAACGTCCATCCCGTGGCCATCGCCCATGAACGCGATGACCGCATCAAACGCCTGGCCGGCAAGATAGACCGGGTGCTGGTGGATGCGCCGTGCTCGGGTCTGGGCACCCTGCGGCGCAATCCCGACCTCAAATGGCGGCAGAACCCCAAGGCCATCGAGGAGCTGTCGGCCAAGCAAACCGCGATTTTGCAGAGCGCCGCACGTCTTCTCAAGCCTGGCGGACGCCTGGTTTATGCCACCTGCAGCATTTTGCGCGAGGAAAATGAGGCGATTGCCGAGGCCTTTAGCGCCGCCAATAAAGAGTTCAACGTCCTTGAAGCTGCCCCCTTGTTGACCCATCTGGGGGTAGAAGGGGCCGAAAAACTGTGCAGGGGTCCCCATCTCCGGCTCTGGCCCTACCTGCATCAAACGGATGGCTTTTTCGCCGCCGTATGGCAAAAGTTGTGATATTTTTGGCGGAAATTGCGGGAGAATAGACCAAAGTTACAGATTTATCCCGGATTTTGGGAGCTTCTGGCGATTTTGGGGTCCTTACAGAGGACTTGGTGTTTTGAGGCTCTCCCATTACAATAATAGGTTGTCTGGTGCAGCCACTGGAGACAAGCCAGAGATGGTGAGCGGCTGGTGCAGATTGTTTAAAGGACTTTTATGATCTTTTTTGATGCCGCCATCGACTGGCTGGCTCATGGATTGGTAGCTGCCAGCTGGTGGCAAATTGTGTTGTACACCCTGGTGACAACGCACATCACGATTGCCAGCGTGACGATTTATCTGCACCGCCATCAGGCGCACCGCGCCATGGATCTGCACGCCCTTCCGGCGCATTTCTTCCGCTTCTGGCTCTGGCTGGGTACGGGCCAGGTCACCAAGGAATGGGTGTCTGTGCACCGCAAGCACCACGCCAAATGCGAAACGATGGAAGATCCGCACAGCCCCCAGGCGCACGGCATCGAGACCGTGTTCTGGAAGGGTGCCGAGCTCTACCGCGCGGAAACCAAAAACAAGGAAACCCTGACCAAGTTTGGTCATGGCACCCCCAATGACTGGCTGGAGCGCAACGTCTACACGCGCTACAGCTGGCAGGGTGTCGGCCTGATGATGATCCTGAACCTGGCGCTGTTTGGTGTCGCCGGTCTTGCCGTGTGGGCGGTCCAGATGGCCTGGATTCCCGTGACGGCGGCCGGCATCATCAATGGTATTGGCCACTACTGGGGTTACCGCAATTTTGAAGCGCCTGACGCCAGCACCAACATTTCGCCCTGGGGCATCATGATTGGCGGCGAAGAGTTGCACAACAACCATCACACCTATCCCACGTCGGCCAAGTTCTCGGTCAAGCCCTACGAGTTCGACATCGGCTGGGTGTATATCCGCGCCCTGGAAAAGGTCGGCCTGGCTTCCGTGAAGAAAGTGCCGCCCAAGCTTCAGCTGGGCGCGATCCAGCCTGTCGCAGACGAGAAAACACTCGAAGCCCTGATTGCCCATCGCTACGAAGTGATGGCCGGATTTGCGCGCGAATTGCGCCGTGCAGGCAAGGCCGAAATTGAAGTCCTGAAAGCCAGGAAGGCGGACGTGTCGGTACTGCGCGCGGCCAATCGCTGGCTACACCGTGATGATGACAAGGTGCCTGCAGCGGCCAAGCCGCAGCTTGCCCAGGTCCGCGCCGAGCATCCTGTGCTCGACAAGATGGTCACCATGCGTGAAGAGCTGCGCCAGATGTGGTTGAGCACTTCCGCCTCGCGTGAGCAACTGGCTACCGACCTGCAGGCCTGGTGCCACCGTGCCGAGGAAAGCGGTATTGCCGCGCTTCGCGAGTTTTCAATGAAACTCCGGGCCGCCCGCACCTGATCTGATCCTTAAGACGAAACGGACTGACCCCGTTTCGTTGCGCCAAGCCGCCTCAGCGATGTTTTGCTCAGGCGGCTTTTTCATGGCCGTCTCTTCCCCCCCCCTGGGTTCCGTCGTCCCTGGCACCGCAAGGAGAGGGTAATGGGTAATGAAATGAGTCCAGTGAAGCCCAATGCCAGCTGTGCCTACCCTTGGCTGTCAGTTCTTGAGGTGGCGGGGGGCGTGTGAGGGTGAGGGGGGTCAGAGTGCGATCATCGACCTCATTGACTCCCTGGCGGGCCGATGATGGGCGCGGCAAGGAGAGGAGGGCGAACAGGGGACTGGAATCGCTCGGGCATAAAAAAACCCGCTGTGATGCAGCGGGTTTTTGGGCAGCGCATGGAGCGCTGCAGGGAGTCAAGCTGAATTACTTCAGTTTGATTTCCTTGTATTCCACGTGTTTGCGTGCCTTGGGATCAAATTTCATGATCAGCATTTTGTCGGGCGTGGTTTTCTTGTTTTTGGTCGTCGTATAGAAATGACCGGTGCCGGCAGTGGATTCCAGCTTGATTTTTTCGCGTGCGCCTTTAGCCATGGTGTTTCTCCTTAGACTTCACCGCGGGCACGAAGGTCCACGAGGATGGCATCGATGCCTTTTTTATCAATCAAGCGCAGACCGGCGCTGGTGATGCGCAGGCGCACCCAGCGGTTTTCGCTCTCGACCCAGAAGCGACGGTATTGCAGGTTAGGCATAAACCGGCGCTTGGTTTTGTTGTTGGCGTGAGAAACATTGTTTCCCACCATCGGGCCTTTGCCCGTTACCTGACAGACGCGTGCCATGAGCACTCTCCGTAAAAAATTAGAAATCGGATGCTGGCCTCGAAGGGGGGATGCCCTGCGGATGCGCAGCTAAGCCTTAAATTATAGCCTGAAAATCGGCTTTCCACAAAACCGACCTTCACCGCTGCCGTGTGGATGGCAAAAACAGGCAACAAGGTGGTCGAACGTGTGGTCGACCGTATGGCTGAACCGCAGTCCTGCGGCTCTGAATCAGCTGCTTTGTTCCAGGAAGCGCTGGGCATCCAGCGCCGCCATGCAGCCGGTGCCCGCACTGGTGATGGCCTGGCGGTAAACATGGTCCTGCACGTCTCCGGCCGCGAACACACCCGGCACGCTGGTCATGGTGGCAAAACCCTGCAAACCGGTTTTGGTGATGATGTAGCCGTCTTTCATTTCCAGCTGCCCGGCAAAAATCTCAGTGTTGGGCTGATGGCCGATGGCGATGAAACAACCCTTGAGTTCCAGGTCTTGCGTCGCGTCATGCTGCGTGCTTCTGAGCCGCACGCCGGTCACGCCCGAGGCGTCCCCGAGCACCTTGTCCAGGGTATGGTGTAGCCGGAGGTCAATCTTGCCGGCGGCTACTTTCTCATGCAGTTTGTCGATCAGGATGGCCTCGGCCTTGAATTTGTCGCGGCGATGCACCAGCGTGACCTTGCTGGCAATGTTGGACAGGTACAACGCCTCTTCCACGGCCGTATTGCCGCCGCCCACCACGCAGACATCCTGGTTGCGGTAGAAGAAGCCGTCGCAGGTGGCGCAGCCGGAAACGCCGCGGCCCATGAACGCCGTTTCGGATTCAAGCCCGAGGTATTTGGCCGACGCACCGGTGGCAATGATCAGTGTGTCGCAGGTGTAGGTGCCGCTGTCGCCCGTCAGCGTGAAAGGGCGCTTGCTGAAATCGACCTGGTTGATGTGGTCGAATATTATTTCGGTCTTGAAGCGCTCGGCATGCTCGAGAAAGCGCTGCATGAGATCCGGCCCCTGCACGCCCTGCGCATCGGCCGGCCAGTTGTCCACGTCGGTGGTGGTCATCAGCTGCCCCCCCTGCGCAATACCGGTGATCAGTACGGGGTCGAGGTTGGCGCGCGCTGCATACACCGCAGCGGTATAACCCGCAGGGCCTGAGCCGAGGATAAGGACTTTGGAATGTTTCATGGTGAAAAAGCGATTGGGAAAGTGTTAGAACTCAGGTAGAGTCGTGCGGAGCAAATGCAGCAGCAGGTAAAACCTTGACTGTATTTGTTTTTTGCACGTTAAGGCCATTGTAAGAACTCGCGCGATTCGCCGTCGCCGCAAGGTTGGGAGAGAGTTGATATGACGACGATGGTGTCAAACCTGGAATTGATTCGCCGGGTACCTCTTTTTTCGATGCTGACAGCCAATCAGGCCGAGTCCGTGGCCGACGGGGTGGTGAAGCGCCGTTTCAAGCGTGGCGAAGCCATTGTGGAGCAGGGAAAAAAATCAAATGCCCTGTCCATCATCCTCACGGGCCGTGCGCGTGTCATCACCACCGACACCCGCGGCCGCGAGGTCATTCTGGCCACCATGCACCCCGGTGACTATGTGGGCGAGATGAGCCTGATTGACAACGAGCCCCATTCAGCCACCGTGCGTGCGGAGATCCAGACCGATGCCTTGATACTCGGTCAGCAGGAGTTTGCGCGTTGCCTTCCCGAGAACAGCTCCATGACCTATGCGGTGCTCCGGGGGCTGGTGCAGCGCCTGCGTCATGCGGACCGCAAAATTGAATCCCTGGCCCTGATGGACGTCTACGGCCGTGTGGCCCGGGCGCTGCTGGAATTTGCCACCAAGGACGCCGAAGGCAATGCCGTGATTCGCGACAAGGTCTCGCGCCAGGATCTGGCCAAGATGGTCGGCGCCTCGCGCGAGATGGTCAGCCGGGTGATGAAGGACCTGGAAGAGCGCGGATTCATTGAAACCCGCGCTGACAGCTCGCTCCTGGTGAGGGACCGCCTTCATTCGCTGGGTTGACGCCACCTCGCTGTCTTCTTTGCGCGTCCGCTCTTCACCGAAGTGCTTGCCAACTGCGGTAAGCTCTGAGCCGGTCCATGACATACTCACTTGATACCCTGAACTCCAGAACATCCCCTGCCGCCGGCGTGCCCGGCGGCATCAAACGTTTCGCCCATGAAGTCAGCCTGATTCTGGGCTTGCTGGGCTTGATCTTCTGGCTGGCTGCGCTGCTGAGCTATTCACCGCAGGATGCCGCCTGGTCGACCTCGGGCACGGCAGATGCTGCCAGCGGCGTGTCCGCAGCCGCCCGCAACTGGGGCGGGCGTCTGGGTGCGTGGCTGGCCGATGCGAGTTACTTCCTGCTTGGGTTTTCCGTCTGGTGGACGCTGGCCGCGGGTGTCCGCGTCTGGCTGTCTTCACTGGCGCGCTGGTTGCGTGGGGAGCCTCTGRCATCCGCCGCCTCCCAGCAGGCGGACCGCATCAGGTTCTGGGTGGGTCTGCTGCTGCTGTTGATGGTCAGCGCCGCGCTGGAATGGTCGCGGCTGTACCGTTTTGAATTCCGGTTGCCTGGGCATGCGGGCGGCGTGCTCGGTTATCTGGTCGGCACGCTGGGCGTCAAATGGCTGGGCTTTGCCGGCTCGGGCCTCGTTTTTATTGCTCTGGGTGTCATTGCGGTGTCTGTCGTATTTGGCTTCTCATGGGCGCATGTAGCCTTGCGGATTGGCGCGTGGATTGACAACCTGATCGATTCGCGCCGCGAAAAACGCGAAATCGCACAGGATCTGGCCTTCGGCAAACTGGCGGCGCGCGAGCGTGAAGAAACGCTGATCGACGAGCGCATCGAAATCGAGGAGCACCATCCGGTGCCTGTGCTGATCGAGCCGACGCGGCCCGATATTCCGAAGAGCGAGCGCGTTGCCAAGGAGCGGCAAAAACCGCTGTTCAGCGAGATGCCCGACTCCAAACTGCCGCAGGTCGACCTGCTCGACGGCGCGCTGACGCGGCAGGAGACCGTGGCTCCCGAAACCCTGGAAATGACCTCGCGCCTGATCGAGAAAAAGCTCAAGGACTTCGGCGTGGAGGTGCGCGTGGTGGCCGCGGCGCCCGGCCCGGTCATTACCCGCTATGAAATCGAGCCGGCAACCGGCGTGAAGGGCTCGCAGGTCGTCAACCTGGCCAAGGACCTGGCGCGCGCCCTGAGCCTCATATCCATCCGCGTGATCGAGACCATTCCGGGCAAAAACTACATGGCGCTCGAGTTGCCCAATGCCAAGCGCCAGTCGATCAAGCTCAGCGAGATTCTGGGCTCCCAGGTCTATAACGAAGCGAAATCCATGCTCACGATTGGACTGGGCAAGGACATCGGCGGCAATGCCGTGGTGGCCGACCTGGCGAAGATGCCGCATTGCCTGGTCGCTGGCACCACCGGTTCGGGCAAGTCGGTGGGCATCAACGCGATGATCCTGAGCCTGCTCTACAAGGCCGACGCGCGTGATGTACGCCTGTTGCTGATCGACCCGAAGATGCTGGAGATGAGTGTCTACGAAGGCATTCCGCACCTGCTGGCCCCCGTGGTGACCGACATGCGCCAGGCGGCACATGGCCTGAACTGGTGCGTGGCCGAAATGGAAAAGCGCTACAAGCTGATGAGCAAGCTGGGCGTGCGCAACCTGGCCGGCTACAACGGCAAGATCGACGAAGCCAAGGCGCGCGGCGACTTCATCTACAACCCCTTCAGCCTTACCCCTGATCAGCCCGAGCCGCTGGAGCGCCTGCCCTACATCGTCGTGGTGATTGACGAGCTGGCCGACCTGATGATGGTGGTGGGCAAGAAGATCGAGGAACTGATTGCCCGCCTGGCCCAGAAAGCCCGCGCTGCCGGCATCCACCTGGTGCTGGCCACGCAACGCCCCAGTGTGGACGTGATCACCGGCCTAATCAAGGCCAACATTCCCACCCGCCTGTCCTTCCAGGTGAGCAGCAAGATCGACAGCCGCACCATTCTTGACCAGATGGGCGCCGAAGCCCTGCTGGGTATGGGTGACATGCTCTACATGCCCAGCGGCACGGGTTTTCCGATTCGTGTGCACGGCGCGTTTGTCAGCGACGACGAAGTGCACCGTGTGGTGGCCTACCTCAAGCAGCAGGGCGAGCCCAACTACATTGACGGCGTCCTCGAAGGCGGTACGGTCGATGGCGACGGTGGCGACTTGCTGGGCGAGGGCGGAGAAGCCGGCGGCGACAAGGACCCGATGTATGACCAGGCGGTGGAAATCGTGCTGAAGAACCGCAAGGCCTCCATCTCCCTGGTGCAGCGCCACCTGAAAATCGGCTACAACCGCGCGGCGCGCATGCTCGAGGAAATGGAAAATTCCGGACTGGTCAGCGCCATGTCGGGCAGCGGCCAGCGCGAAATTCTGGTGCCGGCCCGGGCTGAATGACGGCAGGCCGGGATTTACCTGGCCGATACATTCTTGAGGCAACCTATGGGTTCAGCCGGAGTCCTACGGCAATACCACGGCAATGCCCAAAAACCTCGATATCTCAAATCCTTTCTCCACAAACCCCTTCACCTGCCGCACCTGCTTAACGCGTGTCCCTCACCGCACCCGATAATCCTGAATCGCACATCATGATGAACCACACTTTCATTGACACCCGTCCGGGCAGGCTCTGGCCGGGCGTGGTGCGGGTTGCTTCGGCAGTCCTGATCACCCTGTTCGCCGTGGTTTCCACGGCTGCAGGCGCTCAAACCACAAGCACGGCCGGCCTTGATAGCCTGGAAAATTTCATCAAGGCCACGAAGAGCGGGCGCGCCAGCTTCACCCAGGTGGTGACCAGTCCGGCCAAGGACGGGCAAACGGCCAAGACCAAGACCTCCAGTGGCAGCTTTGAGTTCCTGCGGCCCAACCGCTTCAAGTTCATCTACAAAAAGCCATTTGAGCAAAGCATCGTCGCCGACGGCCAGACGCTGTGGCTGCACGATGTGGACCTGAACCAGGTCACGTCCCGCAAGCTGGCGCAGGTGCTGAACGGCACGCCGGCCGCCGTGGTGGCTGCCGCGGCCGACCTCAAAGGCCTGGAGGCGGATTTCAGTTTGACACCGCTGCCCGAAAAAGGCGGGCTGCAATGGGTGCAGGCCGTGCCGAAGACCCGCGAAGGCCAGCTTCAAAGCATCCAGGTGGGATTCAGGTCCACGGACAAGGGGAGCGAGCTCGCGGCGCTGGAAATCCTGGACAGCTTCGGGCAGAAGTCGGTCATGACTTTCAGCCAATTCGAGATCAATCCCGTGCTGAGTCCGGCCAGCTTTCAGTTCAAGCCGCCAGCCGGCGCCGACGTGATCCGTCAGTAGCCGTGATGGCCAGGCGCGTCACGCATTAACCAGATGGTTTCCAAGGCAGACACACAAGTGCAAGCGCCGTTGGCGGAACGACTCCGTCCGAAGAGCCTGGGGGAAGTCATCGGGCAGCAGCATCTGCTGGGCGAGGGCATGCCGCTGCGCATTGCCTTTGAATCCGGCGAGCCGCACAGCTGCATCCTGTGGGGGCCGCCGGGTGTGGGTAAAACCACGCTCGCCCGGCTGATGGCCAGCAGTTTCGATGCGCATTTCATCACCATCTCCGCCGTGCTCGGCGGTGTCAAGGATATTCGCGAAGCGGTGGAGCAGGCGAGCATCTGGCAGGGTCAGGGTGGCCGCCGCACCATTGTTTTTGTCGACGAGGTGCACCGTTTCAACAAGAGCCAGCAGGACGCCTTTTTGCCGCATGTGGAAAGCGGCCTTTTCACCTTTATTGGCGCCACCACGGAAAACCCCTCGTTCGAGGTGAATTCGGCCCTGCTGTCGCGCGCGGTGGTTTACGTGCTGCAGCCCCTCGTCGAGGCCGACCTCAAGAAAATCGTCGCCAAGGTCCTTGAAGAACGGGCACTTCCAGCGATTGAGAGCATAGCGGATGATGCGGTGGAGCGGCTGGTGGCTTATGCCGACGGCGACGCGCGGCGGCTGCTCAATACGCTGGAGTCCCTTGGCGTGGCGGCGCGCAGCGAGAAAATCACCGCTGTGACAGGTGCCTGGCTGCTGAAAGTGTTGGGCGAACGCCTGCGCCGTTATGACAAGGGCGGCGAGCAGTTTTACGACACCATCTCGGCGCTGCACAAATCCGTGCGGGGTTCCGACCCTGACGCTGCACTCTACTGGTTCATGCGCATGCTCGATGGTGGTGCCGAACCGCGTTACATGGCGCGCCGGCTGGTCCGCATGGCCAGCGAAGACATCGGTCTGGCCGACCCGCGCGCCCTCAGGCTGGCGCTGGATGCCGCCGAGGTCTATGAACGCCTGGGGTCACCCGAGGGGGAACTCGCTTTGGCGCAGTGCGTGATCTACCTGGCGGTGGCGCCCAAGTCCAATGCCGTTTACAAGGCATTCAACGAAGCCAAAGCCTTTATCCGCAAGGATGGAACCCGTCCCGTGCCGCTGCATTTGCGCAATGCGCCGACCAAGCTCATGAAAGACCTCGATTACGGGAAAGACTACCGCTACGCCCATGATGAAGAAGACGGTTTTGCTGCCGGCGAGAATTATTTCCCCGATGGGCTGCGCGCGCCCGACTGGTACCGGCCCGTCAACCGGGGGCTGGAAATCAGGATTGCTGATAAGTTGAATGAGTTGAAACTGAAGAACAATCAGAAAAACTAATAAAAAACAAAACCGGCTGATAAAGCCGGGTTTGGCGATACAAACCAACTTTCTCAAGGGTAAACCCCGCAAAAACTGGCCTGTTGGCCCGATTCTCGCTAATAACCCGTCGCTACAATTTGCGGATTAGCTCGCCACCCAACCCAGTCACCTGGTTTTGATAGGCGGGCTTTTTGTTAGCTCGCGCGATCCCGTGGTGATCCCATTGGTTCGCGGCCATTGTTGGCAAGAGGCAGAGTTGGCAAGTTCAATCAAACGGGAGAGTGAGTTATGGAAGTATTGCTTCAGCAGATCATCAACGGTCTGGTGCTGGGTAGCATGTATGCCCTGATTGCCCTGGGCTACACCATGGTCTACGGCATCATCAACCTGATCAACTTTGCGCATGGTGAGGTATTGATGGTGGGTGCGCTCACCAGCTGGACCATCATCCGCTGGATGCAGGAGGCCATGCCGGGCACACCGGGCTGGCTGATCTTGCTGATTTCGCTGCTGATCGCCTTTGTGGTGTGCGGTGCGCTGAATTTCGCGATTGAAAAAATCGCCTACCGGCCGCTGCGCAATTCGCCCAAGCTGGCCCCGCTGATCACCGCCATTGGCATGTCGCTGCTGCTGCAGACGCTGGCCATGATGATCTGGAAGCCCAACTACAAACCCTACCCAACCCTCTTGCCGAC
Source organism: Polaromonas sp. P4_F4 (assembly GCF_056401355.1). Classification (NCBI taxonomy): domain Bacteria; kingdom Pseudomonadati; phylum Pseudomonadota; class Betaproteobacteria; order Burkholderiales; family Comamonadaceae; genus Polaromonas; species Polaromonas sp. P4_F4. The sequence continues at coordinate 29,875 of NZ_JBFUJO010000023.1, read as the reverse complement.
CGAGCCCTTCCAGGTGGGCGGCGCCGTGATCACCGTGACCCAGCTGTTCATTCTGGGGGCCACGGCGGTTTCCCTCTCGGTGCTGATGTGGCTGGTGCATTACACCCGCCTGGGTCGTGCCATGCGCGCTACCGCCGAGAACCCGCGTGTGGCGGCGCTGATGGGCGTGCGGCCCGATACCGTGATTTCCGCCACCTTCATCATCGGTGCCATCCTGGCGGCGCTGGCGGGCGTGATGTACGCCTCCAACTACGGCACGGTGCAGCACACCATGGGCTTTTTGCCCGGTCTCAAGGCCTTTACGGCAGCCGTGTTTGGCGGCATTGGCAACCTGGGTGGCGCCGTGCTGGGCGGCATTTTGCTGGGGCTGATTGAATCCATCGGTGCGGGCTACATCGGCCCGCTGACGGGTGGCGTGCTGGGCAGCCAGTATTCCGACATTTTTGCTTTTATCGTGCTGATTTTTGTGCTCACGCTGCGGCCTTCCGGCTTGCTGGGTGAACGTGTGGCCGACAGAGCCTGATCCCGCGCTGGCTAAGGAGAATTCTGATGAAACCCAACAAACTGGTCACTTTTTTTATTGTCGCCATCGCGCTGCTGGTGTTGCCCCTGCTGTTGCAGCAGGGCGGTAACGCCTGGGTGCGCATTGTCGATACGGCGCTGCTCTATGTGCTGCTGGCCCTTGGCCTGAACATTGTGGTCGGCTTTGCCGGCCTGCTGGATCTCGGCTATGTGGCCTTCTTTGCGCTCGGTGCCTACCTGTTTGCGCTGCTCGGTTCGCCGCATCTGGCGGAGGCGTTTCCTGCGATTGCCGCAGCCTTCCCCGAAGGCTTGCACCTGCCCATCTGGGCCGCTATCCCGGCGGCTGCCGCCTTGGCGGGGTTTTTCGGGGTGGTGCTGGGCGCGCCCACGCTCAAACTGCGTGGTGACTACCTGGCCATCGTGACCTTGGGCTTTGGTGAAATCATCCGGGTGTTCCTGAACAACCTGGACCGCCCCATCAACCTGACCAATGGCCCCAAAGGCATCAACCAGATTGATTCGATGAAGTTTTTTGGCTTCGACCTGGGCAAGCAGCATGAATTCCTCGGCATCGCGGTCAACTCCGTGTCGATGTACTACTACCTCTTTCTCGCGCTGGTGCTCGTCTCGGTCGTCATTTGCCACCGGCTGGAAAATTCGCGCATTGGCCGCGCCTGGATGGCGATTCGCGAGGACGAAATTGCAGCCAAAGCCATGGGCATCAACACCCGCAACATGAAACTGCTGGCCTTCGGCATGGGTGCTACCTTTGGTGGTGTGTCGGGCTCGATGTTTGCCGCCTTCCAGGGCTTTGTCTCCCCCGAATCGTTCAGTCTGATGGAGTCGATCATGATCGTCGCCATGGTGGTGCTGGGCGGCATCGGCCATTTGCCCGGCGTGATTCTGGGCGCCCTGCTGCTGGCCGCCTTGCCTGAGGTGTTGCGCCATGTGGCCGGTCCGCTGCAGGCCATGACCGATGGCCGGCTGGACTCTGCCATCCTGCGCCAGTTGCTGATTGCGCTGGCCATGATCGTCGTCATGCTGATGCGTCCGCGCGGTCTCTGGCCCTCGCCAGAGCACGCCAAGCCGCTGGTCGAATCCGTTAAAAGCTAAGGAGAATGGACATGAGCGATACCATTCTTAAAGTGGCCGGTGTTTCCAAGCGCTTTGGCGGCCTGCAGGCCCTGAGCGACGTCGGCATCCACATCAAGCGCGGCCAGGTGTACGGCCTGATCGGCCCCAACGGTGCCGGCAAGACCACCTTCTTCAATGTGCTGACCGGCCTGTACACACCCGACAGCGGCTCGTTCGAGCTGGCCGGAAAGCCCTACACACCCACAGCGGTGCACGAGGTGGCCAAGGCCGGCATTGCCCGAACCTTCCAGAACATCCGCCTGTTTGCCGACATGACGGCACTGGAGAATGTGATGGTGGGTCGCCATATCCGGACCAAATCCGGCTTGCTGGGCGCGGTGTTTCGCACCCCGGGTTTCAAGCATGAAGAGGCTGCCATCGCCAAACGGTCCCAGGAACTGCTGGACTATGTGGGCATTGGCAAATACGCCAACTTCAAGGCGCGAACCCTGAGCTATGGCGACCAGCGGCGCCTGGAGATCGCGCGGGCGCTGGCCACCGACCCGCAGCTGATTGCGCTCGACGAGCCGGCAGCCGGCATGAATGCGACAGAGAAAGTACAGCTGCGCGAGCTGATCGACCGGATCCGCAAGGACAACCGCACCATCCTGCTGATCGAGCATGACGTGAAGCTGGTCATGGGCCTGTGTGACCGGGTGACCGTACTCGACTATGGCAAGCAGATTGCCGAAGGCGCGCCCGCAGATGTGCAAAAAGATGAAAAAGTGATCACCGCCTATCTGGGCACAGGTCATTGAAGGAAGCAAGAACATGGCAAACACACTTCTTAAAGTGACCGGGCTCAAGGTGGCTTACGGCGGCATCCAGGCGGTCAAGGGCGTTGACTTTGAAGTCAATGAGGGCGAACTCGTCACCCTGATCGGTTCCAACGGCGCAGGCAAAACCACCACCATGAAAGCCATCACCGGCACCTTGCCGATGCTCGATGGTGACATTCAGTACCTGGGCAGAAGCATCAAGGGCCGGGGCGCCTGGGACCTGGTGAAAGAAGGCCTGGCCATGGTGCCCGAGGGCCGCGGCGTGTTCGCCCGCATGACCATCACCGAAAACCTGCAGATGGGCGCCTACATCCGCAGCGACAAGGCAGGCATTGCCGAAGACATCGAAAAGATGTTTGCACTGTTCCCGCGTCTGCGCGAGCGTAAAGACCAGCTGGCCGGCACCCTGTCCGGCGGCGAGCAGCAGATGCTGGCCATGGGCCGTGCGTTGATGAGCCGTCCCAAGGTGCTGCTGCTCGACGAGCCGTCCATGGGTCTGTCGCCCATCATGGTGGACAAGATTTTTGAGGTGGTGCGCGACGTGTCGGCGCGCGGCGTGACCATCCTGCTCGTGGAGCAGAATGCCAGCCGTGCGCTGGGCATTGCCAACCGCGGCTATGTGATGGAGTCGGGCAATGTCACCATGAACGGCGATGCCAAGCAGCTGCTCAGCGATCCGCGGGTACGGGCGGCTTACCTGGGCGAGTAATCTTCACGGTAGTTGCTGCCAAGCGAATATGTACGGCTCTAATCGACTATTGAATTGATCGCGGGTTGACTCTGCTGAGGGTTGCTGGCCGGGGATTGCCCGGCGGCAAGTAACTTTCTTTTGCTTCGCCAAAAGAACGTCACCAAAGAAAAGGCGACCCGCAGTCTGGGTCCCTTCGCTGCGCTGCGGGCAACCTGCGCTGCTCGACTCCGGCGGGGGTCCGCAGAACTCGCTTCGCTCAAACAACTGCGGCCCTGATCCCGCCTCCATCTGCGCTGCTCGGCCCAGCCACACGGGTGGGGAGCAGATAGCAATACCGAATACACAAAGAAAATACCAAGACAAACAAGGACACGTCATGGCGTGTCCTTGTGGTTTTCGGACTTCGGATGCCCGGCCTGGTGCGCATCCTGCTCGAAAACCTGATTGGCAACGCCTGGAAGTTCACCCTGCAGACCGCGCAGCCCTGCATTGAAGTCGGGTCCGAGCAGCACGAGGGCGTTACATGCTATTTCGTGCGCGATAACGGCGCCGGCTTCGACATGGCAGATGCCGGCAAGCTGTTCACACCGTTCCAGCGTATGCACCGCATTGACGAATTCGAGGGTTCGGGTATCGGACTGAGCATTGTGCAGCGCATCGTGGCCCGGCACCAGGGCCGGGCATGGGCAGAGTCAAAGCCGGGAGAAGGCGCTACCCTGCGCTTCACGCTGCCCTGATCAGTCCACTTTCGCGCCGGAAGCCTTCACCACCTTCTCGTACTTCGCGAGTTCCGCCTTCATGAATGCGCCAAACTGCTCCGGCGTACTGGCCACGGGCTCAGCCATCAACGCGGCAAATCGGGTTTTCGCTTCCGGGGAGTTCAGTGCGGCCACAAACGCCTGGTTCAGTTTGGTGACCACGTCTTTGGGCGTGGCGGCGGGTGCCACCAGGCCCCACCAGGTGTCAACGGAAAAATCCTTGAGGGTTTCAGCCACTGCCGGCACTTCCGGCAGTACGGGGCTTCGCCTGGCGGTCGTCACTGCCAGTGCCTTGAGCTTGCCGGCCTTGATGTTGCCCGATGCGGTGGCGAGGTTGTCAAAGTTGAAATCGACCTGGCCCGACAGCAGCGCCAGCTGTGCCGGGTTGCCGCCGTTATAGGGAATGTGCACCGCAAAAATGCCGGCCTGTGCCTTGAACATTTCACCCGCGAGGTGGCCGGCGCTGCCGTTGCCGCCGCTGGCGTAGTTGAGTTTGGCCGGATTGGCCTTGGCGTATTGAATCAGGTCGGCCAGGCTGTTGATGTTCAGTCGTTTCGCCGTGTCGGCGTTCATGACCAGCACGTTCGGCACACGCAGCATCTGCGTGATGGGCGCGAAGTCGGTCGCGGCGTTGTAGGGCATCTTGCTGTAAAGCCAGGGGTTGATGGCGTGCGTCGCTACCGCCGCAATGCCCACCGTCAAGCCATCGGGTGCGGCCTTGGCAATCGCGTCCGCGCCGATGTTGCCGCCGCCGCCGGGGCGGTTCTCGATGATGACCGGTCCCAGGGAATCCTTGACGCGTTCGGCCATCAGGCGGGCTGTGACATCAATCGGGCCGCCAGGCGCGTAGGGAACGATGATGCGCATGACTTTGGGCTGAGCCAGCGCCAGCGATGATGACAGGGCCAGTGCTGCGATGGACAGGCTCGCAAGGCTTTTTGTGAATGCGCGTGCGAATGGGAGCAGGGCAGGTTGGATCTTCATGTTCTGTATTGTTGCAAAGAATCTCGACGGGCACCCTCTAGGCATACCCTACGGCAGGGCGCGCCTGCGCGTCACACCACGGCCTCGGCTTTTTCCTTCTCCGTGACGAACGAGTCCGCATAAAACTCATCGGCAGGCAAGCCGGCTGCGGCGTAATCGGTCTGCGCGGAGTCCACCACAATCGGTGCGCCACAGGCATAGACCTGGTGACCCGAGAGGTCGGGAAAATCTTCCAGAACGGCTTTGTGAACGAAGCCGGTACGGCCCGTCCAGGCATCTTCGGCCAGTGCGTCCGACACCACCGGCACATAGCGGAGATTCGGCATCTCGGCCACCTTGCCAAGCACCCAGTCATTCATGTACAGGTCGACAGGGCGGCGGCCGCCCCAGTACAGCACGGCGGGGCGCGTGATGCCTTTGAACTGCATGTGTTCAATGATGGCCTTGATGGGCGCAAAGCCGGTGCCCGATGCCAGCAGCACCATGGGTTTGTCACCGTCTTCGCGCAGGTAGAAGCTGCCGAAGGGACCTTCGATACGCAATATTTCCTTTTCCTTCATGGGGCCAAAGACATGCTCGGTGAATTTGCCGCCGGGCATGTACCGGACGTGCAGTTCCAGGCCCGGGTTTTCGGCCTGGGTATGCGGTGCGTTACCCACCGAGTAGGCGCGGCGGTCGCCATCACGCAGCAAAAACTCCACGTACTGGCCAGCGTGGTACTTGAATACGTCGCTCGCCGGCAGTTGCAGCCGAATCACCATCACGTCATGGGACGCCTTGGTCATGGTGTTGACGCGGGTGGGCATTTTTTTGACAGGGAAGGCGCTCTCGTCGGTCACCTGGCGCGACTCGATGACCACGTCGCTGTGCGCCACGGCGCAGCAGGTCAGAATAAAGCCATTGGCTGCTTCCTCGAGCGACAAGGCCTTCAGCTGATGCGCGCCGTGGGTCACGGTGCCTTCCAGTTTTTTGCACTTGCAGGAGCCGCACGCGCCGTCCTTGCAACCATAAGGCAGGCCAATTCCCTGCCGAATAGCCGCGGCCAGCAGGGCCTCATCGGCATTGGCGGTAAAGGTCCGGCCGCTGGGCTGAACGCTCACGTTGAAACTCATATTCGGTATCCTTGCGGTATCTGTTACTTGACTTGGCTGATTTTCCAGCGAACCCCCAATTTTGCCCTCAAACCTGAATCCCCTCGGCGCCTTGCCTTTTCGTTTCCGCCGCGAACGCATCCTGATCGTCGGTTGCGGCGATATCGGCCTGCGGGTGGCCCGCCAGCTCCCCGCACGCGTTGGCCTGATGGCCCTGACCTCATCGGCCGAACGCGTGCCCGCATTGCGTGCGCAGCGCATCACCCCGCTGCAGGGCAACCTGGACGACAGTGCCACCTTGCGCCGTCTGGCCGGCCTGGCGACTCGTGTGGTGCACCTGGCGCCACCGCCCGGCGACAACCCCGATTGGCGCAGCGATCCACGTACCCTGGCCCTGCTCAGGACGCTGCGTTTACGCGGCCGGCCACAGTCGCTGGTCTATGGCTCAACCAGCGGGGTCTACGGTGATTGCCAGGGCGACTGGGTCAGCGAAACGCGGGGCGTCAATCCGAACACCCCCCGGGCCCTGCGCCGCGTGCATGCGGAAGCCCACGTGCGCCTGTTCGGACGCGCAACCGCAACGCACAGCCACATTTTGCGGATTCCAGGCATTTACGCCCCCGACCGTGAAGGCGGCACCCCGCGCGGGCGCTTGCTCAAGGGAACGCCCGTGCTGCGCGCGCAGGACGACGTCTACACCAACCATATTCACGCGGACGATCTGGCCCGTGCCTGCGTCGCGGCCCTGTGGCGCGGCAAGCCGCAACGGGTGACCAACGCCAGCGACGACACGCAGATGAAGATGGGTGACTACTTTGACCTGGCGGCCGATCTGTACCAGCTGCCGCGACCTCCGCGCCTGCCGCGAAGCACCGCCAAGGAACAGTTACCGCTGATGCTGTTGAGTTTCATGGGTGAGTCGCGGCGGCTGGACAACCGGCGGATGAAGGAAGAATTGAAGCTGGTACTGCGTTACCCGACGGTGGAGGAGGGTTTGCGGGGCTGAGGCGGGTTGAGGCACAGCATGCAACGGGCGGCTCCATCTACCCGTTGATGGGGGAGTCCCTCAATACGCTCTCGTGAATCCGCCATCGTGAAGGATATTGAGCCCGGTCATGTGGTCGGAGAACGGCGACAACAGGCCCTCAACCGCAACGGCCACCTCTTCGGGCGTGCCGTACTTGTGCAGGGGAACATTCGATGTCTCTTCGGCCAGGCGCTGTTCAAACGTCATCCCCGCGTTGGTTGCGCGCTTTTCAAGAGATGCCTGATACCCGGGCGTGAGCGTGCCGCCCAGGGACAGCGTATTCACATGGATTCCCTGGTCGCCCAACGCGAACGCCAGCGTCTTGGCTTCGGCCAGCCAGGCGCAGCGAATCACATTGCTGGAGGCATAGTGGCCCAGGACCTGCACCGATGAGATGCCGGAGATGATGACGATCTTGGCGCGCCTGCCCGTCGCCAGGTCCGGTTTCATGGCGGCGATGGCCACCTTGAGCAGCGACAGCGGGCCCACAAAACTGTTCTGAAGGACCTCGCGCCACTTGTCACTGCTGGGGAGCGGATCGTTGGTGGGCGGGTCCTGTGGCGGCATCAGCACCGCCCCGTCCAGCGTCATCTTCCTTGCAGCCAGCTCCCCGGCAAATTCCCCGACCGACGCATCACGCGTCATGTCCACGGAAATCCATGAGTGGCTGCCGGGAGAGGCGTTGGACAGGTCAGTGCACAGTGACTGAAGTTTGTCGGCATCGCGTGCCGCAAGAAGGAGGGAGTTGCCGGCCCTCGCCAGCCTGCGGCAGACGGCGCGCCCGATGCCACCGGTCGCGCCTGTCACCAGAATCGTTGTGGGTATGCTGGACATCATCAACTCCTTCGGGAAGGCTCCATACTAGTCCGAATGTCCGGCGGACACCACCTGACCTCGCCAGGCACCATCAGGTTATGGCTTGCCTGACAACGGCCCGGCAGCCGGGTGCAGCCGGGTGACCGCGACCCCGGCACGGGAGACATGCCGATAGGGCGTTTGAGGTTATCGTCGGCTCCAGACTCACAGCGAAATTGCGAATTGCCCATGTCCAACGCCAATCATTTCTACGAACCCCGTCACGGCCACGGCCTGCCCCATGACCCTTTCAATGCGATCGTCGGGCCGCGACCGATCGGCTGGATTTCGTCACGCAATGCGGAGGGCGCACTCAACCTCGCGCCCTACAGCTTTTTCAATGCCTTTAACTACACGCCGCCCATCGTGGGGTTTGCCAGCATCGGCTACAAGGACACGGTGCGCAACGTCGAGCAGACAGGTGAATTCGCCTGGAACCTGGCCACGCGGCCGCTGGCGGAGGCCATGAACCAGACTTGCGCCCCGGTGCCGCCCGAGGTCAGTGAATTCGGGCTCGCGGGGTTGACGCCGCAGGATTCGCGCGTGATCGCGGTGCCAAGGGTCGCCGAAAGCCCGGTTTCGTTCGAGTGCCGCGTCACGCAGATCGTGCAGCTTCAGGGGGCCAGCGGCGACAAGGTGCCGACCTGGCTGGTGCTGGGCGAAGTCGTGGCCGTGCATATCGCCCAGGCCCTGCTCAAGGACGGTGTTTACGACACCGCGGCCGCCGGTCACATCCTGCGCGGCGGCGGGCCGGGAGATTATTTTTCCATCGGACCCGAGCAGTTGTTCCACATGCGCCGCCCCAGATAAGGCCGTATGGTGAAAGCCTTGACGGGGTCAATTGCCGTGCCCGTGTATTGAGCGGCAGGCGGCCGCGCTGATGTTTGTGCGCTGGTGCCCTTGGGTGGCAGAACATGCCGGTCGTGGTGAAGCAGGGCGGGAGTTGGGTGTTGATTTGCCGTTATGCGGAAACGGCGCAACAATCCCAGGGTATGCAGCTATCGAATGTATAGCGCGAAACCACTGGTGCCCGGGGCCGGAATCGAACCGGCACGCCTTTCGGCGGGGGATTTTGAGTCCCCTGCGTCTACCAATTTCACCACCCGGGCGGAAAGAAGCGAAGACTGAAATTATGGCACAGTGTGGCGTATGAACTATCCAACCATTGAAGACGCGATCGGCAAAACGCCGCTGGTCGCGTTGCAGCGCATCGCAGCCGCTGAAAACACCGAACGCAACAACGTCATCCTCGGCAAACTCGAAGGCAACAATCCGGCCGGCTCCGTCAAGGACAGGCCGGCGCTGTCGATGATCAAGCGCGCCGAGGAGCGCGGCGACATCAAGCCCGGCGACATCCTCATCGAGGCCACCTCGGGCAACACCGGCATCGCGCTGGCCATGGCGGCGGCCATCAAGGGCTATCGCATGGTGCTGATCATGCCGGAGGACCTGAGCATTGAGCGCGCCCAGACGATGAAGGCCTTTGGCGCCGAGCTGGTGCTCACCCCCAAAAGCGGTGGCATGGAACACGCCCGGGACCTGGCCGAGCAGATGCAAAACGAGGGCAAAGGCCGGGTGCTGGACCAGTTTGCCAACCAGGACAATCCGCGCATCCATTACGAGACCACCGGCCCCGAAATATGGACAGATACGTCAGGCAAAGTGACACATTTTGTCAGTGCGATGGGCACAACCGGCACGATTACAGGGGTTTCGCGCTACCTGAAGGAGAAAAATCCGGCCATACGCGTCATCGGTGCGCAACCCAGCGAAGGCTCGCGGATTCCCGGCATCCGCAAATGGTCGCAAGAATACCTGCCCAAAATTTATGACCCCAGCCATGTGGACGAGCTGGTGCTGGTCAGCCAGAGCGATGCGGAAGACATGTGCCGCCGGCTCGCGCGCGAAGAGGGTATTTTTGCCGGTATCTCGTCGGCTGGCGCCTGCTGGGTGGCGCAGGAGATCGCCAAAACCGTCCACAACGCGGTGATCGTGTTCGTCGTGTGCGACCGCGGCGACCGCTACCTGTCTACCGGCGTCTTCCCCGCCTGATTGACCGTGAATACTGTTTTAGGCCCATATTTTGTTGGGATAGTTTGCTACGGAAAATATAGCAAATTGTTGCGCGCGGGGCATCAGCCATGACCCATGAATTCCGCTTTTGCCCCCAATGTGCGACGCCGCTGGCCATGGTGGTGCAAATGGAGGACAGTGGGGAGAAGGCGCGCCTGCGCTGCCCGGCCTGCAGTTACACCCACTGGAACAATCCCACGCCCGTGCTGGCGGCGGTGGTCGAATACCAGGGGCAGATTTTGCTGGCGCGCAATGCGGCCTGGTCCGGCAAGATGTACGCACTGATCACCGGCTTCATGGAGGCAGGTGAAACCCCGCAGGACGGCATCAGGCGCGAGATCAAGGAAGAAACCAACCTGGACACCACCGCGCTGGACCTGATCGGGGTGTACGATTTTCAGCGCATGAACCAGGTCATCATCGCCTACCACGCCGTCTGCAACGGCGAGGTCAGGCTGTCGCCGGAGTTGGTGGACTACCGGCTGTACGATTTTGACAAACTCAAGTGCTGGCCTGCGGGTACCGGCTATGCGCTGGCCGACTGGCTGCGCACGCGTGGCTACGAGCCCGAGTTTCTGGCCTGGGACAAAAGGTCGGAATAACAGTAACAGCGAATAACAGCGTAACAGCGAAATAGCGGTGGTTGGTGGTGGCACCGGCGGCGGCTGTGCGGTGCCCTGTTAGTGCTTAAAATAACAGCAACCCAAGGATAAGCATGCATATCGACAAAGAACTCGACACCCGCGGCCTGAATTGCCCGCTGCCCATCCTGAAAGCCAAAAAAGCGCTGACCGAAATGCTCAGCGGACAGTTGCTGCGCGTGGTGTCCACCGACTCCGGCTCAACCCGCGACTTCCAGGCCTTTGCCAAGCAGACCGGCAATGAACTGGTGGAGCAGCAGGTCGTCGGCAGCGACTTCATTCATGTGCTGAAGCGGCGCTGAAGTTCACCACCGTCTGCCCGGGTTCCCCCCGCGGTTCGGCCTTCAGTCGAGCTTGAGCCCGCTGAGGTATTGGCGAAAGTGTTGCCCGACTTCCGGGTGTTGCAGCGCCAGCTCAACGGTGGCCTCCAGGAACCCTTCCTTGCTGCCGCAGTCGTAACGCTTGCCCTGGTATTGCAGGGCATAAACGGTTTCCTCGGCCAGCAGGCTTGAGATGCCATCGGTCAGCTGGATTTCGCCCCCTACACCGCTCGCCTGGCGGCGTATATGCTCAAAAATGGCGGGTGTGAGAATGTAGCGACCGGCAACGCCCATGCGGGATGGAGCCACCTCCGGCGCCGGTTTTTCCACGATTTTTTCCACCTTCATGAGCCTCGGATTGGCTCCCGGGCTGGCAGCTTGCGCCGCCACGATGCCGTAGCGGCGCGTATGCGCCAGGGGCACTTCCTGCACCGCCAGCACTGACTGCTGAAGCTCCTGGTACTGCACGGCCATTTGGGCCAGCACTGGCAGGCCGCCCGCCGGCCCAACCATCAGGTCATCCGCCAGCAGCACCGCAAAAGCCTCGTTGCCCACCAGGTGTTCGGCGCACAGCACCGCATGGCCGAGGCCGAGCGAACGGGGCTGCCGGACATAGGAAAAATTCATGTCGTCGGGCTGAACCGAACGCACCAAGGCCAGCAAATCCTGCTTTTGCGCGACCTCCAGCTCGTTTTCGAGTTCGTAGGCGGTGTCGAAGTGATCTTCGATGGCCCGTTTATTGCGTCCTGTCACAAAAATCATGTGACGAATGCCCGCCGCATAGGCTTCTTCTACCGCGTACTGGATGAGCGGCTTGTCCACGACGGGCAGCATTTCCTTGGGCTGGGCTTTGGTGGCGGGCAGAAAGCGGGTACCGAGCCCGGCAACGGGGAAAACGGCTTTGTTCAAGGTGAATTTTGGCATCGACTTTGATAAGTGAAAAACTCAAGTGTTGCGGTTCAGGTAAAGCACGCTACGTCGGACGACATCCCGAGTCGGCGTGCGCGAACCGCGCAATGAACAGGACGAGCCGGATTGGCAGGAAAAGGACAAAAAGGACAACTGGGTGGACATCTTACTTCTTGATGCATTGGTGCCGGAGGCTGTGACCTGGCTTCAGACCAGGCACAGCGTGGAATACCGTCCCGAACTGGCTGACGATCTCATCGCCCTGCGCAAGGTGGCTTATAAAACCAGGGGCATTGTCTTTCCCAGGCAAACCATCGTCACCCGGGGGTTTCTGGATTTTCTGCCCAAGCTCAAGGCTGTTGGCCGCCTCCACATTGGCACGGACAACATCGACATCGACGCCTGCAAGGAGCGGGACATCAAGGTCGTACACGCCAGCAGCGCCAATGTACGCTCCAACGCCGAGTATTTGCTGAGCAGCCTGCTGCTGCTTTGCCGGCGCGGTTTGGTATCGGCCCTGATGGGCCACAAGCACCCCAGCGCCCAGATAGGGCGTGAGCTTCACGGCAGCACCGTCGGCATTTTGGGCCTGGCGCCCGCCGCGCATACGCTGGCCGGCATGCTGAGCGGCCTCGGGGTTCGCCTGATCGGCTATGACCCGGCGGTGCACCACACCGCGCCCGTCTGGGAGCGTCTGGGCATTCAGCCGGTCTCGTTGCACGAACTGGTGAGCCAGGCCGATGCGGTGTCGGTGCAGATGGTCTATGCCACGCGGTACAGGGGCTTCGTCAATGCCAAATTGCTGGCCGCCTGCAGGCGTGACCAGCTGTGGGTGGGCATCAGCCGCAGCGATTTGTTTGAGGAAGCGGCGCTGGCTGCAGCGCTGGGCGATGGCCGCATCGAGGCCTGCATTCTCGATGGTGTCGAACCCGGTTTTGTGGGCGACACCTCGCCGCTCAAGGGCCTGAAGAACCTGTTTGCCACCCCGCGCCTCGGGTCGTACACGCGGGAGGCGCGCTTGCGTGCGAGCTGGTATGTGGCGCACCGCATGCATGAAGCCATCGGGGCGCCACAAAGCGGGCTGGATTCGCTGCCCGCCGCAGCCTCACTGTCGCAGTGGCCCGAACCGGACCTCTCGGTGTAGGCGGTTGGCCTGCCCCGGCGCCGGCACAGCGGCTCCGGCCTGCCTATGCGCTGCCTATGCGCTTATGCCAGGCGCGCCAGCTGGTCCCTGATTTTTTCCAGCGTCGCCGTGAAATCGGTCAGGCGTTTGCGCTCCTGCTCCAGCACGGCAGGGGGCACTTTGGTGACAAAGGCCTCGTTGGCGAGCTTGGCGTTGACCTTGACCAACTCGCCTTCCAGGCGGGTCGCTTCCTTGCCCAGCCGCGCTTTTTCGGCAGCCACATCCACTTCCATGTGCAGGCAGATGTGTGCTTCGCCGACGACCGCGACGGGCGCCGCCTGGGCGGCGGCGGCCCAGGCGGCCTCGTCCTCAAACACCTTGACTTCGCTGAGCTTGGCCAATGACTTGAGCACGGGCGCCACGCTGTTCATGAAGGCGGTGTCGCCCAGCACAAACAGCGGCAGGCGCGTGGCGGGCGAGACATTCATTTCGCCGCGCAGGTTGCGGCAGGCATCGACCAGCGTCTTGAGCTTGGCCACATGCGCTTCGGCTTGCGGGTCGATTTTTTCCGGCTGGCTTTGCGGGTAGGCGGCCTGGCCGATCAAGGGGCCTTTTTTGAGGCCCGCCACCGGTGCCACTTTTTGCCACAGCTCTTCGGTGATGAAGGGAATCAGCGGATGCGCCAGGCGCAGCACGCCTTCCAGTGTGCGGATCAGCGTGCGGCGCGTGGCGCGCTTTTGCGCATCCGTGCCGGTCTGGATCTGCACCTTGGCAATTTCCAGGTACCAGTCGCAGAACTCGTCCCAGACAAACTGGTAAATGCTGCCGGCCACGTTGTCGAGGCGGTAGTCGGCAAAGCCTTTGGCCACGTCGGCTTCGACACGCTGCATGGTCGATGAAATCCAGCGGTCGGCCTGCGAGAAGCTCAGGTAATTTTCAAACTCGCCACCGGGTGCGCATTGCGCCTTGGTGTGTTGTGCCAGGCCGCAGTCCTGGCCTTCGCAGTTCATCAGCACAAAGCGCGTGGCGTTCCAGAGCTTGTTGCAGAAGTTTCGATAGCCCTCGCAACGCTTGCTGTCAAAGTTGATGCTGCGGCCCAGGCTGGCCAGCGAGGCGAAGGTAAAGCGCAGCGCATCGGCGCCATAGCCTGGAATGCCGGCGGGAAATTCTTTTTCGGTGTTCTTGCGCACCTGGGGGGCGGTCTCCGGCTTGCGCAGGCCCTGTGAGCGCTTGTCCAGCAGCGGCGCTAGTTCAATGCCGTCAATCAGGTCGACCGGGTCCAGCACATTGCCTTCGGACTTGCTCATCTTCTTGCCGTGGGAATCCTTCACCAGACCGTGGATGTACACATGGTGGAAGGGCACCTGGCCGGTGAAATGCGTGGTCATCATGATCATCCGGGCGACCCAGAAAAAGATGATGTCGTAGCCGGTGACCAGCACGCTGGATGGCAGGAACAGGTCCAGTTCTTTGGTCTTCTCGGGCCAGCCCATGGATGAGAAGGGCACCAGCGCCGAGGAATACCAGGTATCGAGCACGTCTTCGTCGCGCGTGAGCTTCTTGCCGGGTGCCTGCTGCTGCGCTTCGGCCTCGTCGCGCGCCACGTAGACCTTGCCCTCTTCGTCATACCAGGCCGGGATCTGGTGGCCCCACCAGAGCTGGCGCGAAATGCACCAGTCCTGGATGTTGCCCATCCACTGGTTATAGGTATTGACCCATTGTTCGGGGACAAACTTCACGGCACCGCTCTCGACGGCGTCGATGGCTTTTTGCGCGATGGATTTGCCGGTCGGGTCCTGGTCGCTGACCTTGGTCATGGCGACAAACCACTGGTCGGTCAGCATGGGCTCGATCACCTGGCCGGTGCGGGCGCAGCGCGGCACCATGAGCTTGTGCTTCTTCACTTCCACCAGCAGGCCCTGCTCCTCGAGGTCGGCCACCACCGACTTGCGGGCATCGAAGCGGTCCAGGCCGCGGTATTTTTCAGGTGCGTTGTCGTTGATCGCGGCGTCCAGCGTCAGCACGCCGATGATGGGCAACTGGTGGCGCTGGCCCACGGCATAGTCGTTGGTGTCGTGCGCGGGCGTGACCTTGACCACGCCGGTACCGAATTCCTTGTCGACATAGTCGTCCGCAATCACCGGGATCTCGCGGTCGCACAGCGGCAGCTTCACAAGCTGACCGATCAGGTGTCTGTAGCGTTCATCTTCGGGATGGACCATCACCGCCACGTCGCCCAGCATGGTTTCGGGGCGGGTGGTGGCGACCGTCAGGGAGCCGGAACCATCGGCCAGCGGATAGCGGATGTGCCAGAGGAAGCCGTCTTCCTCTTCGCTCTCCACTTCCAGGTCGGACACGGCGGACTTGAGGATCGGGTCCCAGTTGACCAGGCGCTTGCCGCGGTAGATCAGGCCCTGCTCATACAGCCGCACAAAGGTCTCGGTGACCACCGTGGACATCTTGGGGTCCATGGTGAAGTACTCGTGCTTCCACGACACCGAGTCGCCCATGCGGCGCATCTGGCGTGTGATGGTCGAGCCGGATTCCTCTTTCCACTCCCAGACCTTGGCGACAAAGTTCTTGCGTCCCAGGTCGTGGCGGCTTTTGCCTTCACCCTGCAGCTGCCGTTCCACGACGATTTGCGTGGCAATGCCGGCGTGGTCGGTGCCGGGCACCCACAGCGTGTTGTGGCCGCGCATACGGTGGTAGCGCGTCAGCGAGTCCATGATGGTCTGGTTGAACGCATGGCCCATGTGCAGCGTGCCGGTGACATTGGGCGGTGGCAGCTGGATGGAAAACGACGGTTTGGCCGCATCCAGCGTGGGCTCGTACTGCCCGCTCTGCTCCCACAACGGGCCCCAGCGGCTTTCAATGGCCGCCGGTTCAAAGGACTTGGCCAGGCTGTCCAGCCCGGGCGTGGGAACAGGCGCCTTGGCGGTGTCGGGAGCGGGGCTGGCGGGGGTGGGGATGGCGGCGTTGGTCATGGGGCAATGGAAAAGCGGCATCCGGGATGCCGCTTGGTGTTGGAGGTAACTGCCCCGATTTTATTCGACTGGCCAGTCGGTGCCCGTGTGGTCCCTATCTGCGCCATCACCGGTCTTTGCGCCCTCACGTTGAGCCCTCACTTTGCGCCCTCAGATACCCGGGGGTTTCTTCAGCGTCAGCATCCGGTCTTCGGGGTTGATGACAATGGTCTTGACTTCATCGCCCTGGCGCACTGTGAGCGTGACCGGCTCGTCGGGCGCCGCCCGTGCCCACAGTTTCTTGTAAAAACCCTCCAGCGTCGTGACTTCGGTGCCGTCCACGGCCAGTACCACCACGCCTGGCTGCAGGCCGGCATTCTCCGCCGGACTGTCCGCGCTGACGCGCATGATTTGCACGCGCCCCTCGTGGTCATTCGACGTCAGGCCCAGCCACGGCCGGTGGCTTTGGCGGCTGCTGCCCGACTGCTGCATTTCAGCGAGGATGGGCTTGAGCAGATCGATGGGGACGAACATGTTGCCGGGCAGGCGGCGGTTTTCGCCGCTGGCGTCCATCACCAGCAGGGAGCCTATGCCGACCAGCTCGCCCTTCTGGTTGAACAGCGGCGCGCCGCTGTGGTTACCCTGGCCTGCGGTGACCGGCGGGCTGGTGAACAGCGCGGTGTCGATGTGGTACTCCCAGTTGCCCGAAAAAGCGCGCTTGCTGACCAGCTGCGTCATGCTCACGTCACCTTCTTCGCCGTCGACGGTTGCCCCGGTGGCGGCCATCAGTGATTCACCGGGCGTGACGTCCTGGGAATTTCCCAGCGTCACGGGTGCCACGCCGCGCAAGGGCAGCAGCGGCCTGACCAGGCCAAAACCTGTGGCGATGTCGTAAGCCACAGCGGTGGCCGGCAAGCTCTTGTTGTCCTGCGTGACGACCTCGATTCGCTGCGCTTCGAGCATCAGGTAGCCGATCGTCAGGACCAGGCCATCGGTTCCGATCACCACGCCCGAGCCGGTGCGCTCCCGTCCCAGTGTCTGTATTGACCGGGCATCCGGAATGGCGGTTACCTGGATGCCGACAACCGCTGCGTTGGCCTTGCTCAGGGCATCGATCACAGCCTGAACCGTGGGCGGCGGCGGTGGGCTCGCAGCGAGTGACGCAGTGAGCGCTCCCGGGGCCAGCGCTAAAGCAAGGGACAAGGCAAGAAGCGTCCGGACAAGTGAAGCACCCATGATGGACTCCCGGGAAACGCCGTGACAGGCGTATCCAGAGAATGCGCCCGATTCAAATCCCGTGCAAGTGCGGGGCCATGGCGGGCCGGGTCGCTGCCTCGCCCGCAGCCGCGATGCAGGCTTGCAGCAGCGCCGTGTTGCCAATCTGGTTGGCCATGAGCAGGATCAGGCGGGCATTGAGCAGCTCGGACTGCTCCCGGCTCAGGCCCTGGTGGGCGTCGAGCAGGGATTCGTAAAACGCATCGGCATCCTGGAAGTTGACGTTGGTTTTCATGCGGTTTCTCCGTGCAGGCTCCAATGGGTGCCAAGCGCCATGGCAATGGCATGCACCAGCGAGGTGTCAATGCTTTCGCCGGTCGCGGCCACGTAGCTGTCGGGCCGCAGCAGTGCCCAGGCATGGCCAAAGACGTGGCAGCTGGCCTGCAGATGACCCTCCTGGTCAATCACATGTTCCACAGCGCTGGCCCGGCTGTCGGGGGGAATCACCTGCACGCAGCGTACGTCGGTTTGCACGGCCAGCTCCTGGAGCCGCCGGGCGGCGGCGACGGGCAGGTCGCCAAACACCAGCAGCAGCAGGCGGCTGCCGGCCCAGTTGAGCAGGTCAATCAGCTCGCCCCGGGTCCCGTCGGGCCAGGTGAGGGCGCAGTTTTGCGTGGCCAGTCCACCGGTCTTGCCGCACACGCTGGATTGGGTGTAGGTGTTGGGGGTCGACATGCGGCCGGTGTTGACCAGTTGCCGGGCAAATACATGCTGCCTGGCCAGGCTCAGGACGGCGTTGCGAAACAGGCGTTCCGCGCCATCGGTGGGACGCAAAAAGCGTGTGGTGCGGTTGGTGACCCGCATGTTGAACTGTGCGGCCTCACGCCGCTCGTCGCTGTAGCTGTCCAGCAACTGGGGCGCGGCGCGGTCCTCCACCACCGCGGCCAGCTTCCAGGCCAGGTTGTCGGCATCCTGCACCCCCGAGTTGCCGCCGCGCGCGCCAAAGGGGCTGACCACATGGGCGGCATCGCCGGCAAAAAATACCCGGCCGTGGCGCAGCATGTCCAGGCATTCGCTGCGGTAGGCGTAAGGGCCCACCCAGACGATTTCACATTCCTCCGGACTCAGCTCGCGCTTGAACTGGGCGTTCAGCCGGGCGCGCACGACATCTTCACGGCTCATCGATTGCAGGTCGGCATCGGGCGGCATCTGGTAGTCGATGCGCCAGACGCCGTCGGCCATCAGGTGCTGCCAGACGGCTCGGCCCTCGTTGAACGGCGCCTCAATCCAGGTGTGGCGCTCTGCGGGCGGCGGGTTGCTGAAACGCACGTCGGCAATGCACCAGCGGTCGTCGCCCTTTTTGGCGGCGGCCGTGGCCTGGCACCAGTTGCGAAACGGGCTGTGGGAGCCGGTGCAGTCAATTACATGGTCGGCCTGCAGCGAATAGGCCCCGGCCGGGGTGTCTATGGAAAGCGTCGCAAATTCGGCATTCTGCTCAAACCCGGTAACCCGTTGGCGCCATCGGAGCTCCACGCCCGGTTGGGCCTGGGCCAGCTGGTAGATCCGCTCGACCAGAAAACCTTCCACATAAAACTGCTGGATGTTGATGAAGGGCGGTTCCTTGCTCAGGGAGTGGGTTTGCTGCTGGCGCAGGTCGAAGCTGTAGACCTCGTCCTCGCCGGCAAAGGTGCGTCCCACGCTCCACTGCACGCCCTTGGCGGCAATGCGCCCGTAAATGCCCAGGCGCTTGAAGATTTCGAGTGTCTTTTGCGCGTAACAAATGCCGCGTGACGAAGCCCCTTTGACGCCCACCGTGTTGTCTTCGTCGAGCAGCACCGCCGGCACACCGTAATGCGCCAGCAGGCAGGCCAGCGTCAGGCCGGTGATGCCGCCGCCCACGATGACAATCGGGTGGCGTTTGATCTCGCCCGAGGTGAGTTCGGGTGGCGCGATAAACGGGTATTCGGGCAGATGGTAGCCGGTGCCCTGCGTGAATTCATAACCGTTGGTGAAGGCGGTTTCGGCGTAGTCCGGATGTTCTTCTTGCATGGGTGGTGTCCCTCCTGCCTGCATTTCTGCATGTACTTGCACGATTTTCTACTGCAATCCCTGGCCAGCTCTCGCGGCAACTTCGGGCCGGTCATTGCGAATAAATGCTCTTGAAGATATGGTGATCCGTCACGTCGATCACGTCAATGCCATTGGCTTGCAGCCGCGTTTTTGGGGCCGTCGCCCAGATCCTGCTAACATTTGCAAAAATTGTCTATGGTTATCAATATGTGATTATTGATAGCTATTGGCTATTTCAATCATTGATTGCGGCAACTGGACGCGTCACGCCAACAGCGCTAAGGTTGAATCGTCTTCGGCTGGCTTTGCCCGAGGCTTCAAGCAAGGTATTCATCAACCCACGAAGGAGATTTCCATGGCTGCTCTTAAAGGCTCCAGGACGGAAGAGAACCTGAAAGCCGCGTTTGCCGGCGAATCACAGGCCAACCGCCGCTATCTGTATTTCGCAAACAAGGCCGACGTTGAAGGCCAGAACGATGTGTCAGCACTGTTTCGCTCGACTGCAGAAGGTGAAACCGGCCACGCCCACGGCCACCTGGAATGGCTGGAGCAGTGCGGCGACCCCGCCACCGGCATGCCCTTCGGCGCCACCCGCGACAACCTCAAATCTGCCATAGCAGGCGAAACCCACGAGTACACCGACATGTACCCGGGCATGGCCAAAACCGCGCGCGATGAAGGTCACGACGAAGTAGCGGACTGGTTTGAAACCCTGGCCAAGGCCGAGCGTTCGCATGCGAACCGCTACACCAAGGCCCTGGCCGAACTGGTGGACTGACCAGCGGACTGACCAGGCGCGCCGGCCCTGCCGGTGCTGGAACGGCTGCAGGGCGGCGTCGTCTCGGGTAGCTCACCCGGGCGACGTCCGGGGTCGTCCGTACAGTCCGTACCTGCTGCTCGCTATCCCCGGGGTAGCGAGTTTAAGAAAGAGTTCTGCCGCGAAAGCCCCAGTGCCGCAGAGTCATTTCTTAAACCTTCATCCTCAAAACGAGAGACAGCGCCATGGCTACAGAAGGCAATCTGAAAGCACCTACCCGTCATGCAATTGACTGGAAAAATCCGCAGTTCTACAACGAGGAAGCGACCTTTCATGAACTGGAGCGCATCTTCGACATCTGCCATGGTTGCCGCCGTTGCGTGAGCCTGTGCGGCACATTCCCTACCCTGTTTGACTTGGTGGACGAGAGCAAATCCGGTGAAGTCGACGGGGTGGAGAAAAAGGACTACTGGAAGGTGGTGAACCAGTGCTACATGTGCGACCTGTGCTACATGACCAAGTGCCCGTATGTGCCGCCGCACGAGTTCAACGTCGACTTCCCGCACACCATGCTGCGCGCCAAGGCCATCAAGTTCAAGAAGGGCGAGGTCGGCGCGGGTGAGCGGTTTCTGGCCTCCACCGATGTGCATGGCAAATTTGCCGGCATTCCCATCGTGGTGCAGGTGGCCAACGCGGTCAACAAGACCAAGCCCGCGCGCGCCGTGATGGAAAAGGTGCTGGGCGTCGACAAAAACGCCTGGCTGCCCGAGCTGGCCACGCAAAAATTCCGTTCGGGTGCACTGGAGTCACCGCCGCATCCGGTGAAGGACGGCGCCAAGACGCCGGGCAAGGTCGTGATCTATTCGACCTGCTACATCAACTACAACGAACCGGGCATTGGCCACGACCTGCTCAAGGTGCTGGACCACAACGAAGTGCCCTATGTGCTGGTGGAAAAGGAAAAGTGCTGCGGCATGCCCAAGCTGGAGCTGGGCGACCTGGATTCGGTGAACACCAGCAAGGAGGCCAATATTCCGGTGCTGGCCAAATACGCCCGCGACGGCTTCGCCATTTTGAGCGCCGTGCCCAGCTGCACGCTGATGTTCAAGCAGGAGATCCCGCTGATGTACCCGGATGACGCCGAGGTGCAACTGGTCAAGGAGCACATGTGGGATCCCTTCGAGTACCTGATGGCGCGCAAGCGTGACGGCCTGCTGAAGACCGAGTTTCCCACGCCGCTGGGCAAGATCAGCTACCAGATTCCCTGCCACGGCCGGGTGCAGAACATCGGCAAGAAAACCGAGGAAATGCTCAAGATGGTGCCCGGCACCAGCGTGCAGACGCACGAGCGCTGCTCGGGCCATGCCGGCACCTTCGGCGTCAAGGTGCCCTACCACCAGCAGGCGATGAAAATCGGCAAGCCGCTGTTCAAGGCCATGGCCAACCACAAGGATGGCGGCCTGCCCGATGTCATCAGCAGTGACTGCCCGCTGGGTGGCCACCACATTGCCCAGGGCTTTGACGTCAACAACCTGGGCGCGCCGCCGCAAAAACATCCGCTGACGCTGATACGCACGGCGTATGGCCTGAAGTAACCGCCACAAACCTGGATGCATCCCATGGAAACCACCGGAAAAATCACGCGCGAGTCTCTGATGACGCTTGAGGCATACAGCAAGTACCGCAAGGAACACAAGGCCGCCATCATGGCCCACCGCAAGCTGCGCAGCGTGCGCCTGGGCGAGTACATCAACGTGCAGTTCGAGAGCGAGACCAGCATCCGCTACCAGATCCAGGAAATGTTGCGTCTCGAAAAAATCTTTGAGGTAGAAGGCATTGAGCAGGAGATCGAGGCCTATGCGCCCCTGATGCCCGACGGCAGCAACTGGAAGGCCACCATGATGCTGGAGTACCCCGATGTCAACGAGCGCAAGCGTGAGCTGGCCCGCTTGATCGGCGTGGAAGACCGCCTGTTTGTCGAGGTGGAAGGCCACGCCCGCGTCTATGCGATTGCCGACGAAGACATGGACCGCGAAAACGACGAGAAAACCTCGGCCGTGCATTTTGTGCGTTTCGAGCTGGACCCCGCCATGTGCGCCGCCGTCAAGGCCGGAGCCAGCGTCAAGCTGGGCTGCGACCATACCAATTACCCGGCGCACACGATGATTCCGGCGGAATCGCTGGCGTCGCTGGCTAGCGACTTGCGCTGAGAAACCTGCTCCCCGTGCGGGAGGGCTTGTCGCAGCCTTCCGGTCTTTCGGGGCGCTGGCTGTCGTACAGTCACAGGCTTGCTTGTCAATTTAATTTTGCCGGACCATGCTGTTTCTCATTTCGCCTGCCAAATCACTGGACTACGACACCCCCCCGCACGTCTCCACGTACACCAAGCCGCTGTTCACACGCCAGTCGGCTGAGTTGATTGACGTGCTCCAGACAAAAACGCCGCAGCAGATCAGCACGCTGATGAAGCTGTCGGATGCGCTGTCCGGCCTGAATTTCGCGCGCTACCAGGCGTGGTCCCCCAAATTCACGGCCAAAAACTCCAAACAGGCCGTGCTGGCCTTCAATGGCGATGTCTACGGGGGACTGGACGCGAAGACCCTGAGCGAGCAGCAGCTCGGCTGGACGCAGGACCATGTCTGCATCCTCAGCGGCTTGTACGGTGTGCTGCGCCCGCTCGACTGGATGCAGCCTTACCGGCTGGAGATGGGCACTGCGCTGGCTACCGGCCAGGGTAAAAATCTCTACCAGTTCTGGGGCTCGCAAATTGCCGATTACCTCAATCAGCGCGCCGCCGCCCACACCTCGCCGGTTATCGTGAACCTGGCGAGCGAAGAGTATTTCAAGGCGGTCGACCGCAAGGCACTCAAGCCACGCGTGGTGAGCTGTGTCTTCGAGGAGTTCAGGGCAGGCAAGTACAAAATCATCAGCTTCATGGCCAAGCGCGCCCGCGGCCTGATGGTGCGCTATGCCACCGAGCACAAACTGGCCACGGTCAAGAAGCTGGAAGGCTTTGCTGCCGAAGGTTACCGCTTTGACCCCGCCGCATCGGAGGCCGACCGCCTCGTGTTCCGGCGCCGGCAGGCGGCCTGAAGCGCTAGACAGGCCCGGTGTGAAGCAGCAACCCGCCAGCGCCCAGCCTGTCAGCCGCGAATTGCGGGCCTGGGTAGCCGCGCAAACGGCGCTGGGTCACCCCCGGGCCGCCATCTTCCAGGCGATGCTGGACGCCGGCTGGCAGCATGCCACGGCCTGCCGTGCCTTGCGACTGACGCTGGCGGAGCAAGCGGCGTTTGCCTTGCCCCCCTTGCCGGCGGGTGGGTCCGGCACGATGCTGGACGCCGGAGACCGCTGGGTTGAAGTGCTCCAGCGCCTGCAGGTGCCCGATCTGGTGGTGTTCGGCAATTTGCTCAGCGACAGCGAATGCGAGGCCCTGATGGAGGCGGCGCGGCCGCGCCTGTCGCGCTCACTGACAGTGAACACCAAGACCGGCGGTGAGGAGCGCAACCGTGACCGCACCAGCCAGGGCATGTTTTTTGCGCGTGGCGAGAATCCGGTGGTGCAGCGCGTCGAAGCGCGCATTGCCAGGCTGCTGGACTGGCCGGTGCACAAGGGCGAGGGCCTGCAGGTGCTGCGTTATCGGCAGGGCGCCCAGTACAAGCCCCACTACGATTACTTCGATCCGGCCGAGCCCGGCACGCCTGCCATACTGCAGCGGGGCGGGCAGCGCGTGGCAACCCTGATCATGTACCTGAACGAGCCGGAGCAGGGCGGCGCCACGGTATTTCCGGACATTTCCCTGCAGGTGAAACCCCGCCGCGGCACCGCGGTTTTTTTCAGCTACCCGAATGCGAATCCCGCCAGCCTCACCAAGCACGGCGGCGAGCCCGTGAAGGCCGGAGAAAAGTGGATTGCCACCAAGTGGCTGCGTGAACGGGAGTTCACTTAACACCCCCGTCCAGGCTCACTTCGTGTAGCCTGTTCCCCCCTCAAGGGGGCGGCGCCTGCGGCCTGGCAAAGCCAGTTCCGCGGCCCCCGCTGAGGGCGGCGGATCCTACCTGCGGGGGCCGCGGGTCCGGCTACGCCGGCCCGCAGGCGCCCGTCCCCTGCAAGGGGAGAGGAGGCTACACGAAGTGAGCCTCAACAGGGGTGTACATAATCACCATCATGAAGATAAGAGCCAACCACATCGATATAGAAATCGAAGACACCCACCCGGGCGACGCCACGGGCCGGCCTGCGGTGCTGCTCATCATGGGCCTAGGCATGCAGCTGATCGCCTGGCCGCCGGAGCTGGTGCAGGGCCTGCAGGACGCCGGCTTTCGCGTGGTGCGCTTTGACAACCGCGATACCGGGTTAAGCCAGCACTTTGACCACCTGGGAACACCCAACCTGCTGTGGGAAGGGCTCAAGTACCGGATTGGCTTGCGCATCACACCGCCATACAGCGTGGAGGACATGGCGCGCGATGCGCTGGGCCTGCTCGATGCGCTGCAAATCGACAAGGCGCACATGGTCGGCGTGAGCATGGGCGGCATGATCGCGCAGCGGATTGCGCTGCTGGCCCCTGGGCGTGCGCTCAGTCTTTCTTGCATCATGAGCTCCAGCAGCGCGCGCGGCCTGCCTGAAGCCCGGCCCGCGGTGACGCGAGCGCTGCTCAGCCGCCCGGCGGGCAAGGGCATGCCGGCCGCCATTGACCATACGGTCAGACTCTTCAAGGCCATCGGCAGCCCCGGCTTTCCCATGGATGACGCGATGCTGCGCGAACGCGTGACGGCCGCGACCGAGCGCAGCTACCACCCGCGGGGCATTGCCCGCCAGATGGCGGCCGCCGTGGCCGACAGCACGCGTGCCGCAGCGCTGGCTCGCATCGCCGTGCCTACGCTGGTGGTGCATGGCAAGGCCGATCCGCTGGTGCCATTTGCCTGCGGCGAAGACCTCGCCCGCCGCATTCCGGGCGCGAAACTGGCCGGCATCGAGGGCATGGGCCATGATTTGCCGCCCGGCGTGGTGGACCGCCTGCTGGCGCTATTGATTCCGCACTTTCAGGCCACAACTTGATATGGCCCTCACGCCTGTCGCTTCGCCTGTCTTCGGCGGCACGCTGCCCCTTTCCTTAGTAAAAGGGTCTTCACTTGCCCGGCGCGGCCCTTCACGGCGCGGTCAGCTACATTGATCAAGATGATCAGAGAATTTACGACCCATGAACACCCCTGAACACTCCCAGCTCGGCAAGGCATCGGCCTATGTTGACCAGTACGATGCCTCCTTGCTCTTTCCGATTCCCCGTGCGGGAAAACGTGCCGAAATCGGCGTCACCGGAATACCGCCTTTTTTTGGCGCCGACATCTGGACCGCGTTCGAGCTGAGCTGGCTCAATGCGCGCGGCAAGCCGCAGCTGGCGCTGGCACACATCACCGTGCCCTGTGAAACGCCGAACATCGTCGAGAGCAAGTCCTTCAAGCTCTACCTGAACAGTTTCAACAACACCCGCTTTGCCAATGCCGGCGAGGTGCAGGCACGCATACGCGCGGACATCAGCGAAGCCGCGTGGCGCGGCGCGCCTTCGCCGTCTTCGGTGGGCGTGAAGCTGCTGCTGCCCGAACTCTTTGACCGTGAGCCGGTGCATGAACTCGACGGCCTGAGCCTGGACCGGCTCGACGTCGAGTGCACGCGCTACACGCCCGCGCCCGAGGTGCTGACTGCCAGCTTTGAAGAGCAGCCCGTGAGCGAGGTGCTGACCAGCAACCTGCTCAAGAGCAACTGCCTGGTGACGGGGCAGCCTGACTGGGGCAGTGTGCAAATCAGCTACTCGGGGCCGCAAATCAACCAGGAGGGCCTGCTGCAATACCTGGTGAGCTTTCGCAACCATAACGAATTTCACGAGCAGTGCGTGGAGCGCATCTTCATGGATGTGTGGACGCGCTGCAAACCCCTGAAACTGTCGGTGTACGCCCGCTACACCCGCCGCGGCGGGCTGGACATCAACCCGTTTCGCACCAGCCATCCACAGGCCCTGCCGGCCAATATCCGGATGGCGCGGCAGTAAGTTGTATTTGTGTATTTGATTTGCGCATGGGTTGGCCAGCCTTGCAGTGCAGGGCATGTCCGCGTGACTTCGCGCGTGTTGCGGTGCAGTAGACCAGGCCGGCCAGCGCACCG
The DNA here is from genome assembly GCF_056401355.1 of Polaromonas sp. P4_F4. Classification (NCBI taxonomy): domain Bacteria; kingdom Pseudomonadati; phylum Pseudomonadota; class Betaproteobacteria; order Burkholderiales; family Comamonadaceae; genus Polaromonas; species Polaromonas sp. P4_F4. The sequence goes on along the minus strand of NZ_JBFUJO010000023.1, from coordinate 3,804 downwards.
GCCTTACCGTGTGCCGCCCCGGCCATGTCGGCAAACAAAAAACCGTGCTTGCGGGACACGTAACGTGATTGCGGAGACTCAGCCAACGCGGGACAATCTTGGGCAGACGGTTGGTTCTGCCGAGACTATGAGGTGGGCGTGAATAGCCCGGTCGCACAGAATCGATGAGTCCTTCTTCGCGAAAGGTGCCGAAAATGACCATTGAATACTTCGAGGAGAGTAATGCGGGTACACGAACGCTGCCGCGCTCACTGGCGACAAAGGCCGGCGGCTTTGTGTTTGTGTCCGGCCAAGTAGGCAGGGACGAAAACGGCAACATGATCGCCGGGGGCATTGAAGCTCAAACGCGCCAGACGATGACGAATGTCGCTTACGCACTTGCATTGGCCGGCTGCACGCTGGAGGACGTGGTGAAGACCATGGTTTGGCTCGATGACGCACGCGACTTCGATGAATTCAATCGCGCCTACAGCGAGTTCTTCCCTGGAAAGAGGCCGGCGCGCTCGACAATGCAGGCGAAAAACATGGTCGACACCAAGATTGAGATTGAGGTCATTGCCTATAAGCCATGAGGCGGCATGTTGGAGCCGGTACCGTGAATACGCGCCTAAGCCTTCCATCGAGCGGACAGCTTCCAGCGGGCTTCGCCCGCCTCCCGCTGCCAAGCCATCTTGTCTAAGTGCCACCAAAGCCCGGTGCCATGCTCCGCGTAGGCCTCATCTCTGACACGCACGGTCTTCTTCGGCCTGAGGCAAGAGCTTTTCTGCAAGGTAGTGACTACATCGTTCACGGCGGCGACATCTGCGATCCGAGGATCCTCGAAGAACTCGCAGCCATTGCGCCGGTCACTGCGGTGCGAGGCAACAACGACAAGGGCTCATGGGCGGAACGTCTGCGAGAGACCGAATTTCTGCAGGTTGGCGAGGTGTTTGTCTACGTTGTGCACGATCTTGCTCAAATCGATATCGATCCAAGTGCCGCTGGAGTGCGTGTTGTCGTTTCCGGTCACTCGCACAAGCCACTGGTCAACGAGCGCGATGGGGTCCTCTACGTCAATCCGGGAAGTGCTGGGCCACGTCGCTTCAAGCTTCCCATTGCCGTCGGAGAGCTCGTCACCGGCCGCGCAGTGTCTGCACGCACCGTTGAGTTTTGAGGCGAGAATGCCACCTAACCATTCCTATATGGACTCCCCCACAAGTGCAAGAAACTGAGCGATAGTTTGGCTTTGAGGGACGGGCCACCCGAGTTCACGAAACCATTTTTGTCCAGGCTTCACGAAACACCCCATGTCGCAACGCCAGCCTCATGTCAAACGAACCACCTGACCCGTACAACCTCGACCGCTTCGTTCAGGCCCAGGCGAGTGACTACGAGCGAGCCCTCGGTGAACTCCGCGCAGGAAAGAAGCGAACGCACTGGATTTGGTACATCCTGCCTCAGCTGCAGGGTTTAGGTTCGAGTGCGATGTCGGCCTTCTATGCGATCAAGTCAATCGCGGAGGCGCGCGCATATATCGGGCATCCGTTGCTGGGCCCAAGGCTCAAGGAGTGCGTGTCAGCCCTGAACGCGCTTCCTGGTGTGAGTGCGACTCAAGTCCTGGGCGACGTTGACGCCGCCAAATTCCGGTCCTGCCTGACGCTCTTTTCCCAGGTGGAGGGCCCGGATTCGCTTTTCGGTCAGGCGTTGAACAGGTATTACCAGGGCGAGCCTGATCGCCAGACACTTGTCCTGCTCGCAGCGCAGCGCGGAGAATCGCGTGAGGCCTGACCCCTCCGTCGATGCGAGGCCCAGGGGCATGGGCCGGCTCCACGGCCAGGGGTATGGTCGCGCTCCGCGAGCCCACACGTCGGTCCCGCTTCACGTCGAATGTTAGGCGCCTCCGAAATGCCTGCATCGCTGCCGTATCAGCTTCTCGCGGACGCGGTGCTGGTCCTGCATTTCGCTGTGGTCCTGTTCGTTGTCGGTGGCCTGCTTCTAATCGTCGCCGGCAACTTGCGGGCCTGGCGTTGGGTCAACAGCCTGTGGTTTCGCCTCGGGCACATCGCGGCAATAGGGCTTGTTGTCGCCGAGTCGTGGCTGGGCATCATCTGCCCACTGACAGCAGCGGAAGTCTGGCTTCGAATACAGGCCGGATCCACGTTCTACCGCGAGAGTTTCATTGAGTATTGGGTTCAGCGCCTGCTTTTCTACGAGGCACCACCATGGGTTTTCAGTGCGGTATACACATTGTTCGGCTTGCTTGTGGTGGCGGCTTGGTGGTACTTTCCGCCAAAGTTCAGAAAACCTGGGCGCAAAGGCGGCGCTTGACCCATCGCTCAAGCGCCCCTCAACGGCAAGAGCCTGACCGATGGTGTTGTTTGCCCTTGGCTGCCTTCGGTTGCCCGTTGAGCGCGGTCAGGCGAAGTCAGCGCACCAGATCCAGCCATTCGCACCGGATGAGCTGCCTGGCATGGGCATGTGCCCGCCAGTGCACATAAAGCCGCGGTGCGAAAACACCCAGCAGGCACAGCGGATACGCCCAGGGGGCCTCAAAGGTGTAAGCAGGCAGCCAGCCTGTCCATCCCATCACCCACAAGGTCAGCACAGCCTCCCACACCTGGCATTCCACAGGGTGCGCCCCATGCTGGGCCACACGCCAGTTCTTGACACGCTGCAGGTGTACCAACGTGATGTGGTGCGGATGGTATCTGGAAGGGTCTGACATAAAGCCTCCGTGCAGAGACTTTACTGTAAGTTTCGTGAAAGGTTCTGTCAATGCTGCGACACCCGTTTCATAGGCCGGGACGGGCTACGGCAAGCCTCCCGGGGCAATGGGAAGGGATCAGGATCGAGACGAGGCGAGAAACCATCCCGGCGGGTTGCCAGGATGGCAGGGCGGCAAAGGGCAAGGCTTTTGGGTTATTTGGCCGCTGCAACGGCCTTGGCCAGGTCGCTGGTTTCCTCGCAGGTCGCGCAGATGGCCTGCAGCTTGGCGAGCTGGATTTCGGCCTGGGCTTTCTGGTTGGTCTTCAGGTAGGCGATGCCCGAATATTCCAGCGCGCCCTTGTGCCTGGGGTCCAGCGCCAGCGCCTTGCCGTAGGCGGCAAAGGCCTCGTCGTATTTGCCCAGCCAGCGGTTGGAATAACCGAGGTAGCTGTAGGCGTCGGCATTCGTGGGGTTCCTGGCGACGACCTTGCTGAAGCTGCTCACGGCTTCAGCCCAGTTTTTGGCGTCCAGGGCCTTTTTGCCGGCAGCGAAGTCGTCGATCTGTGCGTTCTGCACCGGTGTGGTCTGGATATCGGCGCCCAGCACGGCACCGGCCAAAGCCAGGCCCAGGACGGGCAATGCGATGAAGTTGCGGATGGAAAACGTATTCATGTCGGGCTCCTTTAATCGTTGATGGATTGAATGCGCTGCAGGTCAGCACCTGGGATAAACGACGGAACCTGAAAAGCGGATGCAGGGCAATTCGTATTTGTTTGTAGTTTGTAATTGGGTGGTCGCGGGTGGGAGCGGGTGGCGATCGCTCAGGCTGGGGTCGGGTTTGTTCTTTGAAGGTCGGCTTAGAGCGAATGGCACTTACTTTGGCAGGTTGGCCTTCGGCGACGTGCGTAAGTGCTTGAAAGCAAAGGGAGATGGCTGACCAAAGGGTCGATAGGATGGTTGTTTACGAAGCACCCAAACCATCTTCCCAAAGGCCAGCCACCATGGATCGTAATGCCCAAAGCGTCTTGCATCAACGTTGCAGCAGCATTGGACGCCGGGCGAGATCGACCCAGGCGGTGGAATTCTTCAACGTTCTGACGAGTCCGGAGTTCCGGAGTT
>NZ_JBFUJO010000022.1:0-90730 GCF_056401355.1 Polaromonas sp. P4_F4 | reverse complement strand
GCAGTGCATATGCGGCCTTCGCGCCAATGCCAAAGCGCCGACACAGCTCGCGCCGGTTGGCGCCTTCTTGCAAGGCCAGTGCCACGAATTCGCGTTTGATGTCCATCAGGTCTCTCGGTTGCCAAGGCATGCCCTTCTCCTTGCGCCAATGGCGCTGAAGAAGTGTTTCCTATGTCTCCGAACACCTGTTGCGTATGTGCCCAGTCCATACAGCGAAGCAAAGAAAAGTAAGTCGCCCGCCGGGGCGAGACCCGGCCAGCAAGCCTCAGAAGCCCCTCAGCACCATCATCAAAAACAAGCTCCCATCAAAGCAAACTCCCGCCACCGCACCTGACATTACGCAACCATGATGGCCATCACTGGCGCACCGCCCAGAGGCGGCGTAAAGTGACTTGCAAAGCAGGAGATTGATCATGCAGCCCCATCATGTCCTGACCACAGCCCTGATGCTTGCCCTCGGCGGCTTCGCCGGGCCATGGGCGCTTGCACAGACGCCGTCTGTTTCGCCGACTCCCATGTCTTCGCCGGAGACGGCCAGGCCGGCAGATCCTGACCTGCAAAACGGCAAGCCCCGACCTCCCACCGCAGATCAGACAGTACCGCTGAGAAACCCGCTGAACCGCAACCCGGCCCGGCGCAGCACGGCGCCGGCCTCTGACCCTGTCGCGCCGCCCGATCCGCGTGATTCGTCGGTGCGTCCGGCGCAGCCGCCCGGTTACCGGGATGGGCGCGATACGGTATTGCCCGCGCCCGGGTCTGGCATGCCGGTGAAATGACAGCCCAACAAAGTCAATCGTTTCCAGCCATTAATACAGTCAATACAGTCGCAATTTGTGTTGGGCCAGCGCCAGGTCGGTCCGCGGCATCACCGCGTTGGCGCTGCGCGCATACGCGCCCGCTGCCAGTGTGTGGATCAGTTCGGCCTCGGGCCGGTTGCGCCGGTATTTGCGCGGCATTTCCCGCGGTATTTCCTTGGGCATCGTCCTGCGCTTCAGGCGTGCGGGGTTGAAGATGTGCTGGTAGTACGTGAGCCAGCGCTGCTCGCCGGCGTCGGGCGGAGGTACGTCCTCTTTGTTGGCGCCCGGGCCAAAGCGCAGTTGCCCCGACGCGCTGCCGGGGAGCAGCGAGGCTCCTGCGTGCCGGGCGCGGGGGCCTGCGTAATCCCACTCCACGCTGCACTCGGGCGTCAGGAGGGCCCAGCGCATTTGCGCGAAGCGCCGGGCAAAGAAAGGCGCGACGGCCTGCACGATGTGGTGTTCGGGTTCGAACCAGGCCACATGCAGCGGCCCGCCTTCTGGCCGGGTTTTGAAGGTGTCGTCCTGTACGGTGCGAAAGCGCACAAAAGCTTTTATCCTGTGGATGTCGCGGTGCACCGCCTGGGCGAGCAGCTGCGCCTTCGCCATGTCGGCATCCAGCGGGTCGTGCCGCAGGCCGGGCTCATGCACCAGGCGCCACAGGAGGCGGTAGAGCAGGTCGAAACGGTTGGGGTCGCGGTGCAGGATGACACTCTGGCACAGAGAGAAGAACCCGGGCGGCACGCTGATGGCCGGGGCTTCGTCCAATGCCGGGGGCAGTGCGCTGGCTTGGGCCTCGCCGGTTGCGGCAAACAGGTTCTGCATGGCCGGGCCGCCACTTTGCCAGCTGACCTGTTCGGGCAGCATCTGCTGGGCCAGCAGGCTGCGGGCGGCGCGGCGAAACCCTTCCAGGTCTGCCGGCCCCTGCAGCGTGACCGGCCGCCGGGCTTGGGGAAAGAGGTCGTTCGTCAGCAGGTCATTCATCACGCCCATGGCTGCTCCTTTCTTTTTCACCAGGTGCCGCCCATGGACTGGTGCCTGACCGTGCCGCTCGACGTTCAGGACGCGCGGTATTTGGCGGCATCGGCCAGATGGCGGGTTTTTTGCCGTGTAACTACTGTATTAATATACAGTATATCTGCTTGGCACCAGTAGGTTCAAAATCAAAAGCAAGGTTGTTCCCTGCTCTGACTGCGACAAGGAGAATGCGATGACCATGGTCACTGGCTTGTTCAAGGACAAGGGCAGCGCGGAGCTCGCTTTCCAGTCCGTTGTCGACCTGGGCTACGACAAGAGCGATGTCAATGTGGTCATGTCCGACGAAGTTCGCCAACGATACTTTCCCGCCCACAACCCGACCACAGATTATCCAGATACGACTGATCTGGAAGAGAAGGCCGCTGTAGCAGATATCAACAACCCGGCGAACAACACGTGGGGTGGTCCGGTGGGTGGGACGGTGGGCACGCTTGCGCCGGTAATTGCAGCTGTGGGCGTGTTACTGATTCCTGGTTTCGGGATAGTTGCCGGGCCCTTCGCCATAGCACTGATAGCTTCCGCAGCGACTGGTGTAGCGATCGGCCTCATGGGAATACTCAAGAATTGGGGCATTCCGGACTCGCGCGTCGAGCAGTACGAAGTCGGACTCCGTGCAGGCGGCATTCTGCTTGGTGTGAAAGCGCACTCCCATGCAGATGCCTTGCAAATCCAGCAACGTTGGCAAGAAAGCGGTGGAGAACACATTCATTCGTAGTCCCCTGAGCCATCGCGCTGGCAGTCACCTCGATGGGCCGCCCGATTTCCTTGTCCCGGAACCGCGGGCGATGCATGGGGGCCGAAGAGGAAATCGAGAGTCAGGATCACCCATGTGTTACTCGGCTCAGGTCTGGGCGGACTTCCGCCGCTGCCCGAAAGACACCGGCATTGGATTTTTTCTGTCTTTAAAGATGCATAACGACGCCTAACAGCTTCTAAAAAGGCGGAAGATGTTTTTTGGGGCGCCTGTCAGCCTGAGCCACGCCAGGAGTGAGCGGCATGAGCGCGGTATGAAGCAGTGCTAAGTGGCTTCTTTGGCGCGGCTGCCGGCCTTTTTGGCTCGGGTTTCGATCACGAGATAGGCCACCGCCGCGATGCCCAGCGGTATCAGGTAGTAAATAAGCCGGTACGCCACCAGTGCCGCCAGCAATTCATGTTGGGCCATCTGGTGCGACAGCAGGGCCACGAAGACCGCCTCCAGCACCCCCAGGTTGCCCGGTATGTGCGTGATCACGCCGGCGATGGCGGCCAGCAGCAACACGCTGACCACGGCGGAAAAATCGATGCGGTGCTGCAGCAGGATGAAAATAATGCCCGACATCACCAGCCAGTTGGTGGCGCCCATGAGCAATTGCAGGGTGGCCAGCCTGACCGAGGGCAGGTCAATCCCGTGGCCGCGCACCCACAGCACGCGCGGGCGGGAAAAAGCGCAAACGCCGAGGTAGCATGCGGCGCCGGCCAGCAAACCGAAACCGATCAGACGCAGGTGGTCCGTGCTTATGCCCCAGTCGGCGGGCACGGCGGGGGGGCGCAGGCTGAACACGAGGCCGCTCAGCAGCAGATAGCCCATCCAGTTGGTGAGCATGCTTATCGACATGATGCGCGTGATGATGCCGGTGGGCAGGCCCAGGCGTGAATACAGCCGGAAGCGGAAGGCGACGCCGCCCACCAGCGAGCCGAGGTTGAGGTTGAAGGCATAGCTGATGAAGGTGATCGTCATCACGGTACGGGCCCGCAAGTTGTGGTCGGTGTAATGCCGCCCCAGCAGGTCGAATGTGCTGTAGAGCGCGTAGCTCGTCAGGGCGAGCAGCACGGCGCCCCAGGCGGCGCTGAGCGGATAGCGCTGCAGCGAGGTGAGCACCTGGTCCCACTTGATATGGCGGGCCTGGGAGATCAGCAGGCCGGCCACCAGCACAAAGAACACCACGCTGGCGCCGCGCTTGAACCACGGCCACCAGGCTTTGGCGGTGAATTTATGCCGGCCCTCGCGCCGCGAGGCCGGGACTGCGGGGCGGCTGTTGGTCATTTACTGCTCACAAAATGGTTGGGTCCGCCCGGCTGACGGTGTCTGCCTGTGCGGTGCCGGTGCCGGTGCCGGTACTGGTGCAGGTATTGCCCTTGGGGTCGGCGGGTGCGAGGGCTGGCGTGATGCGCGGCGCATGCGCGGGCAGCCAGCCTGCCCAGGCCGGGTAACGGCGCAGCAGGTGAAACAGGAAAAAGCTGCGCACGGTGCGCCAGCCGCTCGACTCCTCCAGGTCCCCGGGGCCGATCTGCTTGCAGCCGTGTTGCATCAGGTGGTCCAGCCGTGCGCTCAGGTGCTGGTTGAAGGCGCGGTCGCGGATGATCACGTTGGCCTCCAGGTTCAGCGAGAGGCTCAGCGGGTCAAGGTTGCTGGAGCCCACGGTGGCCCATTCATCGTCGGTCACGGCGACTTTGCCGTGCAGCGGTCGCTCGCAATACTCGTAAATGCGCACGCCGGCTTCCAGCAGGTGGTGGTACAGCATGCTGGCGGCGGTTTTGACGAAGGGCATGTCGGGCGCGCCCTGCAGGATGAGCCGCACGTCGACGCCGCGCCGCGCCGCCTTGCGCATCTCCTTGAGCAGGCGGTAGCCGGGGAAGAAGTAGGCATTGGCAATCACGATGCGCTGGCGGGCCACGCGGATGGCAATGCGGTAGTGGCGTTCGATGTCGTTGGTGTGTTCGCGGTTGTCGCGTGTCACGAAGATGGCTGCCGCTTCACCGGCGGGAGCGGCCGCGGCCTGGCCTGGCGGGGCGAGCCCCCAGCTTCGGGCCAGCGAATGGGCGCGGCTGGACAGGCGCTCACGCAGCCGGCCGGCCAGACTATCTTGCGCATTGCGCTGGCCGGCAGCCAGTGCCCGGTGCACAAAGGCGTGAATGAAGGTGACGATGGGGCCTTCAATTTCGACCGCATAGTCCTGTTTGGCCGCGGGGCCGAAATCGGCCAGGTGATCGGCCGAGTAATTGAGGCCGCCCACAAAGGCCCGCTGGCCATCGACCACCACGATCTTGCGGTGCATGCGGCGAAACAGATTGGTACGCCAGCCCCAGAGTCTGGGGCCGGGGTCGAACACATGAACCCGGACACCCGCCTCGGTCAGTGCAGAAATGAATTCGTGCGACAGGTCGGGTGAGCCATAGCCGTCAACGGTGATGTCAATCTGCACGCCGCGCGTGGCCGCCTGCAGCAGGGCGGCATGCAGCGCCCGGCCGACCTTGTCGTCAAACAGGATGAAGGTTTCCAGCACGACCTCGCGCTCGGCGGCGGCAATGCAGGCAAAGACGCGGGGGAAATACTCTTCGCCGTTTTCAAGCAGGCGGAACTGGTTGCCGCTGATCCATGGGCTCATAAGCCTCCCGCGGGTGCCAAGACTATTCCAGCAGGGGCCGCGGAACCGGCTTTGCCGGGCCGCAGGCGCAGCGCCCCCTCGGGGGGCAGCGCATTACACGAAGTGAAAAGCGTGGGGGCCATACCTACAATTCAATCTCCGCCGCCAGGGGCGCGTGATCCGACAGGTGCGACCAGGGCCGGCTGGGCAGGACGACCGGCGCATGGCCGATGGCGTTGCGCACATAGATGCGGTCCAGCCGCAGCAGGGGCAAACGCGCGGGGAAGGTTCTTGCGGCCTGGCCGTTGGCCTGAACGAACACCTCATGCAGGTCGGCGCCGGTTTCGAGCACGGTGTGTGCCCGCAGCCGCCAGTCGTTGAAGTCGCCCGCGACGACCACGGGGGCGTGGGCCGGAATGTCACTGCGCACAAGGTCGCACAGCATTTCCATTTGCTGCACGCGGTGTGTCTCCATCAAGCCGAGGTGCACGCAGATGGCATGCACATTCACGCTGCGGCCGGGGACCTTCAGTTCGCAATGCAGCAGGCCGCGACGCTCCGGGCCGCTGATGGAAACATCGCGGTTTTCGAAGCGCACGATCGGGAATTTGGATAACACGGCGTTGCCATGGTGGCCGTTGGTGTAGACCGCATTGCGGCCATAGGCGAACTGCGGCCAGATCGTGTCGGCCAGGAACTCGTAGTGCGGCGTGTCGGGATAGTTGTCGAACTTGTCCGCATGCTTGAGGTGGTTGCCGGTGACCTCCTGCAGGAACACCACATCCGCCCCCACCGTTCGTACCGCCTCGCGCAGTTCGGGCAGGATGAACTTGCGGTTGAAGAAGGTGAAGCCCTTGTGGATGTTGACCGTGAGCACCTTGAACAGAAATGACGACTCGGCGCTGGCGGCCGCCATCGCGGTCTGGGTGTCGGCCTCTACCGCCGCCATGTCGATGGAGGTGGCGGCCTCGGGTAGTAGCTCCGGTGCGACCTGCGACACCGTGCCAGGCGCGCGGCGCGATGCGGAGGGAGGGGGCGGGCGGACGGGAGACTGCATAAAAAGGGGAGAGACGCCTCAGGTAAAAAAAGAAAAAAAAGAAGAGCCTGGATCGTCCCTAGTCATTGTTGCGGCCGGGGGATGAATGAAAGTGTAGGACAGCAACTTATTTGGCGGAAATCAGCCTTTGCAAGCACCCCAACCAGGCAGAAACGCCGCCTTGTCGATCATCTGGAACAGGTAAGGGTAGCTCATCTCGCCTTTCACCTTTTTGCTGGCCTTTCGCTCGCCTGTTTTCGGTTCATGGCTGATTCCCTTTTTGCGTTGTCCAGCCTGGTGGACGCGGCGCGGTGGAACCTTCTCGCTATTCTGGCCCAAAGGGCGGCGCCCGGGGCCGGAAAATGCACGCTGCCCGTCGGGTGAAACCAATCCCCGCCATCCCCGGGTCCGCGCGCTGATGCCAGGTGATGCAGCGGCACAACCGCAGGAGGGACTCCGTCCTACAGGGTGCGGTGCGCCTTTCCGATAGGCATCCTGCGCCGCGCCCCTAAAGTGACAAGAGCGCCTGCCGTCGTGGACGGTGGTGGGCGTGTTTTTTTATCAACCAGCCTCGAGCCAGGTACGGCGTACCCGGTCCGTCAAAGGAATCCACATGCTCAAGATCAAGAAGTTTTCCATGAAATCCATCCCGTTGGCCGCGGCGATGACGGCCGCGCTGATGTTCGGCGCCGCGGCGCACGCCCAGACCGGCATTTCGCCGGCCGGCGGCACGCCGAAGACCGCGGAGGAACGCGACGCAGCCAAGCCTGGGAAAAAGGCTCCCACAGCCGCCGCGACCAAGAGCCAGGACGACATCGTGAGCCCTGCGCCGACCGGCGGCACGCCGAAGAGCGCGGAGGAACGCGCGGCGGCCAAGGCTGATAAAAAGGCCACCAGGGACGCCAAGCGGGCTGCGCGCAAGGAAAAGGCGCCGCCGACGGATAACCTCAAGGGCGTTGCACCGGGCTAGACCAATCGGTTCACCCGGCCCCATAGAGGGCCTTGGTAAGCCGGCAGGGGATGATGCCGGCGGGCCCTCGCTGTGCGTGGCCTGCTTCAGGCTTGTTGCCTGTTATTTGGGACGCGGACGCGCCAAGCCCTTGTCTGGCTGGGACAGCGTACCGGCGCGCAGGGCCTTCACGGCGTTGGCGACGGCGCCCGCTACATTGCGCACCTCGGCCAGCATGGCCTGGTCCGCATCCAGCGTCGCGTGGCTGGTCGCGTAGGGCTCGTAGTAACCCACATAGCGATCCAGGCGCGCCAGGCTGCCGGCGTCGATCAGGCCCATCCAGTCGAGCCAGTCCGACAGGCCGCGCCGCACGCCTTCAATGCCGGCCACGTCGCCATGCACCACCAGGCCGTAAGCGCGACCCGCCAGGTGCTGCGGGTAGTCCCAGCCCTTGAGTTCCAGCTCCTTGGCTTCGGCCGGCTTTTTGCCGTGGGTGCTCGTAGGGTCCGGGTTGCCGCCGTCGGCGCAGACCAGACGATCCATCATGAGCTTGAGCGGGCTGGGCGACTGGTACCAGTAGACCGGCGTCACGATGATGACGGCATGCGCCGCCGTCCAGCGCTCATAGATGTCAGCCATCCAGTCGCCGGTTTGCCCGAGCGAATGGTTGGGGTAGCAGCTGCAGGGCCAGTGGCACAGCGGCATGGCCGTGGAGACGCAGCCCTTGCACGGATGAATATGCAGGTGGTAGCTGGAGGTGAGCAGGCTGAGGTCGAGCACATCGGTGTCCAGCTGGGCCTGCTGCAGGGTTTCTTGCGCCCATTGCACCATGCGGAAAGTCTTGGAGATTTCCCCGGGGCAGGTGCCGTCGTTGCGTGCGGAGCCGCAGATGAGCAGCACGCGTGAGCGGGTCGCGGGGTCCTGCCATGCGGCCTGGGCTTTTTCAAGGCGGCTTCTGGTCTCCAGCCATTCGACGGACAGGTCGTAGTCGGGGTCGGCATAACCCGGACCGGCCTTGCGGGTCAGCGGTGCCTTGCGGCCTTGCTGGTAGGCCTCCCAGGCAATCTGCTCCACGCGGGAAATGGCGGAATCCTCGGCCCGGAAGGCCGGGTCCATGAACGACTGCATGAAGCGCTCATGAAACACGCTGCGCGACAAAACGGCTGGCGCCTGGCCTTTGCGGATATCGGTCATCCGGCCAGTTTAGTCAGGCTGCGGCGCGTGCGGAGGGGCTTTGGGCGGCGTCCTACGCGGCTTTTGGCCTATGTCTGGCCGGCCGGAAATCAGGGCCAAAACCGGCCTGAATCTTCCAGGTGTCGGGGTTGGGCGCTGTTGAAAAGAAGGCAGTCACGAGGTTCGCCGCCCGCATGAAAAAGGCCTGCACCGGCGCTGCCCTGTCAGGGAGCGTCCGGTGCAGGCCGTGGCCCGGCTGAGAGCCTGGCGTCTTAGCCCTCAGCCCTTGCGCGGGCCGCCTTCATGGTGGCCGCGATGACCGCCGTGAGGGCCGCGTTTCTTGTACTCGGCATCAAAGGTTTTTTGCTGCTCGGGCGTCAGCGCGGCATAGAAGGTTTTGGTGGCTGCGTCTCGCTTGTCCATCGCGGCGGCCATCTCGCTCATGCGCTGGCTGCGCTGGGCGCGCATTTTGTCGATGCGCTCGGGCGTGGTCAGCTTGTCAAACTCGGCGCGCTGTTCGGGTGTCGGGCGTGCTCCATGGACGGGGGGTTGCATGGCGGCGGTGTACGCGGTCCACGCGCCTTCCTGGGCCGGCGTGAGCTTGAGCTGACTCTTCAGTTCGGCCTGGCGTTTGGCGATCCAGGCCTGCATTTTGGCCGGGTCGTGGCGGCCCATGTGCTCGCCGCGGGGCGCGGGCGGCTGGCCCGCGGCTGCAGGGCCGGCCGGCGGTGCCATGGGCGCGCCTTGCGCCATCACGCTGGCGCCGGCGGTTGCCAGTAGGCCGGCGACGATGAAGCTGTGCACCGAGGCTTTGAGGGAGAAGGAAAAGGGACGATGAACGGATTTCATAAAAACTTCCTTTCAAGAAGAAAAAAGCCTGATACAGGAATGAATGCGCTTCAGGTTGAAAGCAAGTGTGGCCGGCGCTTGTATACGCGCCATTGCCCGCGGGTGATGGTTTGTAAAGTTCGATGAAGGCCGCGTGATGTGGTGGCGGCGCGCCGGCGGTGGGACCGCCCCTCCCTGATTTGTTACAGTTGGTTGACCGCTTCCAGTCGGTATCCTGGATAAAAATCATTGGTAGCCCAAGTATTACGCGGCCAAGCTGCTATTAAAAGCATAGTGAGTGCCGGCCGGTCAGCGCATTTTTTTGCAGCGCCACCGTGTTGGCCTGCGCTGCGCGGGGCGCCCGTCTTCTAGACTCCGTGTCCTTCCCTTTTCAAATCAAATCAACAGTCAAAAAGGTTTCTCGTGTTCAAAAACGTGATGGTGTACCGCATCGGGCCCGCGTGGTCGGTTTCCCTGGAGCAACTCGAAGCGAACCTGCAGGCCATGCGCTTTGTCGAGTGCGGCCTGACGCAGGAAAAATCCGTCGGCTGGGTGGAGCCGCGGGGTGAGGCAAACGGCCCGCTGGTCGAGTCGGTGGGCGGCCAGTGGCTGCTCAAGCTGATGCTGGAAAGCAAGGCCGTGCCGGCCTCGGTCATCAACCGCAAGGTCAAGGAGCGGGCGGCGCAGATTGAAGCCGCCACCGGCCGCAAGCCCGGCAAGAAGGAAACCCGGGACCTCAAGGAAGAGCTCAAGCTGGACCTGCTGCCGATGGCCTTCACCAAGCAAGGCTCGGTGCAGGTGTGGATAGACCCCCAGGCGCGCCTGCTGATGATTGACGCGGCCAGCCAGGGCAAGGCCGACGAGGTGCTGACCTGCCTGGCCAAATCGATGGACGGCCTGGGCGCCATGCTGCTGCAGACCACCGCCTCGCCGGTGGCCGCCATGTCGGAGTGGCTGGTCAGCCAGGAGCCGCCGGCCGGTTTCAGTGTGGACCGCGAATGCGAGCTCAAGGCCGGCGACGAGTCAAAAGCGGTGGTGCGCTATTCACGGCACGCGCTCGACATCGAGGAAGTGCAGCAGCACATCAACCACGGCAAGCTGCCCACGCGGCTGGCCATGACCTGGGAAGGGCGGGTGTCGTTCATGCTGACCGATACGCTGCAGATCAAGAAGCTGGCGTTTGTCGATGGCGTGTTTGAAGACGATGCCGCTGCCAGCAAGGCCGACCGCTTTGATGCCGACGCCGCGATTGCTACCGGGGAAATCCGTCGGCTGATTCCCGATTTGCTGGAGGCGCTGGGCGGCGAGTTGGTGATGGGGGCTGACGCGCCTGCGGCACTGGCCCCGGCATTGGCCCCAGCGCTGGCTGCGGCCGAGGCAGAGTCGCCGCCTTTTTAAGCGCGCTTCATCAGCGCTTTTAAACCGGCAAGGGCGTGCCGGCCAGCAGTTCTTCAAACAGCGTGTCGCCACCCATTTGCCCGCCCTTGAGCATGATCTCCAGCCCGTCGAGGGACGCTTGCTCGCTGTGCAGCCGGCACAGCGCCACGCCGGGCGCCAGGGGGGCGCGGTAAGACAGCCCCCAGGCCTGGAGGGCCTGCACCGCATGGCTGGAGGTGTCACCGCCGGCAATGCCCAAACGCCTGATCGGCCGGGTGGCCAGCACTTGCGCCAGCAGGTCGCCGCAGGCCTGTGCCAGCGCGCGCCCGTCGGTGGGACTGCTACTGGTACTGGTGGTGCCAGTGTTCACGGTGGCGCCGTCTTCGCCCGAGGTGCAGGCCAGCACATGGGCGCCCTGGCCCAGCCGCGTGGCGATCTGGCGGGCCATCTGCATGCGGTAGTTTTCATCGCCGGCCAGCCGGGCCGCATCGAGCGCAATGTGTTCGTAGGACGTGGCGGCCTTGACCTGGCGCGCCGTCAGTGGCGACAGGCTGCCGGCCAGCACCAGCACCGGGCCCTGCGCCGGCGCAATGGTGGTCTGGGCGCAATCGGGTTCAGTTCGCCAGTGCGCGGCCAGCGCCTGCACTACGCTGCTGGGGCCGACCGCGAGCAGGCGCTGGCGCTGCGCGTGTTGCCAGATCAGGCGGCCCACGGCGGCGAGGTTGTCTGCATGGGCGATGTCAAACAGCACAGCGTCGGGGCCTTGGGCGAGGAGGGCGTCAAGCTGGCGGTCCAGCGCTTCATCGAGCTGTTCATAGTCGGGGTAGGCGATGCTGCTCACATGTTCAAGGCCCTGCTGCGCCAGGTGCAGGCGCAGGTCGGCTTCGTGCATGGGCGTGATGGGGTGCTGGCGCATCGTCGGGTGACGGTCGAGCCGGCTGATGGCGCCGTCTTTGCCCGCGCCCGCAAACAGGTTGCCGAACACGCAGTAGCGGCGCAGGTTGGGCTGGCCGCCCACAATGGGCACCAGCGCGTTGCCGGCATGCGGCCGCAGGATGCGAAGGGCTGCGCCTATGCTGCCGATATGCGGCGCGCTGTCAAAGGTGGAGCAGGTTTTGTAATGGATGACGGGCGCCTCGAGCGCCGCAAACAGGCGGCCCACCGGTTCGAGTTCCACCTGCATTTCGGCCGGGGTCATGGCGCGTGCGGCGCCGGCAATGCCCAGGCAGTCGAGCGGGCCGGCGCGTTCGAGTTGCGCGGCGGTGGGCAGGCCCAGGAACAGCAGCGTGCGCAGGCCGGCGCGCGCCGCGGTGGCGAGCGTGTCGGTGGCGCCCGTGAAGTCGTCACCGTAGTAGGCGATCTTCAGGGTGCTGTGCGTGCTGTCTTGATTGCTCGCCTGCATGCTTATTTGCCGAAGAAGGCGAGCGCGGCGGCCAGCTCGGGCGCCTCGCGCGCAAACTCGGCCAGCGCCACACCCTGGCGTGCGGCGGCCCAGGCCTGACGGATGCTGGCGACACCGGCCGCCGGCCCGCCAGGGTGCGCCAGGATGCCGCCGCCGGACATGAAGAGCAGGTCGTCGCTTTTCACGGCGGCCCAGGTCGCCGGCACCGTGCCGGCCCATTGGCCCGACGAGAAGGCCGGCATGACGCGATCGTCAAAACCATAGTCATCCTCGGCATCATCCGTGAGTGGCGTGTAACAGTCGTGCGCCGATTCGATCACTTCCGCATCGGGCTGCGAGAACTTGCCCTGCAGGCCGTGCACATGCATGTGGTCCACGCCGGCCAGGCGCCACAGCGTCTGGTAGGCCTGGAAAGACATGCCCAGCAGCGGGTGCCGCGACAGCGCGCCGTAGCCGTTGCGGTGGCCGTGCAGCGCCAGCCCGGTGTGGCGGCGCAGCGTCTGCAGGGCCGAATGGCCGCACCAGTTGAGGCTGGCCATCACGCAGGAGCCGCCTTCGCGCTCGACCAGGTCGGCGTGGCGCTTCATCGCATCGGTTTCGTCGGTGATGTTGAAGGCCACCATCACGTGTTTGCCGGTGCGCTGCTGGTGCGCGCGCACCACGGCCATCACGGCCGGGACGCGCTGGGCCAGCGGGGCGTGCAGCGGGTCGGCGCAGACCTCGTCGTCCTTGATGAAGTCGACGCCCGCGGCGCACAGGCGCCCCACCAGCTCGGCCGTTTGTGCGGCAGAAAAGCCGACGTTGGGTTTGAGGATGGTGCCCACCAGCGCGCCGCTGGCCACGCCGGTGGCCTGGCGTGTGCCGGCGATGCCGACCCGGGGCCTGTCGAATTGCGCGCGGTAGGCGGCGGGCAGCTTCATGCTCTCCAGCCGCAAACCACTGGCCTCACCCAGGTCATACAGGTTGCCGGACACGGTGGCGGCCAGCGTGGGCAGGTTGGCGCCGACATTGGCCACCGGAAAGGAGATGCGCACGCGGGCACGGCGCCACGGGCCGCCATGGGGTGGGGTATGGCCCTGGCGTTCGAGCAGGGCATTGGGCAGGCTGGGTGCGGTCACCGATGCCAGTTCCTCGATCGACTCCACCGTGGCGCGGGCGCGCAGGCGCAGCGCATCGGTTTCGCCCTCGACGCGGGTGAAGGTGCCGCAGGACTGCTCGCCGGCCATCACCTCGGCAACCCGGGCGGGCGCTAGCGGGGTCTCGATCAGGTAGGTGGCTTCAAAGCGGTCGGGGTGCATGTCGGCGCGCTTCAGAGTTTGCTCAGGTCGGGAAAGGGTCGCACCGGCTCGCGGCCGTCCCAGCCCTCGGACGAGGCGCGTATCAGGTCGAACATCCGGCCCTTGGGGCCGGCCACTTCGGACAGCTCGATGACGGTGCCGGGGTGGTACTCGGTGTCGAAATAAATGAAGCGGCCTTTCTCGCCGACTTCGCCGCTCATCACCGGCTGGAAGCCTTCCTTCAGCAGGCGTGCCAGGTCGGCGTCGTAGTCGCTGGTCCAGTAGGCCACATGCTGCAGTCCGGTGCGGCCCGCCTGCAGGAAGTCGCGGTACATCGAGGGCACGTTGTTGCGGGTCTGGATCAGCTCGACCTGCACAAAACCCGAATTGGCCAGCGCCACCGAGTTATGCGGCTCGTGCGATTCACCCTTGTAGCTGTAGTTTTTGATTGGCACCTTGGGGTTGTAAAACCAGGGGCCGACACCCAGGGTCTTGCTCCAGTAGTCCATGGCCGCCTCGATGTCGTGCACGACGTAGCCCAGCTGGCGGATCTCGCCAAAAAATTTGCTCATGTGTTGTCGCTCCAGTGAAAGGGGGAGGTGGGGAGTTGGGTGTCGGATTCAGTTTTTGAGGAAGCCGGTGGAGAACCAGGGAATGGCCGCGACCACGATGAGGCCGACCAGCAGGGCGCCGAAGTAAGCCCAGATGTGCGGGATGCCGTCGTCCGGGTCGACCTTGCTGACCGCGCAGGCGCCGTAGTAGCCGACGCCGAAGGGCGGCGCGAAGAGGCCGATGCCCATGGCGAAGATCACGACCATGGCGTAGTGCACCTCATGCACTCCGGCCGCCTTGGCGATGGGAAACAGCAGCGGCCCAAACAGCACGATGGCGGGAATGCCCTCCAGCACGCTGCCCAGCACGATGAAGGCGACGATGGACACGGCGAGAAAGCCGTAGGCACCGCCGGGCAGGCTGCCCATGATGCGGGCCAGGTCCTGCGAGAAGCCCGACTGCGTGAGGCCCCAGGCCATGGCAGTGGCACAGCCCACGATGAAGATGATGGCGCCGGTCAGCGAGGCGGTCTCGACCAGCATGGGCATGAGGCGGCGCCACGCGAACTGGCGGTACAGCAGCAGGCCGGCCAGCACCGAGTAGACGATGCCGATGGTGGAGACCTCGGTGGCGGTGGCCACGCCTTCGACCACGGCGGCGCGGATCACGAAGGGCAGCACGATGGCGGGCAGGGCGATCAGCAGCAGCTTGCCGATTTCGCGTTTGCCGTAGCGCGTGACACCGCTCAGGTCTTCACCGCGGTAGCGCCACCAGACGACGGCGCACAGCGCCGCACCCAGCACCACGGCGGGCAGCAGGCCGCCCGTGAACAGTGCCGCAATCGACACGCCGGTGACCGAGCCGATCGTGATCAGCACAATCGATGGCGGAATGGTTTCCGTCTGCGCGCCGGTGGCCGACAGCAGCGCCACCAGGTCACCCGGTTTGGCACCGCGCTTTTTCATCTCGGGAAACAGCACCGGCGCAATCGCGGCCATATCGGCGATCTTGGAGCCCGAGATGCCCGACACCAGGTACATCGCGCCGATCAGCACATAGCTGAGGCCGCCGCGCACATGGCCCAGCAGGCTGGCCAGGAACTGGATCATGGCCTTGGCCATGCCGGTCATTTCGATCAGCGCGCCGAGGAAGATGAACAGCGGCACGGCCAGCAGGATCAGGTGCGACATGCCTTCGTCGAGCCGGCCCACCATCACCAACAGCGGCGTTTGGGTGGTGAGTGCCAGGTAGCCGAAGGTGGCTAGCGCAAACGAAAAGGCAATCGGCACGCCGGAGAACACATTGGCCGCCACCAGCAGCACGAAGAAGATGATCAGGTTGGCCTTGCCCAGCGGCGCGAGCAGCGGCTGCGCCAGCCAGAAGGCCAGCACCACGGCGGCCGTGCCGACCAGCGCGAGGGCAATCTGCTGGAAGCTGCTGATGCGCAGCAGCCGCAGCAGGGCCACGATGATCATCAGCCCCATGCCCACCGGAATCGCCGAGGCGCGCCAGCCGTTGCTGATCTCCAGCGCCGGTGTGACGATGAAGGTTTCTTCATACGCATATTCACCGGCCGGAAACAGCACCAGCAGCAAAAACGCGAGCGAGGCGGTGATGGCCACCGTGTCGAGCAGCGCGCGGGTGTGTGGCTGGACATGGTTGACCAGCGCCGTCATGCGCATATGCTCGCCGCGGCGCAGCGCGACGACGGCGCCCAGCATGGACAGCCACAGGAACATGATGGAGGCAAGCTCGTCCGACCAGACCAGCGGCTGGTGAAAGACATAGCGCGAGACCACGCCGGCGAACAGCACGATGATCTCGGCCAGCACCAGCCCGGCTGCGATGGTTTCGACCACCGCGCCCAGGCCCCGGTCCACGCCATGGGCCAGGCCGCTCAGCGCATTGGCTGGCAGGGCATCGGCGGCGACAGGAGAGGGGGCGTGGGACATGAAGGGAACTCCGGATTGGAAATAATTACGCTGAAGTGGAAGGTGGAAGGTGGAAGGTGGGCGGTGGGCCTGCTTGTCTTGCTCCTTCCCCCGCTGGGGGAAGGTTGGGATGGGGGCTCTCCTGGCTGTGGCAGCTTGTGGTGAATCAGCCGCCGCTGGCCCTCACCCCTGCCCTCTCCCAGTGGGAGAGGGAGCAAGAGAGGGAAAAGCGGCCCTTCCATTTGCCATAGAACCCGGCTTTGCACAGTTTGGCCCGGAAGGTGTCGGAGGCGACGGGGGAAGGGGCGTGGGACATGAAGGAACTCCGGATTAAAAATAGTGGCGCTGATGTGAAAGTGGGGCTGCTTGCCTTGCTCCTTCCCCCGCTGGGGGAAGGTTGGGATGGGGGCCTCTGCGTTCAGCGCGGGTGCCTGTTCAAAGGCCGCCGGCCCCCACCCTGACCCTCCCCCAGCGGGGGAGGGATTGAGAGAGAGTGGGAGAGGGAGCAAGAGAAGGGAGAAAATTTACGCCAGCTTGCCGACAGACTGCTCCAGCAGCGCCCAGGCCTCGTCGCCGAAGCGGCCCTTCCACTCGCCATAAAACCCGGCTTCGCGCAGTTTGGCGCGGAAGGTGTCGGAGGCCGGCCGGTTGATGGCCAGGCCCTTGGACTGCAGGTCGGCGGCGACGGTTTCGTTGAGCTTTTTGATGTCGTCGCGCTGCTGCAGGCCGGCTTCGTTGATGGCGCGCGCCACGATGGTTTTGAGGTCGGCGGGCAGTTTTTCCCAGGCGCGGCCGTTGGCGATGAACCAGTAGCCATCCCAGATGTGGTTGGTCATGGAGCAGAACTTCTGCACTTCGTACAGCTTGGCCACCTGGATGATGGGCAGCGGGTTTTCCTGCGCGTCGACGATCTTGGTCTGCAGCGAGGAATACACCTCGCTGAACTGCAGGCTGGCCGGCGCGGCGCCCAGGCCCTTGAACATCGAGATCGACAGCGGGCTGACCGGCACGCGGATCTTCAGGCCATCCATGTCTTTCGCGCTGGTGACCGGGGCCTTGCTGCTGGTGGTCTGGCGAAAGCCGTTGTCCCACATTTTTTCGAACGCATAGAGGCGCGACTTGCTGATGGCTTCACGCACATGCGCGCCCAGCTTGCCGTCCATCGCGCCCCAGACCTGGTTGTAGTCGGAGAACGCAAAACCCACGGCATTGATGGCCGCCACCGGCACCAGCGTGGCGATGACCAGCGCCGAGGGGGTGAAGAACTCGATGCCACCCGAACGCACCTGCGCCAGCATGTCGGTGTCGCCGCCGAGCTGGTTGTTCGGGAAGATCTTGATCTCGACCCGGCCGTTGCTTTCCTTCAGGATGCGGTCGGCGGCCTGCTGGGCGCGGATGTTCAGCGGATGGGTGACGGGCAGGTTGTTGCCGTATTTGTACGAGAACTCCGCGGCGCGCGCCATGGAGGGCAGGGCGGCGGCCACACCTGTTGCAATTGCGGCCGCAGGGACGGCGGACAGGGTGCGCAGGACGCTGCGGCGGGTGACTTCGGTCATGGTTGTCTCCAGTTTTGTTTTGATGCGTTTTGATGCATCATCGGGTGAAAGCCACGCAACGATAGGCGCTGAGTGGTGAAGCGTCAAACAAGAAAAATGATGGATTTTGATGTATGAGGGTTATCCCTGACGAAACGGAAGACCAGCCACAACGGGCGCGTGTGGCCGATATTGCGCGGGCCGCCAAGGTGTCCACCGCGACGGTGGACCGCGTGCTGAACCGGCGGTCCGGCGTGCGTGATGCTACTGCGCAGAAGGTGCTGAAGGTGGCCGCGGAACTGGATTACCTGCCGGAAACAGGCCTTTACGCGGCACTCGCGGCGGCGCCGATGCGGCTGACGTTTTTGCTGCCCGACGGCAGCAACCGCTTTATCCGCATGCTGGGAGACACCGTGGGCTATTCGCAGGAGCACCTCACGCCTTTCAACGTGAAGTGCCGCACCGAGCTGTTTGAAAGTTTCAACCCGCAGCAGCTGGCCGCCAGCTTGCTCAAGCACGGGCAGCGCAGCGACGGCATCGCCTTCATGGCGCTGGAGCACCCTGCGGTGCGCGAGGCCGTGAGTGTGCTGGCCGACAAGGGCGTGCCCACCATCACCCTGATCTCGGACCTGTCGGGCTCGCGGCGTGCCGGTTACGTCGGGCTGGACAACCGCGCCGCCGGCCGCACGGCGGGCTACCTGGTCGGACGCTTCATAGCCCCCGGCGCGCGCGGCGGCAAGGTGGCGCTGATCGCCGGCTCGCTGAGCTACCGCGCGCATGAGGAACGCGAAGCCGGTTTCCTGCACGTGATTGAAGAGATGTTTCCGGCGCTGCAGGTGGTGGGCCTGCGCGAGGGGCAGGACGACGCGCAGAAGAACTACGAGCAAACCCGTACGCTGCTGGAACAGTACCCCGACCTGGCGGGCATCTACAACATCGGCGGCGCCTCCGATGGCGTGGCGCGCGCGCTGAAGGAAATGGGCCGCGAGCACAAGGTGGTCTTCATCGGCCACGGCCTGACGCCGGACACGCGCGCCATGCTGATCGACGGCAGCATGGACGCGGTGATCACGCAAAGCCCGCAGTCCGCCATGATGAGCTGTGTGCGCATGTTCACCAATCTGCGCGACAAGCGCGACGTGATGAGTGGCGTGGATGCCGTGCGCAGCCAGGTGATTTTCAGGGAAAACCTGCCTTAGCCCATGAGATACGGGCGTTGTCAGCTATCAATTCGGTAGTAACCCCGGTCGCTTGCCGGATTTCGCCGCCGTGCTTACAATGGCCGAAGCTTGTCGGGGTGCCAAAGATGATTCATCTGAGGCTGAGATCGCAGATGCGAGACCCGCCGAACCTGATCGGGATCATGCCCGCGTAGGGAACAAGGCACTTGGCTCCGGCACTCCCCAGCGGAACTCCCGGCTCCCCAGGCAGGCACCCCACCTTCTGGACTTTCTGGAGCAAAAGCCATGGCCAAAACCCGCCTCACCGTTGACACCAACGACCTCGCAAGCCGTATCACGCGCGCGCCTTTTCCCGGTTCCGCCAAAATTTATATCGAGGGTTCACGCCCCGACATCCGCGTGCCGTTTCGCGAGGTCACGCTGACCGACACGATGGTGCACGAGGGGGCGGGCGAGCCGCGTCGCGAAGCCAACCCGCCGCTGCGCCTGTATGACGCCTCGGGCGTCTACACCGACCCGGCGTCGCCGATCGACATCACGCGCGGCCTGCCGCCGCTGCGCGGCGCCTGGATCAACGAGCGCCAGGACACCGAAGCGCTGCCCGGCATCAGCAGCGCCTATGGCCGCGAGCGCCTGAACGACCCGGCGCTGGCCGCACTGCGCATGGCGCATGCGCCCGTGCCGCGCCGCGCCAAGGCCGGCGCCAACGTCTCGCAAATGCATTACGCGCGCAAGGGCATCATCACGCCGGAGATGGAATACATCGCAGTGCGCGAAAACCTGGTGCGCGCCCAGCTGGCCGAACGCCTGGCCACCGAGCGCATGCCCAAGGCGGGTCATTCCTTCAATGCGTCGATTCCGAAAGAGATCACCGCTGAATTTGTGCGCGATGAAGTGGCGCGCGGCCGCGCCGTGATTCCCAACAACATCAACCACCCCGAGAGCGAGCCGATGATCATCGGCCGCAACTTCCTGATCAAGGTCAATGCCAACATCGGCAACTCGGCCGTGACCTCGAGCATTGAAGAAGAAGTCGACAAGCTGGTCTGGTCGATTCGCTGGGGCGCCGACACCGTGATGGACCTGTCGACCGGTGAGAACATCCACGAGACGCGCGAATGGATTCTGCGCAACTCGCCGGTGCCGATCGGCACGGTGCCGATTTACCAGGCGCTGGAGAAAGTGAACGGCAAGGCCGAAGACCTGACCTGGGAAATCTTCCGCGACACGCTGATCGAGCAGGCCGAGCAGGGCGTGGACTACTTCACCATCCACGCCGGCGTGCGCCTGGCCTATGTGCCGCTGACCGCCAACCGCCTGACGGGCATCGTCTCGCGCGGCGGCTCCATCATGGCCAAGTGGTGCCTGTCGCACCACAAGGAAAGCTTCTTGTACGAGCGCTTCGACGAGATCTGCGAGATCATGAAGGCGTATGACGTGTGCTTCTCGCTGGGCGACGGCCTGCGCCCCGGCTCGATCGCCGATGCCAACGACGAAGCGCAGTTTGCCGAGCTGCACACGCTGGGCGAGCTCACGCAGATCGCCTGGAAGCACGACGTGCAGGTGATGATCGAAGGCCCCGGCCATGTGCCGCTGCAGCTGGTGAAGGAAAACGTCGACAAGCAGCTCGAGGCCTGCTTCGAGGCGCCGTTCTACACGCTGGGCCCGCTGATCACCGACATCTCGCCCGGCTACGACCACATTTCTTCCGCGATGGGTGCGGCCAACATCGGCTGGTATGGCACGGCCATGCTGTGCTACGTGACGCCGAAAGAGCACCTCGGTTTGCCAAACCGCGACGACGTGAAGCAGGGCCTGATTGCCTACAAGATTGCCGCCCATGCGGGCGACCTGGCCAAGGGCTACCCGGGCGCGCAGATGTGGGACAACGCGGTGTCCAAGGCACGCTTCGAGTTCCGCTGGGAAGACCAGTTCCGCCTGGCGATCGATCCCGACACGGCCATGGCCTACCACGACGAAACCCTGCCGAAGGAAAACGCCAAGGTGGCGCATTTCTGCTCGATGTGCGGACCGAAATTCTGCTCGATGAAAATTTCGCAGGAAGTGCGCGAGTTTGCAAGGCTCAACCCGGCCACCACCACGCTGGCCGCGCCGGGCGTGATTGCGATCAAGCAGATCGACAGCGGGTTCGAGGAAAAGGCCAAAGAGTTCCGTGAAGGTGGCAGCGAGATTTATTCCTGATGCAGTGTCCCGGACTTGTTCCCTCTCCTTTCCTCTTCTTCTGGAGAGGATTAAGGTGAGGGAGTGAGGCAGAAAGGCTGAAAACACCATCATGAAAACTCCCCATATCGGCATCGCAGGCGCTGGCCTGGCCGGCCGCACGCTGGCCTGGCGCCTGCTGCGCGCTGGCTGCCGCGTGAGCCTGTTCGACGCGCGCCTGCGCGATGACCAGGCCACCGCGTCCATGACGGCGGCGGCCATGCTCTCGCCGCTGGCCGAACTGGCGGTGTCGGACGAGGTGGTGTTTGCGCTGGGCCAGCGCTCCATGCAGCTGTGGCCGAGCTGGATCGCGGAGCTGGCGGCCACGGGCGCACCGCCGGTGTATTTCCGCCAGCAGGGCACGCTGGTGGTGGCGCACGCACCCGACCAGGCCTCGCTGGAACACTTCACGCGCCTGCTGCATCACAAGCTGCCCGAGGCCTGCCGTGCGCAGGTGCACACGCTCGACAGCGCGTCGCTCGCGCGGTATGAGCCGGCGCTGGCCGGGCGTTTTGGCGGCGGCCTCTTTCTGGAAAGCGAGGGGCAGCTGGCCAATGACCAGCTGATGGCGGCACTGGCGGCGCAGATCGATGCGCTGGGCTGCCGCTGGCATGAAGGGCAGCGGGTGGACCGCCTGGCGCCGCATCTCATCAGCTGCCCCGGCGCCAACTACACCGTCGATGTGGCGGTGGATGCCCGCGGCGTGGGCAGCCAGGCGGCATGGCCGCAATTGCGCGGCGTGCGTGGCGAGGTGCTCACGGTGGAATGCCCGGGCGTGACGCTGCAGCGCCCGGTGCGCCTGATGCATCCGCGCTACCAGCTGTATGTGGCACCGCGCCCCGATCACCGTTTTGTGGTGGGCGCGACCGAGCTGGAGTCGGAAGACACCGGCGCCATGACCTTGCGCTCCATGCTGGAACTGGGCAGCGCCCTGCACAGCCTGCACCCGGCCTTTGGCGAGGCGCGTGTGGTGCGGCTGGCGGCGGCATTGCGGCCGGCGCTGGACGACCATCGCCCGGCGGTGGCCTTGCGCGACGGTGTCTGGCATATCAATGGCCTGTACCGGCATGGCTATCTGTGTGCGCCTGCGCTGGTGGAGGAACTGGTCCATCAACTTCTGGAGAGCCCGGCATGACGGTGATGAACGCTCTTGAAATTTCGCTCAATGGCAAACGCGTGGCCACAGAGGCGCCCACGCTGCAGGCGCTGCTGCTGGCGCAGGGCTACCAGTTGCAGGGCGCTTTCGCCTGTGCGATCAACAACGCCTTTGTCCCGCGGCCGCAGTGGGCCGAGCGCGCCTTGCAAAACGGTGACCGCATTGATGTGATCACTCCGATTGCTGGAGGATAGATGGAACACCCCCGCCGTATGCTCACTTCGTGTAGCACTCTCCCCCCCCTTGCAGGGGGCGACGCGAGCGGACTGGCGGAGCCAGCTCCGCGGCGTCTGCTTGCATTGCTCCGTTGAAAGCTTGACATGACAACACCTGCAATACCCTCTATCGCGCATGGCCAGCCCTGGACCGTCGCCGGCGTCACTCTGCAAAGCCGGTTTTTTCTCGGCACCTCGCATTACCCGTCGCCGCAGGTTCTGAGCGAGGCTGTGGCGGCCTCCGGCACCGAGGTGCTGACGGTCGGGCTGCGCCGGCTGCAACCCGAGAGCGGCGGTGGCAACAGCTTTTGGCAGCGTATCCAGGCGTTGGGCTGCCACATGCTGCCCAACACGGCAGGCTGCCACACGGCCGAGGAAGCCATCACGCTGGCGCAGATGGCGCGCGAGATTTTCGGCACCCCGTGGATCAAGCTGGAAGTCATAGGCGACGACTACACGCTGCAGCCCGACACGCAGGCCACCCTGCATGCGGCCAGCGTGCTGGCGCGCGAAGGCTTTGCGGTGTTTGCCTACACCACCGATGACCTGGTGATCGCCCAGCGCCTGCGCGATGCCGGCTGCGCGGCGGTGATGCCCTGGGCCGCACCGATTGGCACCGGCCGCGGGCCGCTGAACCCCTATGCGCTGGAAACGATGCGCCGCCGCCTGCCCGATGCGGTGCTGGTGGTGGACGCCGGGCTGGGCCGGCCTTCGCATGCCGCGCAGGTGATGGAACTGGGCTTTGACGCGGTGCTGCTCAACACCGCCGTGGCGCAGGCCGGTGACCCGGTGCGCATGGCGCGTGCGTTTGCCGATGGCGTGGCCGCCGGCCGCGCCGCGTATGAGTCGACGCCCATGCCCGAGCGCGCTGCGGCGCAGGCGTCCACCTCGACTGTCGGTGTGCCCTTTTGGCATGCGCCCTGATGCCAGTGGGTCTTGCTCCTTCCCCCGCTGGGGGAAGGTAGGGATGGGGGCTCTGTGCACCGGCATCTCTTTCAAACAAGCGGACCCGTCAGCTTTATTTTTCAGGGAGAGTCCGTTTTCCATCGGGTGGGGCATCTTGCCGTGCAAGCCCCCATCCCAACCTTCCCCCAAAGGGTGAAGGAGAAAAACCGTCCGGCTCCTGACTTCTGATTTTGATTGTGAGTAACACCAAATCATGACTACTTCTGCCTTTGCTCCGCTCACCGGCCCGATTGGTTTTTACCCCGTGGTACCCGATGCCGCCTGGGTGCAGCGCCTGCTGGGCTGGGGTGTGCGCACCATCCAGCTGCGCATCAAGGCGGCGGACCACACACCAGCCGAGATCGAGCGCGAGGTGCGCGCGGCCATCGAAGCCGGGCGCGCCGTGCCGGGCGCGCAGGTCTTCATCAACGACCACTGGCAGCTGGCGCTCGCCGCCGGCGCGTATGGCGTGCACCTGGGCCAGGAAGACCTGAGCATGGCCGAGGCGGACCTCAATGCTTTGCGCAACGCCGGTGTGCGCCTGGGCCTGAGCACGCACACGCCGGCCGAGCTGGCGCGTGCCCATGCGGTGCAGCCTTCCTACCTGGCGATTGGCCCGGTCTACCCGACCCTGCTCAAGGTCATGCCTTATGAGCCGGTGGGCCTGGAGCGCCTGAAAGACTGGGCGCTGCGGGCCGCACCGTATCCCGTGGTGGCGATCGGCGGCATTTCGCTGGCACGCTTGCCCGGTGTGCTGGCCTGCGGGGTGGATGGCGTGGCGGTGGTCAGCGCTGTCACGCAGGCGGCTGACCCACAGCAGGCCACTCGGGAGG
This sequence comes from Polaromonas sp. P4_F4, assembly GCF_056401355.1. Lineage (NCBI taxonomy): Bacteria > Pseudomonadati > Pseudomonadota > Betaproteobacteria > Burkholderiales > Comamonadaceae > Polaromonas > Polaromonas sp. P4_F4. Next base: position 66,944 of record NZ_JBFUJO010000022.1, on the reverse strand, counting down.
CACTCGCTTTTTTTGACGCGCCTGTTTGATGTGAATCAAGACGCGCCCGCCTGAGCGGTGGGATGCTGGGCTTCACTGAGTTTGTCCTGGGAAAGACGATCATGGCCTATGCAACCCTGCGCATTATTCGCGACGAGCACGCTGCCTTGTCCGCCGTACTCAAATCCCTGCTGATGATGCTGGATCGCGGGCCCGGCGATGCGCCGGAAACGTTTTTCGACGTGCTGCGCGCCATGCTGTTTTACATCGATGAGTTCCCGGAGCGGCAGCACCATCCCAAGGAATCGAATTTGTTGTTTCCCAAGGTCGTGCGGGGCGCACCGGAGACGATGGAGGCGGTGGCGCGCCTGGAGCACGACCACATGAACGGTGAGCTGGCGGTGCGTGCGCTGCAGCACCAGTTGATCGCGTGGGAGCTGCTGGGCGAGGCGCGCCGGCCGGCGTTCGAGACAGCCGCGCGCGCGTATGTGGCGTTTTACCTGGAGCACATGAAGCTCGAAGAAACGGTGATCCTGCCGGCGGCTGAGAAAACGCTGACCGCCGCCGACTGGCACGAGCTGGACGCCGCCTTCGGCTCCAACCGGGACCCGCTGGCCGGGTCCTGTCCACATGACACGGCCTATGACCGCTTGTTTACCCGTATCGTCATGAAAGCCCCCGCACCCATCGGGCTGGGGCCTTCTGCCGTCAATGCCTGAAAGCGCACGTCAGGCCGCCTCGCAAGGCTTGAAACTGGCTGCGGCTTAAGGTTTTAGCGCCAGCTCGGCGACGGCGCAGAACCAGCGCACGCCCAGGCCCAGCGCCGCATCGTTAAAGTCATAGCGCGGATGGTGCAGCGAAACACTGCTTTCATCACCGCTGCCCTGGCCCAGCCAGAGGTAGGCGCCAGGGCGCTGCTCCAGCATGAAACTGAAGTCTTCCGAGGTGAAGGCCGGGTGCGCCGCCACGCTGGCTTGCAGGCCGGCGTCCGTGGCGGCCTGCAGCGCCAGAGCGGCCTCAGGCGCGCTGTTGATCGTGGCCGGGTAATAGCGGTTGTACGTGACCTCGATCTCGGTGCCGGTGGCCATCGCAACGCCCGCTGCGGTCTGCCGCAGCGCGGCCTCGATGCGGTCTTGCGTGGCGGCGTCGAAACTGCGCACCGTGCCGGTCAGGCCCACGCTGGGCGGCAGCACATTGTGCGACTGGCCGCCTTCAATGCGTGTGACCGACAGCACCGCCGACTGGCCCGGATCTATACGCCGCGAGACGATGGTGTGCAGCTGCGTGACGAGCGAGCTTGCCGCCAGTATCGCGTCGGGTGTGTGCTGCGGCTGCGCCGCGTGGCCGCCTCGCCCGCGCACCGTGATGTCAAACCGGTCGGCCGCCGCCATGATGGCGCCGGGCCGGGTTTGCGCGCTGCCCAGCGGCAGGTCCGGCCAGTTATGCAGCGCATACACCGCGTCACACGGGAAACGCTCAAACAGCCCGTCATTGATCATGGCGCGCGCGCCGCCATGACCTTCTTCCGCGGGCTGGAAAATAAAATTCACCGTGCCCTCAAAACCGCGTGTGCGCACCAGCTGGCGCGCCGCGCCCAAGAGCATCGCGGTATGGCCGTCATGGCCGCAGCCGTGGTGAATACCGGGCCGTGTGCTGGTGTGCGCCACGCCGCTTTGTTCGCTGATGGGCAAGGCATCCATGTCGGCGCGTAAACCCACGCTGTTCCGTCCGCTGCCGGCGCGGAGCACGCCGACAACACCCGTGCCGCCGATACCTTCGTGCACCTCCAGCCCCAGGTCGCGCAGGGCCGAGGCGACGATGCCGGCTGTCCGATGCTCCTTGAACGCAAGCTCCGGATGCGCGTGCAAGTCATGCCGCAGCGCGACCAGATCGGGCACCAGGTCCGCAATTTCCTCCGTCATTGGACGGCTTAGCATGCCGTCCGCGGCTGGCCGGCGGCCATGAAGTACTGCCCGGGCGTCATGCCGAACACGGTCTTGAAGTGCCGCGAGAGATGGCTTTGGTCATAGAAGCCCGCCTCGCTGGCCGCGCTGGCGACCGGCATCCCCTGCCGGATCAGGGCTTGTGCGCGTGCCAGGCGGAGCCGGCAAATGTAGCGATGCGGGGCAACACCCACCTGCTGGCGAAATACGGTGGCGAAGCGCCATATGCTGAGCCCGGCGAGATCGGCCAGCTCCGATAGCGTCAGCGCCTGGTTGAGGTTCTCGTTGATGTGCCGCAGCACACGCTGGATCGCTGCGGCCGAGCGGGCAGGCGCCGGGATGCGGGGAGGAGGGTTCATGCTGCAAGCGTAGGCCAGCCCCACCGGAGATGGCACCGGAAACGGGCGCCGGCGCAGCAGCAAATGTCGAATCGGGTCGGGCTGCGGCAAAAGCTGCGGCCCTAAGAACGTGTTCACGGTCTATTTGGGGCCGCGTTGGGGAGCAATCGGGATGAGTTGGCTGTCAACGCCCGCAGCATGGGCTTGTGCCCATGCAAGGGTGATGGCAGGCAAATCGCCCGATTTCTCCCCAACCCGAAGGGCAGCTGTCTTTTCGGGCAGTCTGGGGTGTTGCGACTCTTGCCAATAGCCAGCTATTGGCGGCGAGCCGCGCCTACCAGCCCCTCCCGAAAAGGCAGCTGCGCGGCCCCAAATAGACCGTGAACACGTTCTAAGCCCCGCTCAAACGTGCGGCTGCATCAGCTGCTCGATCGGGTAGTAGTTCTTGACGAACGGTGTTTTGATCACGATGTAGCTGAAGTATTTTTCGATGCCGATGTTGGCCTCCAGCAAGCCTTCGATGATCTCCTGGTAGTGGTTCACACCGCGTGTGACGAACTTCAGCAGGTAATCGTAGCCGCCGCTGACCAGGTGGCACTCCACGATCTCGTCGATCGGGCGGATGCTCATCTCGAACTTGACGAAGTCCTCGCGCCTGTGGTCCTGAAGCGTGACCTCGGTGAACACCAGCAGCGTGTCGCCCAGCTTCTCCAGCCGGATCTGCGCGCCATAGCCGGCGATATAGCCGGCTTGCTCCAGCCGCTTCACGCGCACCAGGCAGGGGCTGGGGGACAGGCCGACGGCGTCGGCGATCTCGACGTTCGAGGCGCGCCCGTTTTTTTGCAGGTGGCACAGGATTCGCAGGTCGAGGCGGTCAAGCTTGGGGTTGCCAGTGGAGGTATTCATCGTTAACCCCTTTTAAGCAAGTTCCACGCCCAAGTCAATCAGGTTAAGCCAGGGCGCGCCGCACTTCGGGCTGGTCGAGCACGGTGTCCAGGGTGCGGTTCAGCCGCTCGAACATCTGCTCGAACTCCGAGGGCGTGAAGCACAAGGCCGGCGCGAAACCCAGGATGCTGTCGCCGAAAGCGCGGAAGATCAAGCCGTTCTCGTAAGCCGCTTTGGCAATGCGGTCGGGCAGTTGCAGCGCGGGGTCGAAGCTGGCCTTGGTGTATTTGTCGCTCACCAGCTCCAGCGCGCCCAGCAGCCCGCGCGAGCGCGCGTCGCCCACCAGCGGATGGCGCAGCATGGACCGCAACCCGGCCTCGAAGTGGGACGCTACGCGCTGGCCGTTGGCGAGGATGCCGCCCTCTTCGTAGAGCCGGATGACTTCCAGCGCCACGGCGGCGCTCACCGGGTGCGCGGAGTAGGTGGCGCCGTGGCCTACCAAGGCACCGGCCGGGGTGCCGTCGGCAATGCCGGCGTACACGCGCTCGGACATGAGGAGCGCGCCCATGGGCGCATAGCCGGAGGTCAGTCCCTTGGCGACCGTCATCAGGTCCGGCGACACGCCCTCGGCGTCGCAGGCGAACATCGGGCCGGTGCGGCCGAAGCCGGTGATCACCTCGTCGGCCACGAACAGGATGTCCAGCTCGCGGCAGGCTTCGTGCATGGCCTTGAGCCATCCCGCGGGCGGCACGATCACGCCGCCCGAGCCCTGGATCGGTTCGCAGAAGAAGGCCGCGACGTTCTCCGCGCCCAGCATGTTCACCTTTTCGCGCAACGCGGCTACCGAAGCCGCGATGACCGCTTGCGGATCACCGCCCACGGGACTGCGGTAGGGGTAAGGCGAGGGAATGTAGTGTTGCTCGGGGCGCGGCAGGTCGAATCCGCGATGGAAGGCGGGCAAGGCCGTCAGGCCGGCGCCGGTGGAGGATGAGCCGTGGTAGCCGCGCTCCAGCGCGATGAAGTGCTTCTTGCGCGGCCGGCCTGTGGCGTTGTAGTACTGCACGATGAGGCGCACGGCCGCATCAATCGCCTCGGAGCCGCCCAGCGTCAGGTACACGTGCCCCAGCCCGGGCGGCGCGATCTCCACGAGCTTGGCGGCCAGGCGGATGGCCGGTTCGCTGGCGTAGCTGAAATAACCCGTCGCATAGGGCAGCTCGCGCATTTGGCGCGCGGCGGCTTCCACGACGCTTTCGTGGCCGTAGCCGATATTGACGCACCACAGGCCCGCGAAGGCATCGAGCAGTTCGCGGCCGTCGGCGTCGCGCAGCCAGGCGCCCTTGCCAGAGCGCAGCACCGTGGCGCCGCGCTGCTCATGGCCGCGCCAGTTGGCCACAGGGTGGATCAAATGCGCGCGGTCAAGCGCCACAAGCGAAGAATTAAGTGAAAGGGTTTTGGTGGACATCATGGGGACAAGCTTAGGCGCGAGTGCGCAGCGGGTGCTGCGGCTTGTCCCCCTTGCGCGCGCACGACCATGCTGTTGTTCGCGCGCGTACGGTAGAAGATTCTGCGGTTCTTGATGCCGGTGCGGGGGTGACGCAATCCGCGCCCCCCCGGCCAAGCCCGGGATGGCGGGCTCAGTACCCGCGCGAGCGGTCCACCACGCCTTCGAGCGGCAGGCCGACCTCGTATCGCCGCAGGTTGTCCAGCAGCGCTTCGGCCGCGGTCCCGGCCTGGGTTGCGCTCGCAATGTGGGGCGTGAGCCAGATGCGCGGATGGTCCCAGAACGGGTGGCCCTGCGCAGGCGGCTCCGGCTCGCAGACGTCCAGGACCGCAGCCGAGAGCCGATTGCTTTCCAGTGCGGCGAGCAGGTCCGCTTCCACCAGGTGGCCGCCGCGCGCGGCGTTGACCAGGCAAGCGCCTTCCGGCAGCGCGTCAAACACGCGCCGGCCGAGGATGCCGCGTGTTTCGGGCGTGAGCGGCAGCAGGCATACCAGGATGTCGGTGCGGGCCAGGAACTCGTCCAGCTCCGCCTCGCCGCTGTAGCAGCGCACGCCCGGCTCGTTGCGACGCGAGCGATTCCATCCCGCGCAGTCAAAGCCGAGCAGCCGCAACTGCGCGAGCGCCGCGCGCCCCAGCATGCCCATGCCCATCACGCCCACGCGCCGCGTGGAGGCCGGCTGCACGGGGTGCTGCTGCCATTGGCTGAGGCCTTGCTGCCGCAGGTACAGCGGCATCTCCCGGTGCAGCGACAGCACGGCCCAGCTGACGTACTCACACATGCAGGCGGTCAGGCCCGGCTCCACCATCCTGACCACTGTGAGCCCGGCCGGCAGCGCCGCGAAATCGAACTGGTCCACGCCGGCCCCCACCGAAAACAGGACCTCCAGGTTGGGAAGGGCCTCGGCGATGCGCGGCGGAGGCTCCCAGGCCGCAAGGAAGCGCACTTGCGCCGGGTCCCCGATCTCGGGCCAGGTCCGGAACGGCAACTGCGGCATCCTGCGCGCGAACTCCCCGGCCCACACGGCCCCGCGCTGCGCGGGGCCCTTGTACAAAAAAGTCATGTTAGTTTTCCATGCAATTCGGAATTACCGCGATCCGCGAATCGCGGCTGGCCGAAGCGAGGGCACGCGCGGAACCGGCTTTGCCGGGCCGCAGAGTGCGCCCCCTGAGGGGGGAGCAGGCTACACGAAGTGAGCCTGAACGGGGGTGGGCCATTCCTACCCCATGGCCTGGTTGACCAGCGCCCAGCCGCCGACGGCCGGGCCTCGCTCCAGCGGGCCGTTGCGCACCATGGTCGTGACCGTGTCCACCCGGGGCAGGCCCTGCGCTTCGAGCCATTCGGGCAAGCCGCTGGCGGCGTCCACATCGATGCGCAGGAACTTGCCGGCAAAGCGGCTGCACCAATGCCCGACGAGCGCCTGCGCGCTCGCGAGATCCGGCGCCACCACGGGGCCGACGGCATAGCCGCGCCCGAAGCGCCGCGCGACGGAAAACCCCAGGGCTTCGCCGCCGCGTGCCAGCACTACCGTCTGGCCTTCGGCCAGCAGCTGGCGCAGCATCGCTTCGCGCGGCATGCCGGCAGAACGGGCATCCAAGGCGACGAGTGCCTTTGCGTCATTGCGACCCAGTGGGCGCAGCCGCTCGCCCGGCGCGAGGGCCACCAGTTGCGCCGGCGCGGCCAAGCCTTGGTGCTGCCGGATTTCGCCGACGATCTCGAAGCCCATCCGTTCATACAGGCCGCGACCTTCGACCGTGGCGTGCAGTAGCACCGTGCGGTCTTCCAGCCCCGCCATCACCGCGTGCATCAGGTGCTGGCCCACGCGCTGCCCCTGCATCCGCGGCGACACCATCACATGGCCCACCGTCGCATGCTGCTTGCCCCAGGGCCAATGCAGCGCGGTGCCTACCAGTTCGCCGTCACGCAGCGCCGCCACGCCCTGGCCATGCGCCAGGCTGAACTGCCAGTCCTCCAGGCGGTGAGGCCACTGGAACTCGCGCGACAGCGCTTGTGCCGCCTCCAGGTCGTCCGCATTCAACCGCCGCACCGACACACCGTCGGGCAGGGGACGGCCCACCGCCGCAAGCGCAGCCTGTGGAGTGAAAACATGGTCGGACATAGAACTTCCCTTCAAAACGTCAATGGCGGTTTGGGGACGATGATGCTCGGCGCAACGGCCCCGCGGCTTGTACGATCTTGGCGCCGGCCACGTCCGCGCGAAGAACGGCACAAAGCGCCTGGAGCCCGCGGTACTCCGGATGAATGCTGCGTTCGCGCCGCGCAGAACCGCAACAACTGCGGCGGATGCTGCCTAGGATTGCTCCTATTGAACCACCGCGACAACAGGAAGCTTACCGATGTCCGTCGACTGCCGCCTACTCTCCGTGCCTACCGGCCGTTTCCCCTCCGTCGCCCGGCGGTGGAGGTCGGGCCGCGCCGCAGGCGTGCGCTGAGGGACTTCCCGGTCGCCTGAACCCTTTCTCCACTCCCCTACCAACGAGGCAAATCATGATCTTCAAACCCAAGTACATCACCTTCGACTGCTACGGCACCCTCATCTACTTCCGCATGCACGAGGTGGCGTACGCCATTGTGGGAGAGCAGCTGTCGCCCGAGCGCATGCAGCAGTTCATCAAGGATTTCAGCGCCTTGCGGCTGGATGAGGCGATGGGCGACTGGAAGCCCTACGACCAGGTGCTCAAGTCCGCGTGGGCGCGCGTCTGCAAGCGCCACGGGGTCACTTACCGCGAGGAGGACGGGCAGAAGTTTTACGACGCCGTGCCCACCTGGGGCCCGCACACCGACGTGCCGCATGCGCTCACGCGCGTGGGCAACAAGATCCCGCTGGTGATCCTGTCCAATGCCATGAACGAGCAGATCGACTCCAACGTCCGCAAGCTGGAAGCGCCCTTCCACAAGGTGTACACGGCGCAGGACGCCGGCGCCTACAAGCCGCGCCTGCAGGCCTTCGAGTACATGTTCGACCAGCTGGGCTGCTCACCGGACGACATCCTGCACGTGTCTTCCAGCCCGCGCTACGACCTGATGTCGGCCCATGACATGGGCATCAAGAACAAGGTGTTCGTCAACCGTGGCCACGAGCCCAAGCCCAACGAGTTCTATACCCACGTGGAGATTCGCGACATCAACGGGCTGCCGGCACTGGTCGGCCTGTAATCCGGCGCGCGCCTGACTTCCCGCTTTCATTCAATTGCAAAAGGACCCGATACAAATGAGCGAGCTCACTTTCTTCAAACTCGACGACCTCGGCCCTGGCCGTGAGAGCGGCCCCTTGCCCGAGCGCCTGATCGCCGGCGATCCGCGCTTCATGAACTGGGACGTGGAGCAATCGCCCGACGGCAAGGTGCGCACCGGCGTGTGGGAAATCACGCCCGGCACCATCCGATCGATCAAGGGCGGCGTCTGGGAGTTCTGCCACATCCTCTCCGGCGTGTCGGAGTTGATCGAAGACGGCAAGGAACCCATCCGCGTGCAGGCCGGCGACGCCTTCGTCATGAAGCCGGACTACGTCGGCAAGTGGCGCTGCATCGAGACCACGCGCAAGATCTGGATCATCTACGGCAGCGCATGAGCGCGGCCTCGCATCCCCCAGGCATCATGAAGCTCGAATCGTTCTGGACTGATAGCACGGCTGCGTTCGAAGGCCAGACCGATGCCTTGCCCGCCAAGGCCGACGTGGTGGTCGTCGGCGGCGGCTTCACTGGCCTGTCGGCGGCCCGTACGCTGGCCATGCGCGGTGCCCGCGTGGTGGTGCTGGAGGCTTCGGCCGTTGCGGCCGAAGCGTCCGGGCGCAACGGCGGCCATGTGAACAACGGCCTTGCTGTGGACTACGCTACCGTCGCGGCCCGCGTGGGCGTCGAGCGCGCGGCCGCCTGGTACCGCGCCTACGACAACGCGGTGGATACGGTCGAACGCATCGTGCGCGAGGAGGCGATTCCTTGCGATTTCCACCGCCGAGGCAAGCTCAAGCTGGCCTCGAAGCCCGCGCACTATGAGCAGCTGGCGCGCAGTTTTGAACGGCTGCGCCGCGAGGCCGACCCGCAGGTCGAGCTGGTGCCGCCGCAGCGCATCCACGAGGAGATCGGCTGCGACCGTTTCGCGGGCGGCCTGCTGTTCAAGAAGAGTGCCCAGATGCACATGGGCCAATTCGGCCGCGGATTGGCCGAGGCCGCGGCGCGGCGCGGCGCGCAGATCTACGACCACACGCAGGTGGAGCGGCTGCAGCGGCTGAACGGTCATGCGCACCGCGTGCACACCCAACGCGGCGCCATCGATGCGGACCAGGTGCTGCTGGCCACCGGCGCGACGCGCGTGGGTGCTTACTCCAGCTTCTCCTTCTGGCGGCGCCGCATCGTGCCGATCGGCAGCTTTATCATTGTGACCGAGCCGCTCGACCCCAGCGTCCTGCAGGCCCTGCTGCCGCAGCGCCGCACCTACACCACGACCGACACGCTGCACAACTACTTTCGCATCACGCCCGACCACCGGCTGGTGTTCGGCGGGCGTGCGCGCTTTGCGCTGTCCAGTCCACGCTCGGACGCCAAGAGCGGCCAGGTGCTGCGCGAGCAATTGGTGGCGATGTTCCCGCAGCTGCGCGATGTGCGCATAGCCTACTGCTGGGGCGGCACCGTCGACATGACGCAGGACCGCCTGCCGCATGCCGGCGAAACCGACGGCTTGTACTACTCCATGGGCTACAGCGGCCACGGCACCCAGATGTCGGTGCACATGGGCGAGTGCATGGCCCGGGTGATGGCCGGCGATGTGGCGGCCAACCCGTGGCGCGACAACCCCTGGCCCGCCATCCCGGGGCATTTCGGAACCCCCTGGTTCCTGCCCGCCGTGGGCCTGTACTACCAGATCAAGAACAAGTTCGCCTGACTTTTTTTCCACCGAGGAGACACAAAAATGACAAAACAAGAGCAGATAAGCAGCCTGATAGGCCCCGAAGAGAGCCATCGCATCATGGGCGAACTGCAGCGCGGCGCCAGCCGGCGCGACGTGCTGGCCATGCTGGCGGCCGGCGGCATGCAGGCCGCGCTGGCGGGCAGCCTGGCCTCGACGGCGGCCGCGGCGCAGGCGGCGGCCCCGCGCAAGGGCGGGCGCATCAAGGTGGCCGGGGCGACCGCCGCGCTCAGCGACACGCTGGATCCGGCCAAGTGCTCCAACCACACCGACTACATCCGCAGCTGCATGTTCTACAACGGGCTGACCTCCCTAGACGGCAGCCTGACGCCCCGGCCTGCGCTGGCCGAGGAGTTCAGCACCAAGGACGCCAGAACCTGGGTGTTCAAGCTGCGCCAGGGCGTGACTTTTCACGACGGCAAGCCGTTCACCTCTGCCGACGTGGTGTTCTCCATCCTGCGTCACAAGGATCCGTCGACCGGCTCCAAGGCCAAGGTGCTGGCCGAGCAGATCGAAGAGGTGAAGGCCACCGGCCCGCACGAAGTGACCATCCGCCTCGTGGCACCCAACGCCGACCTGCCGGCCATTCTGGGTACCTGGCACTTCCATATCGTGCGCGACGGCGTCACCGACGTGAACGCGCACATGGCGGGCATCGGCACCGGCCCCTACAAGCTCAAGGATTTCAAGCCGGGTGTGCGCTCGGTGGCCGTGCGCAACGACAACTACTGGAAGCCCAACCGCCCCTACCTAGACGAGATTGAGTATGTGGGCATCGGCGACGAGGCGGCGCGCGTCAACGCGCTCCTGACCGGCGAGATCGACCTGACCATGGCCATCAACCCGCGCTCGGTGGACCGCATCAAGGGCAGCGCCAAGCACGCGATCTTTGAGACCAAGGCCGGCCTCTACACCGACCTGATCATGCGCCGAGACAGCGCACCCGGCAGCAACCCGGACTTCGTGCTGGCGATGAAGCACCTGTTCAACCGCGAGCAGATGGTCAAGTCCATCCTGCTGGGCTACGGCGAGATGGCCAACGACCAGCCCATCCACCCCAGCGACCGCTTCTACTTCAAGGGGCTCAAGCAGCGGCCCTACGACCCCGAAAAGGCCAAGTGGCACGTGCAGAAGGCCAACCTCGGCAGCGCAGCCATCCCGGTGGTGGTGTCGCCCGCCGCCACCAACTCCGCGGAGATGGCCCTGGTTATGCAGCACGCCGCACGCCAGATCGGGCTGAACCTGGATGTGCGCCGCATGCCGGCGGACGGCTATTGGTCGCAGCATTGGATGAAGCATCCGGTGGGCTTCGGCAACATCAACCCGCGGCCGTCGGCCGACGTGCTGCTCACGCAGTTCTTCAAGTCCGACGCGCCGTGGAACGAGGCAGGCTGGAAGAACCCGAAGTTCGACCAACTGCTACTGGCCGCGCGGGCGCAACCCGACACGGCCAAGCGCGCGAAGATGTACGCCGACATGCAGGTCATGATCCACGAGGACGGGGGCATCGGTGTTCCGTTCTTCATGTCCAGCATCGACGGCCATACGAAAAAGCTCAAGGGCCTGTCGCCGATTCCGCTGGGTGGGTTGATGGGGTACAACTTTGCGGAGAACGTCTGGCTCGACGCATGAACACCAGCTGTCGCAGCTGAGCTCGCCACGTTTCTTTTTGTCCCAAGGACCCCAATTCCATGCCCAACAATCTTCTCGTCACATTCAAGCTCGACCAACTTGGCGAGCCGCGCGAATACCGGCCGCCCGCCGATCGCGTCATCGAAGGCGACATCGTGTGTCGCAGCTGGGATGTCGACAGTGCCAAGGACGGCAAGGTCCGTGCCGGCGTGTTCGAGTCGACCCCGGGGGTCAACCGCTCCATCAAGGGCGACACGTGGGAGTTCTGCCTGATCCTGTCCGGGGTGGCCGAGATCACCGAGGATGGACGGCCCTCGGTGACCTACAGGGCGGGCGATTGCTTCATCATGAAGCCCGGCTACACAGGCACCTGGCGCACGCTCGAAACCGTGCGCAAGGTCTGGGTCACGGCCTGAGGGTGCCAGCCCCCACGCTCACTGCGTTCGCTGCCCCCCGAGGGGGCGCAGCCCTCCTTGGGAGCGGCCCAGCGAAGGGCTGAGTCAGCGACCCGCCTTTCGCCGCCACGGCGGCGGCGAAAGGGCTTGGCGCAGCATGGCCAGAAAGGCCGTTGTGCGCGCGCTCCGTCCGAAGCGTGTCCCAAGCATGGCGATGACATCCGCGGCGGGAATTTCCCAGCCCGGAAGTACCCGCTTGAGCCGGCGGGCCGCCAGGTCGCCGGCAATATTCCACTCCGACCGGATCGCGACACCTTGCCCTGCGAGCGCCCAGTCGCGCACGACCGCCCCGTCATTGCTGCACATGGTGGGGTGGATGCGGATTGTCTCCGGCTCCCGGGAAGGGTGCAGGAAGCGCCAGAGGGTGACGTCCTCGTCGTTTTCCCTGACCACGAGGCAGCGATGCCGCATCAGGTCTGAAGGCGAGTGAATCGGTGCGGCCTTGGCCAGATAGTCCGGGCTGGCGCAGAGGATGCGCCGGTTCGGCGCCAGCGTCGTCACGATCTGGTTGAGGGATCCCGGCGGGCCGATGTGAATGATGACGTCGCTGGTCTCGACCGATTGCGCGCCCGGATGGTCGGAGAGGTCGAGGGTGACCGTCACGCCGGGATGGGTCCGTGCAAAAGCGTCGGCCACCGGTGCCACATGAACCCGGCCAAAGCCGTGAGGGGCGGCAATGCGCAGGTGCCCGCCGACCGCCTTCTTTCGATCGGCCAAGGCCTCGGAGAGGGCCTCCAGCGCATCGGCCACGATCATCCCGTGCGATGCAACGAGGGCGCCTTCATCGGTCAGGCTCATCTTGCGGCCGGACCGGTCGATCAGGCGGATTCCGATACGGGCCTCCAGCGCCTGCAAGCGCTGGGTGACGGCGGGCGGCGTGACGTCCAGCTTCCTGGCGCTTTCGGCAAGCGTCGCAGACTTGGCCAACACGTTGAAAAAGTGAAGATCGTCCGAGCTGATCATAAAGGGCAGCCTTAACTGTGAGTGCAGACTTGATTAATTGTAATCTGCATCAAACCGGCGCAATATGCCTGGAACGTGATCTGAAGCACAACTGGAGACAACACATTGGGAACAGCAATATCCATGGAACAGGCGCAAGAGCAAGAGCAAGCGCAAAAGACGGCAAGCACGCTGGATGAACTGGCGACCCCTTGCCTCATCCTCGACGCTGACCGCATGGAGCGGAACATCGCACGCTTGCGAGCCCGGCTCGACGGCCTTGGCGTGTCCCTGCGTCCGCATCTCAAGACAGCCAAGTCGGTGGAGGTCGCAAGGCGCGTCATGAGCTCGCCGGCCGGTCCCGCCACTGTTTCGACGCTCAGGGAGGCTGAGCAGTTCGTGGCGGCCGGCGTGCGGGACATCATCTACGCCGTCGGCATTGCGCCAGCCAAGCTGCCGCAGGTGCTTGGGTTGCGCGCCCAGGGCGCCGATGTTGCCGTGGTGCTGGATACCGTGGAACAGGCACAGGCCGTTGCGCAGGCCTCACGCGAGGCGGGAACGCGCATTCCGGCCCTCATCGAGATCGACTGTGATGGCCACCGCTCGGGCGTGCTGCCTGGCGACAGGCAGCGCCTTGTCGATATCGGCCGTGCCCTCGAGGCCGGTGCGGAACTGCGCGGCGTGATGACCCATGCCGGCGGGAGCTACACCGCGCGCGGGGCCGAGGCCTTGCGACAGTGTGCGGAGGCCGAGCGGCGCAGCGTTGTCGACGCCGCCGCGATCCTGCGGGAAGCAGGGCTGGCTTGCCCCGTGCTCAGTGTGGGCTCCACCCCGACGGCACATAGCGCAACAGACCTTACCGGCGTGACCGAAGTGCGGGCGGGCGTGTTCGTGTTCTTCGATCTCGTGATGGCCGGGGTCGGCGTCTGCCAGGTCGAGGACATCGCCGTTTCGGTGCTCGCGACGGTGATCGGGCACCAGCGCGAGAAGGGATGGATCCTCATCGACGCGGGCTGGATGGCCATGTCGCAGGACCGAGGCACCTCCAAGCAGGCGGTCAACCAAGGCTACGGGCTGGTGTGCGACACCGCCGGCATCCCCTATGCCGACTTGATTGTTGGCGATGCGAACCAGGAACACGGGATCATCACGGTGCGGCCAGGCTCGAACGGGGTGCTGCCGGACCTCGCCATCGGGGACCGCGTGCGGATTCTGCCGAACCACGCTTGCGCCACGAGCGCCCAGCACCGGGGCTATCACGTCGTCCGCGGCACCTCCGGCAAGGTCGAGGCCGAGTGGCCGCGTTTCGGGGGCTGGCTGTGATGGATGACGTGGTCCTGGTGCCGTTCGCCAAAGCACACCTGGAAGGCGCCCTGAAGTTGTCGCAGGAGATGGCCTGGCCCTATCGGATCGAGGACTGGGATGTCGCGCTCCAGCTGGGCCAAGGGTTCGTGCTGCAGGACGCCGCCGGCGAGGTGATCGGGACCGCAGTCTGGTGGCCGTACGGCGAGGCCCATGCTTGCGCCGGGATGATCATCGTCGCGAAAGCCGCCCAAGGCCGCGGTTATGGTGCCCGGCTGATGGATGAGCTGCTGGCGGCGGCACACCCGCGCACCATCACCTTGAACTCGACGGCCGAAGGTCTGGCGCTTTATGAGCGCCGTGGGTTTGTGCCCATCGGTGTCATCCAGCAGCATCAGGGGGTTCCCAAGGAGCGCCATGAGGCGCCGCCGCCCAGCCTCGTCAGGGCGATGGCTGCGCCGGATTTCGAGGCGGTCGCGCGTCTTGATCAGCAAGCTACGGGCTGGGCGAGACAAGCGATGCTGCGCCGGCTCGTCGAGCTCGGCGACGCTGATGTGCTTCTGCGTGACGGCGTGCCCCGCGGCTACGCCATTTGCCGCCTGTTCGGCCGCGGCCATGTCATCGGTCCTGTGGTCGCCGAAAGCCCGTCCGATGCGCGCGCCTTGATCGAGGCCGCGCTCGCGCGGCTCGGGAGCGCGTTCGTGCGGGTCGATACCTCCGCCGCCTTGCAACTCGGGGAGTGGCTCGAACGCATCGGCCTGCGGCAGGTCGATAACGCCACCACCATGGTCCTCGGGACACAGCTTGCCTCCACCGGCCCGGCGTGCATGTTCGGGCTCGCCAGCCAGTCGTTCAATTAGACAACAATCATTCCAGAGGCGATATGAAGCTGACATCCTATTGGTTGGACACATCGGAGCCATTCAAGAGCGCCGACCCGGGGCCGGTGCAGGGCAGCTGCGACGTTGCAGTGATCGGTGGCGGCCTCACCGGTTCTTCGGCCGCGCTGGCGCTTGCGAAGAAGGGCGCACGCGTCGTGCTGCTGGAAGCGGAGACGGTCGGCAACGCGGCATCCGGCCGCAACGGCGGCATGTGCAACAACGGCTTCGCCCAGGACTACGGCATGATGTCGGCCAAACTCGGCAAGGACGTCGCGAACCGGCTCTACCGGGCTTTCGACGCCGGGGTCGACATGGTCGAGCGCCTGGTGGCCGAAGAGAACATCGACTGCAGTTTCGCGCGCGTCGGCAAGATCAAGCTGGCGGCCAAGCCCGAGCACTACGAGAAGCTGGTGCGCAGCCAGGAACTGCTGGCCGCCAACGTCGATCCCGACACGGCGATGGTGAGCCGCGCGGATCTGGCGAGCGAGGTGGGGTCGGACCGCTACTACGGCGGGCTGGTCTACCGCAAGGGCGCCGGCATGCATGTGGGGCGCTTCGTCCGCGGCCTGGCGGAAGCGGCGGCGCGGCGCGGCGCTGAAATCCACGAGCACACGCCGATGACGGGCCTGCGACCGGCGCCTGGCGGAGGCCACCTGATCGAAACACCGAAGGGCCGGCTCCATGCAAGCCAAGTTTTTCTGGCGAGCGGAACCTCGCAGACCGGGCCGCTGGGCTGGATCCGCCGCAGGATCGTGCCGGTCGGCGCATTCCTGATCGTCACCGAACCCCTGCCGACGGCGACTCTGGATCGGCTCCTGCCGAGGCGCCGGATGGCGGTCGATACGAAGAACCTGGTCAACTACTTCCGCACCACGCCCGACAACCGGCTGCTCTTCGGGGGGCGCGCCCGCTTTGCCGTCTCCGACCCGGCTTCGGACGAAAAAAGCGGCGTGATCTTGCGCGATGCACTGCACGACATCTTTCCCGAGCTCCGCAGCGCGCGCATCGACTATTGCTGGGGCGGCATGGTCGACATGACGCGTGACCGGCTACCACGCGCCGGCGAGCGCAACGGCATCTATTACTCCATGGGCTACAGCGGCCATGGCACCCAGATGTCGACCCTGATGGGGACGATCATGGCGGAGGTCATGGACGGACGCACCGACCTGAATCCCTGGAAAGACTTCACCTGGCCCGCCATCCCGGGCCACTTCGGCCCTCCCTGGTTCCTGCCGCTGGTCGGTGCGTATTACCGGCTGAAGGACAAGCTGTCCTGACGCCCCCCTGGGTTGTCATCCCGGGCTTGACCCGGGATCCATGCCTCGCCGGAGATGGCGTCGGCCAACGTGCGATGGATTGCGGGTCAAGCCCGCAATGACAAAGTGTGCGGGGGAATCAAAGTGCCGCCAGCTCTTCGAGCGTGATCGGCTTGATGGGAGGGCGGATCCGGTAGTGGCCGACCTCGGCCGGAGAGACGCCGCGCGCCTGCGCGATGACCTCGGTAACAGTGAGGCCGCAAAGGCGGCCCTGGCAGGGGCCCATGCCGCAGCGTGAGAAGGCTTTGGTCTGGCTCGGCCCCGTGCAGCCGAGCGCGACCATCCGGCGCAGCTCGCCGGCCGAGACTTCCTCGCAGCGGCAGGCGATCACGTCGTCGGCCGGCACGCGGTGCTGGAGCTTGGGACGGTAAAGCGTATCGAGGAAGGGCCGGATGTGCAGTTGGCGACGCAGCGCCGACCGCAGCGGCTCGGCCTCGCGGTCGCGCTCGAGTTCGGGCAAGCGCCCGGCGCTGTGCGCCGCAGCCAGTGCGGCGAGCTGTCCTTGCAAGGCCGCTGCGGCGCCGCCTGAAATGCCACGACCGTCGCCGGCGATCAGGAAGCCATCCAGCGCGAGGCGGCCCCAGGCATCGGCCGCCGGCACCCAGCACAGCTGCTGGTCGTCCCAACGGTGCGCGAGGCGCAGCGACGCTGTGATCTGGTTGTTCGGCACCACGCCTTGATGCAGCAGGATGAGGTCGGTCTGGACACGGTGCGACGTGGTCCCGATGCGAAAGCTCAGGGCCGTGGCCCGTTCGCCGCCTTCCACCGCAAGATCGGATGCGCCGCGATAGAAGGGGATGCCGGCGCCCTTGATGCTGCGGATCAGGCCGAGGCCCTTCCTCACATCGCGCCATCCCGCCAGGGCGCCACCGACGTGGCGCAGAGCCCGCAAGTAGTCGCCTCGCTGCGTGGTGTCGACGATGGCGCCGATGCGCACACCGGCCCGCAAGTACTGCCAGGCCAGCAGATACAGCAGCGGTCCGCAGCCTGCCAGCACGACGGGCTGCGACGGCGCGAGCCCGGCGCTCTTGAGAAGGATCTGCGCCGCGCCGGCGGTCATCACGCCGGGCAGTGTCCAGCCCGGAATCGGAAACGGCCGCTCCATCGCACCGGTGCACAGGATGACCTGGCCGGCTGTGATGGACTGGGATCGCCCATCCTTCAAGTAGTGAATGACGCGATCGCGGGTGACTTGCCAGACGGCTGCACCGCCCACGTGCCGCGCCGTCGATTGTGCGAAGCGCAGGGCCAGCGCTCGTCCGGCGGCATAGTCGTCGCCGAGCACCTGCAGCCGATCGACGCCGGCGCGCGCGACGTCGCGGTAGATTTGTCCGCCGGGATGCGCCTGCTCGTCGAGCAGCGCGACCGACAGCCCCAGTTCGGCCGCGGTGGCGGCCGCTGCGAGACCCGCCGGGCCCGCGCCGACCACCGCCACGTCCACCGCGTCAAGTTGCATGGCGGGCGCCTTCCTGCGAGCGGATCTTCATGCCCGGTTGCACGGTCACGAGGCAGGCCTGGCGATTGGCAATGCCGTCGATTTCCAGCAGACATTCGAAGCAGACGCCCATCATGCAGTAGGGAGCACGCGGCGCACCCGACACGGGTGTGGAGCGGAAGCGCGTCACGCCGGCCGCCAGCAAGGCGGCAGCCACCGAGCCTTGGCCAGGCACCTTCAGGGGGCGACCGTCGAACTCGACCTCGATCAAAACCTCGGTGGCGGCGGAGATCGGGCGAAAGAGCGGTTCAGTGGGCATGGTGGTGGTCCAAGGCCTGTGTTGGAGGGGCAGCGGCGACGGGAAAGCGGTCGCCCCGAAAGGCCCCCAGCTCCTCGGGTGCCGCTGCGCCGTTGATCCACGGGGCGATTCGAAAGGCATGGGCCGCGGCCAGGGTCACGCCGCTGTGGCAAGTGACGACGTACGCGCCTGGGCAGGACTTCGATTCCTGGTAGATCGGATAACCGTCAGGCGTCATCACCCGCAACGCGCCCCATACCCGAACCACGTTGAGCTGGCCGATCACGGGAAAACTGGCGACGGCGCGGCGCGCGAGTTCGGCCAGCGTGCTATTCGTCGTGCTGTCGTCAAAGCCCGCATCTTCCATGGACTCCCCGATCTGGATGCCGCCCTCATCGGTCTGACGGATATGGCCGGTGGGATAGTCGAGGATCTTTTCGCATCGCTCGGTGACGATCAATTGCCCGCGATTCGGCCGCACCGGCGCATGCAGGCCCACTTGCCCGGCCAGGCCTGCATTGCCCAACCCCGCCGCCAGCACCAGCTTGGGCGCGCGAAACTGCTGGCCGCCGCTGTGCGCCGTGAACAGGCCGTCTGCATGCGTGATGCGCTGCACGCCGTGGCCCGTCTTGAGCATCACGCCTCGCTGTGTGCACGCACTGTGCAAGGCGCGCAGCAGCTTGAGTGGATTGACGTGGCCGTCCATCGGCGAGTAGCTGCCCCCGATCACCGTCGGTCCGACATGGGGCAATCGCCGCAGCAGGGCCGCGCGGTCCAGGATCTCGTACGGGTAGTCGCCGCCTGCTTCATCGCGCACGGCGGCAAGCCGCTCGCGCCGCGCCTCGAGTTCAGCCTCGGAGAAGCACAGGGTGAAAGCGCCCATCTGCTTGGCCTGGACATCGATGCCGGTTTGCTCCTGGAGTTGGGCTGCCAGCGCGGGCCACTGCCGGGCGGACTCCCGGGTCCAGCGGGCATATTGGGGAATGCCGCGGCCCTTGCCGTGGACCCAGATCAGGCCGAAGTTCCCGCGCGACGCGCGAAACGCATCGTCGCCTTCATCCAATACCGTGATGTTCTTGCCGGGCTGCGCCAGCCCATAGGCCACTGCGGTGCCGACCAGGCCGCCGCCAATCACGATCACATCGCTAGCAAACATGTATTCCAATCAACGGGACATCCTGCAACACTCCATGGCCGGGGGGGCCATGTCGCGGCCAACCAAGGCGCGCGCAAAGAGATAGTCGTTGCGCACCCGGTCGCTCAACTGGTTCATGTCGACATGGCCCGCGGGATTGCATGGAAACGCGTAGCACTGCCCATCGACAAGGGACTGGAAGCGCAGCTCGTATTGCGGCATTGTCTGGTCGCTCATTTCAGGTCTCCTGCACGCCCTGCGTGTGTTCATGCAATCAAGGTGGGTTCATGCAAACAAGATTACGCCGCCTTCGCAGTACATGGCGTCGCATACGCGCGCAGGAGCAGCAGCAAATACCGGATGCGGCCTGGACGCGGCCAAAACTGCGGTGTGAACCCGCCACCGTGTGGTGCCGCCGCTGCAGCATTCCATTGTGTTGTTGCCCGCCAGGCAGCAAGTCGTGCCAAACGACAAATCCGTCCAATCGTCGGCAGCGCGCCGAGGATAACTTCGCGCACTAACTCAACCACCGAAAGGGCGAGATCCATGGAACACAACACGCAGTTGGGCGAACTGATCGGCCCGAAAGAAAGCCAGCGCATCCTGGGTGCATTGCATCGCGGCGCGAGCCGCCGCGATGTCCTTGCGATGATGATGGCGGGCGGCATGCAGGCAGCACTCGCCGGCAGCATCGCGAGCGTCGCGGCCACGGCGCATGCGCAGACGCCGCGCCGCGGCGGCCGCATCAAGGTGGCCGGCGCGACGGCGGCCGTCAGCGACACGCTGGATCCGGCCAAGGGTTCCAACCACACCGACTACATCCGCGCTTCAATGTTCTACAACGGGCTCACGTCGCTGGACGGCAGCCTGACGCCGCAGCCCGCGTTGGCCGAGGAGTTCGCAAGCAATGATGCGAAGGTTTGGGTCTTCAAGCTGCGCAAGGGCGTGACGTTCCACGACGGCAAGCCGCTCACACCCGCCGACGTGGTGTTTTCGATCATGCGTCACAAGAATCCGGCGACCGGCTCCAAAGCCAAATCGCTGGCCGACCAGATCGAGGATGTGAAGGCCACCGGGCCGAGCGAAGTCACCATCACGCTCACGGGGCCCAATGCCGACCTGCCTGTGATCCTGGGCACCTTTCACTTCCTGATCGTCAAGGACGGCACCACCGATTTCAACGCCGGCATCGGCACCGGGCCCTACAAGGTCCAGGAGTTCAGGCCCGGCGTCCGGTCGGTGGGCGTGCGCAATGAAAGCTACTGGAAGCCGAATCGCCCGTACCTGGACGAGATCGAGTATGTGGGCATCGGCGACGAAACGGCGCGCGTCAACGCGTTACTGACTGGCGAGCTGGACCTGATCGGCTCGGTCAACTCGCGCTCGGTCGATCGGGTCAAAGCTTCCAGCAAGCATGCGGTCTTCGAGAGCAAGGCCGGCACGTACACGGACCTGGTCATGCGGCGCGACAGCAACCCCGGCAGCAACCCTGACTTCGTGTTGGCCATGAAGTACCTGTTCAATCGCGAGCAGATGCTCAAGTCCATCGTGCAGGGTTATGGGGTGGTGGCCAACGACCAGCCAATCGACCCGACCAACCGCTTCTACTTCAAGGGCCTCAAGCAGCGTCCGCACGACGCCGACAAGGCCAAGTGGCACGTGCAGAAGGCCAACTTGGGCAGCACCCCCATTCCGTTGGTGGTCTCGCCCGCCGCAACCAACTCGGTGGAAATGGGGCTGGTCCTGCAGCACGCGGCCAAGCAGGCCGGCCTGAACCTGGACGTGCGCCGCATGCCCTCCGACGGCTACTGGTCGCAGCACTGGATGAAGCACCCGGTGGGCTTCGGCAATATCCTTCCGCGCCCCAGCGCCGATGTGCTCCTGACGCAGTTCTTCAAGTCGGATGCGCCCTGGAACGAAGCGGGCTGGAAGAACGAAAAGTTCGACCAGCTGCTTGTGGCCGCGCGCGGCGAAACCGATCTGGCAAAACGCACGCAGATGTACGCCGACATGCAGGTCATGATCCACGAGCAGGGCGGCATCGGCATCCCATTCTTCATGTCCAACCTCGATGGGCACAGCAAGAAGCTCAAGGGCCTGTCGCCAGTCCCGCTCGGGGGAATGATGGGCTACGCCTTCGCCGAACACGTCTGGTTGGAGGCATGACCACTACCTCTGCCAAGTTTCAAGTGAAATCATCGCGCAATGCGCAGGAGCAATCATGACCGTGGCCCTAATGCTGCACCGTGCCGACGGCGCACCCGTTTCAACCTCTTTTCGCCGGGCGGCGTTCGGCAAGGACGACCCCTTTGCGCGAAATCGCGAAATAGCGTGGGAAGGACCCCAATCCATGATCGCGGGCCGAACCAGCTTCATCGGTGAGCTGGCAGTCGCAAGCTTTCCCCACATCGAAACCATCGTCGTGGCGGAAGGCGAGCTGACCCTGACAGCGGACGGGGCGGCCCCGCTGGTGCTCGGTCCCCAAGCGGGTGCCGTCATCGGGTGCGGTACGGCGCTTCGCATCCTGGCCGGATCGCGCGTGCGGTTTTCGTTTTGCGCGGCCGCTTGCGACAAGCCGACGAGGCGCGGCCTCACCCCTCTGCGCGCCGACGCCGACTTCAAGCCGTCCGCGTCGCTGCCGGCGGAGGTGCTCCTGGGCCCGGCCCCGCAATGCCGCAGCGACAACGTCTTCACCGACGACGGCGCGGAGTACCGTGCGGGCACCTGGGATTCCACACCGTACCACCGGATTGTTCGCCCGCATCGCGTGAACGAGTTCATGCATCTCCTGGCCGGCAGCGTGCGGTTTGCAACCCCGGATGGCAGCGTGCTGTCGGCGGGCGCCGGCGATGCGCTTTTCGTGCCTCAGGGCGCGCCGGTTGGATGGGAGAGCAGCGATCGCGTCGCGAAGTTCTACGTGATCCAAAGCGCATGATCCGTTCAGTCGCCTTCATTCACACCGTCGCCATGCTGGTCGAACGGTTTCGGCCGCGCTTCCAGAAAGAGTTGCCGAACACGCGCTGCTTCCACATGCTGGACGAGAGCGTCCTGCAGGACCTGCTGCGTGATGGGCCTTCGCCGGGGATCACGCGGCGCGTGGTCGGGCTGGCCACCCTCGCGGCCGACGCGGGCGCCGACCTGATCGTCTTTACCTGCTCGTCCACTTCACCTGCCGTCGACATCGCGCGCCATGTGGTGCCGGTGCCCATTGTGAAGATCGACGACGCCATGTATGGCCATGCCGCCAAGTCGGACGGCCGGGTCGGCCTGGTGTGCACAACGAAATCCACACTGGAACCCAGCCGTGGGTTGCTCGCCGAACACTCCGCAGCGTCCGGGACCCAGGTTCACGCCGAACCGCTATGGGTAGAGGGCGCCTTCGCCGCGCTGGCGGCCGGCCAGCGCGAAGAGCACGACGCCCTGGTGATGCAGGCCGCGCTCGCGCTAGCGCCGCGGGTCGACCGGCTGGTACTGGCGCAAGCCTCGCTGGCGCATCTGTGCAGCGAGCTGGAGACGCGAACCGGCAAGCCGGTGCTCGCCAGCCCGGAGTGGATGGTGGCGGATGTCGTGGGCCGCGTCACGGCGTCAGCTTGAGCATGGCGGCGCGCTGAAGCCGGCGCAGCACAACTTTTCAAGTTCCATGACAGTCGCAGTGACCCCGGCGCAAACACAAGATGCTGCCGAGCATCGAAAATGCGTCATTTTGTGCTTTCCGTCCCTCGACTATCAGGCTCATTCGCTGCTCGAGAGTCGCGACACTCAACTCCGGCATGACACGAATCAACGAAGTGCCAATCGGCAGGCGACGGGCGTCTGCCATCACAAAATAAGGAACAACCACCATGTGGATCAAGAGGACTCTCGTTACGATTGCCATGCTCGGCGCGGCTGCGGCCGCGCAGGCACAGACCGTCCTGAAGGTCGGCTCCACTCCGACCGGCGTGCCCTTCACCTTCCTCGACGCGAAGACCAACACCATCCAGGGCATGATGGTCGACGTCATCGAGGAGATCGGCAAGGACGCCGGCTTCAAGGTCGAGATCCAGCCGATGCCGTTTTCCACGCTGATCGCGGCGCTGACCTCGGGCAAGATCGACGTCATCTCGGCCGCGATGACCGGCTCACCCGAGCGCGCCAAGGTCGTTGACTTCAGCAAGAACGTCTACTCGTATGGCGAAGGACTTGTCGTGCCGGCCACGGACGCCACGGGCTATGCCGCCGTCGCGGACCTCAAGGGCAAGAAGATCGGCGGCCAGATTGGTACCCGCTATCTCGAATTCCTCAAGGTGCAGAGCGGAGCCGCCCAGGTCAACGCCTACGATTCGCTGGGCGACATCCTGCGCGACGTCTCCAATGGCCGCCTGGAAGCCGGCGTGGGCGACTACCCGATCCTCGCCTACAACCTTTCGCAGGGCAACTTCCCGCAGGTGCGGCTCGTCAAATCCTACAAGCCGGGAATGATCGGGCCGATCAACATCGCGGTGAAGCAGGGCAACAAGGAACTCATGGCCAGGATCGACAAGAGCCTGGAAACCATGCAGAAGGACGGCCGGCTCGACGCGATCCTGAAGAAGTGGGGCCTCTGAGCCCCACCCCGGAGTCATGTCCCAAGTCCTGAACCAGGCATCGGCGTTCCTGCCGATCCTGATGCAGGGCGTCTACCTCACCGTGCTGGTGACGCTAGGCGCCTTCGCACTTGCAACCGTGCTGGGCCTGGTCCTGGCATTCATGCGGGTGGGCGGCATCCCCCAGCTCGCCTGGACGGCGCGCACGGTGATCGTCGTCGTGCGCGGCATCCCCGGTATGGTCACGCTGTTCTACATCTATTTCGTCGGTCCGGACTTCGGGCTCTCGCTCACGGCGGTGCAGGCGGCGATCCTCGGTCTCGGGATCGCCTATTCCCCCTATATGGCCGAGATGTTCCGCTCCGGCATCGAGGCGATCGATCGCGGCCAGACGGAGGCGGCCCTGTCCATCGGCATGGGCTGGGGCCTGCTGATGCGGCGCGTGATCCTGCCGCAGGCGGTGCGGGTAGCCTTGCCGCCCTATGGCAGCACGATGGTCATGCTGCTGAAGGACTCCTCCCTCGCCTCGACGATCACCGTCGCCGAGTTGTCGCTGCAGGGCAAGCTGCTCGCTTCCTCCACCTTCCAGAACACCACGGTGTTCACGATGGTCGCGTTGATGTATCTCGCCATGAGCTTGCCCCTCACGGCGTTCAACGGCTGGCTCGAACGGCGGATGAGGAAATCCCAATGAGCATCATCGAACTGCGCAACATCCGCAAGTCGTTCGGCTCGCACGAGGTGATCCACGACGTCTCGTTCTCGGTCGAGAAGGGCGAGGTGGTCTGCATCATCGGGCCGTCCGGCTCGGGCAAGTCCACGCTGCTGCGCTGCATCAACGGGCTGGAGACCTACCAGGGCGGCGAGATCACCGTCCATGGCGAGCGGGTCGAGAGCGCCTCCCGCAGGATCCGCCAGGTCCGCACCCGGGTCGCCATGGTGTTCCAGCGCTTCAACCTGTTCCCGCACCGCACTGCGCTGGAGAACGTCGCGGAAGGTCCGATCCATGTGAAGAAGGAGTCGCGCGAGAAAGTTCTCGCCCGCTCGCGCGATCTGCTGGAACGCGTCGGCCTTGGCGCCAAGATCGACACCTATCCGGCGCAGCTCTCTGGCGGCCAGCAACAGCGCGTCGCCATAGCCCGCGCGCTGAGCATGAACCCGGACGCGATCCTGTTCGATGAGCCGACCTCGGCGCTCGATCCGGAACTCGTCGGGGAAGTTCTCGCCGTCATGCGCGCGCTCGCCGACGAAGGCATGACCATGGTCGTCGTCACCCATGAGATGGGTTTCGCGCGGGAGGTGGCGGATCGCGTGCTCTTCCTCGACGGCGGCGTGCTGGTCGAGCAGGGGCCGCCCGCGGAACTGCTCGGTCGTCCGCAGAACCCGCGCACCCGTGACTTCCTGAGACGCCTGCTGACGACTGAATGAAGAACAGCTCTTATTGGCATGAAACAGCGCCTCCGTTCGAGGCGGCGGCCAGCCCCGGCGAACTCGGTGGGCGCGCCGACGTCGCCGTCATCGGGGCGGGCTTCACCGGCCTCTCGGCCGCGCTCACGCTCGCCCGGCAGGGCGCCAAGGTCGTGGTGCTCGAAGCCGGCCAGGTGGTGACGGAGGCGTCGGGCCGCAATGGCGGCCACTGCAATACCGGGATGCCTTTTGATTTCGGCGCGGCGGCAGGACGCATTGGCCATCAGCAAGCGCGTGCGCTCTACCAGCTCTACGGCCGCGGTGTGGACTGTGTCGAGCAGGTCGTGACTCGCGAGCAGATCGACTGCGACTTCCGCCGCAACGGGAAAATCAAGCTCGCTGCACGGCCTCACCATTTCGAGAAACTGCAAGCTGCGCACCGGCAGTTGTATGGCGATATCGATCCGGACATCTACCTGGTCGGACCGGAATCGATTCGCGGTGAAGTTGGATCCGACCAGTTCCACGGCGGGCTGGTGTGGCCACGAAGCGCGCAGATGCACATGGGCCGCTTCGGCGTGGGCATGGCCCATGTGGCGGCGAGCCAGGGAGCGCGCATCCACGTGCACACGCCCGTAACCGACCTGGAACGTGCATCGGGTGGGAGGTTTCGTTTGCAAACGCCACATGGTCGGGTCGAGGCGGACCAGGTGCTCGTTGCCGCGGGAACCTGCCAGCGCGGCCCGTTCGCCTGGTTCCGCCGCCGCATCATTCCGGTGGGCAGTTTCCTCATCGCAACCGAGCCTCTGTCGCCGGAACTGGCGGCCTCGGTGATGCCGGGCAACCGCAATGCAACCACGACCTTGAACGTCGGCAATTACTTCCGCATGACGCCGGATCGACGATTGCTGTTCGGGGGCCGCGCCCGCTTTGCGTTGTCCAGCCCCGACTCGGACGCGAAAAGCGGCGCGATCCTGCAGCGCACGTTGCACAAGGTGTTCCCCCAATTGCACGGGGTGCGCATCGATTATTGCTGGGGCGGCGTGCTCGACATGACGATTGACCGCCTGCCGCGTGCGGGCAGCGCCGGCGGACTGCATTACGCAATGGGTTACAGCGGAAGCGGCACGCAGCTGGCGACGTTGATGGGCGATGCCATGGCGCAGACCATTGCCGGCAAACCGGCCGCCAACCCGCTGCGTGACCTGCGCTGGCGTTTCGTGCCGGGCCATTTCGGGCCGCCGTGGTTTCTGCCCTTCGTGGGCGCGTATTACCGGGCTCTCGACTTCTTTGATTAGACGTGGTTTCGCTGCCCCGCGATGAGATGGAGCGGATGCGTGCGCTTGCCGGACGACTGGCGCAAAACGATCCGGCTCGTGAACTTCTCGATGCCGATCTCGTCTTGCAGCAGTCGCTCCATCAGCTCCTGAAAATGGGCGACACTCGGCGCCACGATTTTCAACAGATAGTCGTAACCGCCACTGACGTTGTACCACTCCACGATTTCGCGGTGCCGATCAGCGGCCGCTTCGAACTTGCGGAAGTCGGGAGGCCGATGGCTGCTGATCGTCACCTCGGAAAAAACGACCACACAATTGCCCAGCTTTTCCAGCGCGATGTCGGCGCCATAGCCGCGAATCACGCCGATGTCCTGCAGCCGTTTCGTCCGTACCAGGCACGGGCTCTGGCTGAGGCCGACGGCGTCGGCCAACTCGACATTCGAGCAGCGTCCCTCGCGCTCGAGGTGCACAAGAATCTTGAGGTCGAAGCGGTCGAGGGACACTGCTGGGGGCATGCTACGGATGGTAGCGCCGGATGCCGATCGCGGCTAGTGCGTGCCGGCCGTGCGCGCTTCGGCCAGGGACTCGTCGAGCGCCTGGATGACGAGGCCGGCCTGGTCCGCCGACAGCACCAGGGGCGGACGGATCTTGAGCACGTTGTGCCCCATCGCGCAGGCGCTGATCAGCACGCCCTTGTCGCGCATCCGGTTGACCACCTGGCTCGTCAGGCTGCGATCCGGCGCTCGCGATGCCCGGTCGGAGACGAGTTCGACCCCGACAAACAGGCCCGCCCCGCGCACGTCACCGATAGCCTCGTGCCGGGCTGCAAGGGCGGCGATGCCGTCGTGCAGGATCTTCCCCACCCTGGCGGCATGCTGCACCAGCCCGTCTCGCTCTATCGTGTCCAGTACCGCCAGCGCCGCCGCGCAGGAGACGGTATTGCCCGCGAAGGTGTTGAAGTAGCGCGAGTGCTTCCCGAACTCCGCCAGGACGTCGGCGGTCGCCAACAGTCCCGCAATCGGTTGGCCGTTGCCCATCGGTTTGCCCATCGTGACGATGTCGGGCACGACGCCATGACGCTGGAAACCCCAAAGATGTTCGCCGGTCCGCCCGAAGCCGGGTTGGACTTCGTCGGCAATGAAAATGCCGCCTGCCCGCTTGATCGCGTCGACCGCGCCCTTCAGGAAGCCTTGCGGTCCGGGGAGGATGCCGTCGCTGGTGAACAGCGAATCGACAATCAGCGCGGCCGGCTTGATGCCATGGCGCCGCAGGTCGGCGATCGCCGCCTCGACGTCGCGGGTGAAGCGCCCGGAAAGGTCGGCGCCCTCGGCGTGATACAGGCGCGGAGCCGGAACCAGGCGCACATGCGCGCCGAGATCGACGGTCACGCCCAGCGACGGCGAGAATTGCGACACGGCGTCGGTGATGCCGTGATACGCGGTGTCGGTCACGATCATGCCGGTGCCACCGGTGCGGACCTTCGCGATGCGATAGGCGAGGTCGTTGGCCTCGCTGCCCGTGCAGGTCAGCATCAGGTGGGCCAGATCGGTCCCCGGCACGCTCGCGAGCAGGCGTTCGGCCAGTTCGAGAATCGTGTCGTGCAGATAGCGCGTGTTGGTGGCCAGCGTCTGCACCTGCCGGCAGATCGCCTCGGTCACCGCCGGATGGCAATGCCCGAGCGAGGTGACGTTGTTGTAGGCGTCGAGATAGCGGCGCCCCTCGGGGTCGATCAGCCAGGCGCCTTCGCCCCGCACGATGTGCAGCGGCCGTTCATACATCAGGCGGTAGGCCGGGCCGAGCAGGGCGTCGCGGCGCGCGATCATTTGCGCGGTAGCCGGGCCCACGTCGGCGCGGCCGGGGATATAGGCATTGACCATGTTGAGGTCGGTGGTGCTTTTCATAGAGTGGCTCCTGTTTGTACGTGTACGCCGGCCAGCAGCCGGTCGCGTGCTGTGTCGCGGGAAAGATCGGCCATCTGGGACAAGCCTTCCCACGCCGCGGGGTTGTGTCGCATGATGTAGGCGCGGTTCTCGGGGTAGCGCGCGGCGCGCCATTCCGAGATCAGCGCCGTGATGAGGTGGCGCGTGGCCAGGAGATCGGCAACGACCTCCTGTTCGGCGCCGGTCAGCGGCAGCACCGCGTGATAGGCGGCCACGAACTGGGCCGGTCCCTCGAAAGGATCAGCGTTGCCGGCCATGTGGAAGGCGGCGGCCGTCGCCACCTCGCCGACGAGCGGTGCGTGCACCATGTCGCCGAAGTCGATGATGCCCACGATGCGCGCGGGGTCGTCGGGGGCGACCAGCACGTTGTAGAGGTGGTAGTCGTTGTGGATCACCTGGGACCGCAGCGATGCCAGGCGCGGCAGCACGTGCGTCGTGAAGCGCGTCATGAAGGCCTGGGCCAGCGCGCGGTGCTTGCCGTCCACGAGGCTGTCGAGCTGTGCGCCCAGCCGATGCGCCGTGGCGACGTTCCACAGCAGGTCATGCGCCGCGCCCGGATGCGCGAAGCCGTGCAGCGCGCGGTTCAAGCCGGCAAGCCCGGCTCCCATGGCGCGCCGCTGCGCGGCGGTGCGCACGGTCTCGCGGATCTGGATGCCGTCCAGGTAGCTCAGCATGCGCACGCGTGTCTGAACGCCCCCGTTGAGCACGACCGTGTCGTGTGTGTGTCCTTCCAGTGTCCGCACGACGCGCGGCACCGGCTGGTCCGGTGACATGCGGGCGATGTGGTCGAGCGCCGCGATCTGGAAGTCGACGACCGCGGGTGACTCGGACGGATTGCTGATCTTGAGGACGTAGCGACAGCCATCGGCCGCCTCCACCAGGCAGTTCTGGTCACGCTCGCCCGCCAATGGCCGGGTGGAGCCCTCGATGCCGTAGATGCGGCGGACCAGGGCCTCCACTGCCGCCGGCGCGAGGGCGGGCACGGTGGTGCTCAGTTCGGTCATAGGCCGAGCAGGCCGGGAAGCTGGCGGACGTCGGTCAAACGGCTGACACCGTAGGCGTCGGAAGTCGGCTCATGCCCGCGGTCGATGAAGGCCTTCGCCATGAAGCCCAGGTCGGAGGCCGTCATCAGGTCGTAGCGGAAGCTCGACGAGACGTGCATCATCTGGTCAGGCGCGCATCCGAGCTGGTCGAACATGTACTCGAAGGTCTTAAAGCGCGGTTTATACGCGCGTGCTTCCTCGGCCGTGTAGACGGCGTGGAACTTCGCCTTGAGATGGGCGACGCTCGCCGGGATCAGGTCGACCATCGAGTTCGAGAGGATCACCAGGGGCACGTGCGGCGCGATCGCCTCCAGAACCTCGACGACGTTCGGGTGTGGTTGCCAGGTGGGAATGGCATCGTACAGCGCGACGGCGTCCGACGGTTGGTAGTCGATGCCGTGCGCCTTGCAGGCACGGCGGATCGAATTCTCCACGACTTCGAAGAAGGGCTTCCACTCGCCCAGGACCTCGTCGAGGCGATAGGCCCGAAAGCTGTCCAGGAAGGCCGGCATCCGGCCGGCCGGGACGCGGTCTTTGAACAGGCTGTTTGCGGTCGGGCCCATCTCGAAGTTGATGAGCGTGCCGTAGCAGTCGAAGCTGATGAATTTGGGTTTGAATGTCATAGAAGGATCCACGCTGTTGGGGTGGATATGAGTCTATGAATTCCCCGCCTTTCGGAAATGCCGCATTCACATGCGGTGCAAGTGGAATCCGTTTCAATCCGGACGCTTGCCGGAACTTTGCGCGGCCTTGACAGGCGTGGGGCTTAGTGGGCTGAACTGCCTTAGCAGCCACTCTGCGAGTTCAAACTCCACACCTTACCGTCGATCGCGCGTGGCCGCAGGTGCGGCCGGCATCGGCCGAGTCATGTATCCAGCCAGACGTGTTCGGCGAACGTATAGCCCATCATTCCGCCGAGCGGGATCGGCGTCAGCCCCTTGAGCTTCTTGCTGTGGCCGTCGATGTTCGACATGAAGAACGGGATGCCGATGCCGCTGCCCTCGTGGATCATCACCTGCATGTCGGCGTACATCTGCGCGCGCTTTGCAGTGTCGGGCTCGCCGCGCGCGGCGACGAGCAGCTGGTCGAACTGCTCGCTCTTCCACGCCGATTCGTTCCACGGCGCATCGGACTTGAAGAAGGACGTGAGGAGGACGTCGGCGCTGGGGCGCGGGTTCACCGCGCCGAATCCCACCGGGTGCTTCATCCAGTGCTGCGACCAGTAGCCGTCCGCCGGCATGCGGCGCACGTCGAGGTTCATGCCGATCTGCTTGGCCGCGTACTGCAGCACCAGGCCGATCTCGACCGAGCTGGTCGCGGCAGGCGACACCACCAGGGGCACCACCGTGCTGCCGATGCCTGATTTCTGGAAGTGGAACTTCGCCATGTCGGGGTCGTACGCCCGCTGCTTGAGGCCCTTGAAGTAGAAGCGGTTGCTGGGGTCGATGGGTTGGTCGTTGGCCACCACCCCGCGGCCGATCATGATCGACTTGAGCATCTGCTCACGGTTGAACAGGTACTTGAGCGCCTTCACGAAGTCCGGGTTGTTGCCGGGCGAGCTGTCCAGGCGAACCACCATGTCCGTGTAGGTGCCGGCCTTCGTCTCGAAGATCGCATGTTTGTCGGTGGCGGTGATGCGATCAATCGAGCGCGGGTTCACCGATCCGACCAGGTCCAATTCACCTGACAGCAGTGCATTGATGCGCGCCGATTCATCGCCGATTCCCACGTATTCGATCTCGTCGACGTACGGCCGGTTCGGTTTCCAGTAGTTGTCGTTGCGGATGGCTACAGAGCGCACGCCGGGCTTGAATTCCTTGACCTTGTAGGGCCCCGTGCCGATGCCGGCGTTGAAATCGCTTGTGCCGTCCTTGACGATGTGGAAGTGATACGTGCCCAGGACCACCGGCAGGTCCGCGTTCGGCGTTGCGAGGCGGATCGTCACTTCATTCGGACCGGTGGCGGTCACCTCGTCAATGGGGTCGGCCAGCACCTTGGCCTTCGAGGCCGTCGCGGGGTTCTTGTGGCGCATGATCGAGAAGATCACGTCTTGCGGCGTCAGCGGCTTGCCGTCGTGGAAGGTCACGCCCTTGCGCAGCTTGAAGACCCAGGTTTTCGCGTCCTTGGTCGTGAACTCCTCGGCCAGGGACGGCTGCGGCGTCAGGCTGCCGTCCAGGTACGTGAGCCCGTTGTAGAACATGAACCCGCGGATGTAGTCGGTGTGGTTCGACTGTTTCGCCGGGTCGAGCGTGTCGTTCACAGCGGCGGTGGCGCCCGCCACCTTGATGCGCCCGCCCTTCTTCGGCGTTTCGGCGGCGTGCGCGTTGCTCGCCGCCGTTGCAATGCCGACCGCAAGCGCGGCCTGCATGCCGCCGGCCATCAGCATCGTGAGGACGTCGCGCCGGCTCGCCCCACGCTTCAACGCGTCGTGGATGCGCGTGCTGTCTGCGGGTCCGATCAATAGGTCGAGCTCTTTGCGTTCGTTCATGTCATGTCTCCGGTAGGGTTGGAGGGTGGGAGGGATCAGTAAGGCGCGAGTATCTTGTTCCTAGACGGTGATCTGGGCTTCCTTCACCATGACTTTCCAGCGATCGATTTCCTGCTGCATGAACACGTTCACGCGCGCAAGCGACATGTCGGGCATCAAAGGGGTTCCCTGTTCTTCGAACTGCTTGGCCAGGGCGGCATTCTTGCGGCCTGCCGCGAGTCCTTCGTGCAGGCGGGTGACGATCTCCATGGGTGTGCCCGCAGGCGCCCAGAGACCGCTCCAGGTCGTGGTGTCGAACTCCTGCTTCAGGATTTCCGCCAACGTCGGAACCTCGGGCGCGACCGCGAGGCGCTTGCTGCCGGTCGCGCCCAAAGCGCGCAGCCGGCCGGATCGGACAAGCGGGCCGACGACGGACCAGGAATCGACCGCGAAAGTGATCCGGCCTGCCATCACCTCGGACATCACGCCTTGCGATCCCTGCTTGAACGGCACGTGCAGGAGGTTGGGCACGCCGAGGCGGTTGGCCAGCAGCTTGCAGGTGAGGTGACTATTCGCACCCACGCCGTTCGAGCCGTAGCTGATGCGATCGGGAGTCGCCCTGGTGCGGGTGGCGAGGTCCTGGAATGTGCGGATGTCGCTGTCCCCACTGACCACCAGGAAGGTGGGTACGGTAGTCGTCACCGCAACGGGCAGGAAATCGCGCGTGGGCTGGTAGGAAAGGTCCGGGTAGATCAAGGGCGCGATGGCCCACGTGGTGGCCGTGCTGTAGAGAAGCGTGTACCCATCGGGTGTGGAGCGTGCGACCGCTGTGGCCCCGATGTTGCCGCCGGCGCCCGCCCGATTGTCGACGATGACCGACGCGCCGCCCAGCTGCTTGCCGATCACTTCGCCCCATGTTCTTGCGGCGATGTCCGTGCTGCTGCCCGGGCCGAACGGAACGATCAGCTTGATGGGGTGACTGGGGTAACGATCTTGCGCCATCGCAAGTCGGGGCCTGAGGACACCGCTTGCGAGCAGGGGCAGGCTGGACAGGGCACTCAAGAATTTTCTACGGGTGGCATGCATGGTCTGTTGTCCTTCGTGGATGGCTCGGGGGCATGTGCGCCCATTCAACCGCAGAACTTGCGCATGGCACGCAGCCAGCTGCCGCCGAGCAGGGCCTTCACATCGTCCTCCGAATAGCCGCGGTCGAACAGGCCTTGGGTCAGGTTCGGAAGCTTGCGCACCGACTCGACGCCGATCGGATACGACTGGCGGCCGAAAGCGGACAGCGGCCCGAAGATATCGGGACGGCGGGTACGCCAGGTCACGACGCTCGGCGGGGCCACCACGGTTCCGGCTTCCTGGAAGGCCTCGACATAGTCCATCCCGATGCCGACGTGGTTTACGCCCACCAGCTTGACGAAGTGGTCCAGATGGTTGAGCAGGTCGTCGAGGGTTGGCGTCTCGTCGGCCAGCGACTGCGGCAGGCCGCAAACGCCGATCATTCCGCCCTTGGCCGCCATCGCCTTGACGGTGGCGTCCGTCGTGTTGCGACCATTGCTGCGCAGTTCGTCGCTGTTCGAGTGGGTGCAAACGGGTGCCCGTGCCAGCGCCGCCGCTTCGGCCCGGGTGCGGTGGCCGCAGTGCGACAAGTCGAGCATCAGCGGCAGGGTATTGACCAGGGAGATCAGTTCCTCGCCCAGATAAGTGAGGCCCGCGTCGCGCTTCTCGCCGCAGCCGTCGCCGAGCGCGTTGGCCGTGGTGTAGGCCAGGCCCAGGAAGCGCAGGCCCATCCGGGTCATGGCTTCAATGCGCCAGAACTGGTCCTGGTCCTCGATCATGCTGGCACCTTGGGTGCCGATCACGATGCCGAGTTTGCCTTTCTGCTTGGCGACGAGAACGTCGTCGGCCGTCTTGCACAGCATCAGCAGCGGACTCTTGTCGATCTTGGCCAGGTGGCGCTCGAAGTTCTGCAGCGTCTTGTCCCAGTTCTCCTCCAACGCGAAGGTCACGTTGGCGGCATTGACCCCCCCCTCGATCGCGCGTCGGGTGAACTTCTCATCGAGCACATAGGCGATCGCCAACCCGTCGAATACGAGGTTGCTCTCATGGAAACGGCGTGCCCTGTCGTCGGCGACAAGGGATTCTGCGGGGTGGACGGTCACTGACATCGGTAAAGCTCCAGGAAGTATCTTGGGAAATGCGTCAGGCAATTGCCTGCGCAGCGGTGGAGGCGGGCGCCCATGAGGACACCGGCTGGACGGCAAAGCGTCGAATATGGAAAGGCTCGATCGGCGTGCTGGTGGCGCCCGTGGCTATCAGTTCAGCCATCACGTCGCCGACCCCGGGGCCGAGCTGGAAGCCGTGGCCGCAGAAGCCGAAGGCGTAGTACAGGCCGCTGACCCGGCCGCTGGGGCCCATGACTGGCAGATCGTCGCGCATGTAGCCCTCGATGCCGCTCCAGGTGCGCAGCACCTGCAGCTTGCCAAGCGCCGGCGCAAGGCGACGCAGCTCGCGCAACTGGAGCAGGGTGTTCTCCGGCAGCACGTAGGCTCGCTTCAGGTCCGGGTACGCGGGGCCCCGCAGGCCACCGCCGAATACGATATTCCCGCGCTTGACCTGGCGGAAGTAAACCACCTCATGGTGTACCTTGGTCGACACGCCCACCACCGGGATGATTCCGTAGGGCACCGGCTCGGTCACGCCCATAGTGGGTCCCTGTGGCGTCATCGGCACGGGCTCGCCAAAGGCGGCGGACAGCTTGTCGCCCCAGGCGCCCGCGCAAATCAGGGCGCACGGCGCGCGGAAGGTCCGGCCGTCGGCTGTCTGCACGCGGAAGTCCTCGCCGTCCTTGTCGACAGCAATTACTTCGCAGTTCTCTATCACCTGCGCCCCCGCGCGCGCTGCCGCTCGACCGAAAGCCGGAGCCGCCAGCCGTGGATTTGCGTGGCCGTCGTTCGGCGAATAGGAGCCGCAGATGACCTCGGGGCCAAAAAAGGGGAAGCGGCGGCGGAACTCGCTTCCGCCGACAATTTCAAGGTCCAGGCCCCAGCCGCGCGCGTCGCTGGCATATTTCTCGACCACCTCCGCCTGCGCCTCGTCGTACACGCCACGCACATGGCCTGTCACCAGGAACTCGGCGTCGTCGCCGAGCAGTTCCTTCATCTGGCCCCACACTGCCCGCGAGCGATGTGCCAGTGGCAGTTGCGGCAGGTAGCGGCCCTGGCGCCGCACGTTGCCGAAGTTGACGCCGCTGGCCTGCTGGCCGACCAGGCCGCGTTCCAGCAGGATTACCGAGCGGCCGCGCTTGCGCAGGAAGAATGCGCTGGCCGCGCCCATCAGGCCGCCGCCGACGATGATGACGTCGGCCTTCAGGTTTTCAGGCATTGACGCCTCCCGGGTTCTCGAGCGCCGCCATCGGCAACGGCTTGACGGGTGCCTGGCCGCGCAGGCGGCCGACCCTCTCGATCGGAATGCCGGCGGCGTGCGCCACCACCTCGGCCGCCGCGTGGCCGCAGAAGCGGCCCTGGCAGCGGCCCATGCCGACCCGGCTGAAGGCCTTGGCGCGGTTCATTTCGCTGCCGCCCATCTCGTTGACCACGCGCCGCAGTTCTCCGGCCGTGATCGTTTCGCAGCGGCAGACGACTGCCGAATCGGGCAGGGCGGCCGCCTGGGCATGGGGCCAGGGGAAGGCCTTGATCAGGCCGCGGCGGAAGCGGTCCATCTTGTCCAGCGTGCGCCGCAGTGCCGGCATCGGGTCCGGCGATGTCGGCCGTCCCAGATCGGACATCACGGCGAGCGCCGCCAGGCGACCCGCCGCTTCTGCGCCATCGGCGCCGAGAATGCGCGCTCCGTCGCCGGCGAGGTAGACACCTGCAGTCGTGCTGCGTCCATCGCTGTCGATCTTCGGAAACCACTGGCGCGACTCGCTGTCGAACCGGAATTCGCAGCGCGCCAGATCGGCCAGCTGGCTTTCCGCGCGCAGGTGGTAGCCCAGGGCAATGGCGTCGCAGTCGAAGTGCAGTTCGCTGCCGTCGCCCTTGCGCACCGTCACCCCCTGGACACCCGTTGCTGCTGCACCGGTGATGCGCAGCGGCGTGACACCGCTGTGCATGGCGACACCGGCCTTGCGCAGGACGCGGTTCAGCGCCATTCCCTTGAGCAGCAGGCCGGGCCTGGCCGCCAGGGCGGGCAAGGCTCGCAGCCGCTCGGAAAACGGCGATGTGTCGAGCACGGCAAGCACCGTGGCACCGGCCTGGACATACTGCGAGGCGACCAGGTACAGCAGCGGCCCGGTCCCCATGAAGACGACCCGCCGGCCGATGGCGCAGGCCTGCGACTTCAGCGCGATCTGGGATGCACCCAGGCTGTAGCATCCGGCGAGGTTCCAGCCCTCGACCGGCATCAACCGGTCGGTGGCGCCGCTGCACACAACCAATGCGTCGAATGGCAGCGTGGAGGTCTGGTTGCCGTCATGCAGCACGTGCAGCTTGTTCGCCGTCACGTTCCAGGCCAGCGTTTCGGGCCGGTAATCCACCTTGGGCCGGATGGCCTCGAAACTGCGATGCAGGTCTTCGGCCTTCTTCGCCTCGCTGCCGTACAGCTTGGCATATGGACGTTTGAAGCCCTCGGGTTGGCGCCGGTAGATCTGGCCTCCATCGCGCCGGCCTTCGTCGACAACGGTCGGAATCAGGCCTGCCTCGACCAGGGCCTCGGCGCAGCGCACGCCGGCGGGGCCGGTACCGACGACGATCACGCGCGGTTGGGCCATGTCACCTCCAGCGGTTCGGTGCAGACGCGCAATCCTTCGCGCACCACGGTTGTGCAGGCGCGCAGGCGCTCGCCGCTTTCGGTCCAGACCCAGCAGTCTTGGCAGGCGCCCATCAGGCAAAAACCGGAACGCACGCCATCGCCAAACTCGGAATGCCGCAGGTGAGCAATGTTGCCGAGCAGGGCGACGAGCAAGGTGTCGCCCTCGAGGGCGGCGATCGGCTTGCCGTCGGCGATCAGTTGCACCGAGGGGCGAGCCGTTTCAGCCAGCCGGATGAAGCGGCCGGCCGTCATTTGCTTGTTCCGCCGCAGCGGCAATTGGATGGACTCATGCTCTCGATTCTGGGCAGGACGGCCCGCTCGCGCCAATATCAAGTGTTTGGAAATACCAAACCTTTGGTTATACTGTGGCGCATGAACGCCCGCCAGCTCGAAGTATTTCGCGCCGTCATGCGCAACCGCTCTCTCACCGCCGCCGCCGAGGCGCTTCATGTTTCGCAACCGGCGGTCAGCAAGTTGCTGCGGCACTTCGAAACACAGATCGGGTACTCGCTGTTCGAGCGCCTCGGTGGCCGGCTGGTACCGACTGCGGAGGCACAGCTGCTGTACCACGACGCGGACCGGATCTTTCGCGAGATCGAAGTCCTTAAGGGCCTGTCGGACCGCATCCGCGACAAGCAGCTCGGTTTGCTCCGCGTGGGCGCGAGTGCGCCGGCGACTTTCGCCTTGCTCCCTTACGCCACGGAGCGCTTCCGCCAGCGCAATCCCGGGCTGCGCGTCGTGCTGCAGACGCTTTCTGCCGAGGCCATCGACGAACACATCCTGCTGGGCGACATCGATCTCGGCGTGAGCATGCGCTGGTCTGCCGAGGCGCAGTTGCGGTGCGAGTCCCTGGGCAAAGCCGGGATCGTGGCGCTGATGCGGCCGGATTCGCCGCTGGCCGGTCTTGAGGTTGTGACGCCGGCTGATCTGCTCGGACACGCTCTGATCAGCTACGGCGCGCAAACGCCCATGGGCAAGTTGGTTGAGCAGGCATTCCGCGAGGCGGATGTGCCGCCACAGGTGCAGATCGAAGTATCCATGTCGATCGCTGCCTTGCCCCTGGTCCAGCAGGGTTTGGGAATCGCCCTGGTGGATGGGCTGGTCCCGTGGCGCAACTTCGGCGATCTGGTGGTGCGCCCGTTCCACCCGGAAGTGGTGATGGAGATCGTCCTGTCGCGCAGCGGGCTGCGGCCGCAGACCCGGCACGGTCGTGAATACGCGCGCGACCTGCGCGCCGCCGTCGCGGCCTTGTCAAACCGGACTTGACGCCCGCGGGACGCTCGTTAGAAATCAGCCACCTTGCCCCACGCCGACGCGTTGAACCGGGCAGGGTTGAAAGGCTCCGGATCGAAGATCGGCTTGGCTCCCGACACCAGGTCGGCGATCAGGTGGCCCGCGCCGGGACCGATGCCGAAACCGTGTCCCGAGAAGCCCGCGGCCAGGATGAGCCCGGGCACCTGCGGCAGTTCTCCGATACCCGGCACGCCATCGGGCGTGCTGTCAATGTAGCCCGCCCAGGTGTTGGCGATGCGGGCTTCGCGCAGCGCGGGCAACAAGTCGACGGCACGGCGGTGGATTTCGCGGACACCCGCAGGGTCGGGCTTGGGGTTGAGGATGCGCGCCCGTTCCATGGGGGTGGGAGCGTCCAGCTTCCATCGCGCGCGGGTTTCGTGGCCCCAGCGTATGCCTTCCAGGCCGCCGGGAAACACGTTGCGCCAGCGCTTGGCGAACATCGGGATGAACTGCGGCGCGAAGCGCAGCAGCTGCGGCGTGGGGTCGGCGCGCCCACGGCCGCTGATGGCCAGGACGTAATGGCCGTCGGGGCGCCGGGTGATGGCGACGCGTGGGCTGGTCAGCGCTGCCGGCAGTTGCTGTTCCACCGGTGACAGGCGCACGATCGATTGGCGTATCGTGGCGACCGGAAACTGCACGCCGAGCTGGTTGCAGAACGAGGACGCCCAAGCACCGCCTGCGAGAACCGCGGTGCGGGTCTTGATGGTCCCCGCTTCGGTCACGACGCCGCTGAGCCGGCCGCCCTCCATCTCGATGCCGCGCGCGGCGCAGTTCTGGTGGACGGTGCCGCCGAGCTTCATGAGCGCGGCCGCCACGGCGGGCGCCGCCTTGGCCGGGTCGGCCGTCCCGTCGCTGGGTGAGAAGACGCCGCCCTTCCACGCGCGGCCGGTCGCCAGGCCCCGCTCCGAAGCCTCGCGGCCGCTCAGCATGTGCGTGGTCACGCCGGCGGTCTTCGCGAATTCGCGCCACTTTGCCCAGCCGGCAATCTGGGCTTCGTCATCGCTGAGGTACAACAAGCCGCTGCGCTTGAAGCCCGTGTCTTCGCCGCTGTCGGCGGCAAACTGATCCCAGAGTTCGAGGCTCCGGGTGGCCATGGGCAGTTCGCGCGCGTCGCGGTTCTGCTGGCGGCACCAGCCCCAGTTGCGGCTCGATTGCTCGGCGCCGATGCGGCCCTTTTCGACCACGGCGACCGAAAGCCCGCGCCGGGCCAGGTAGTAAGCGGTGAAGACACCGATGATCCCGCCGCCGATCACGACGACGTCGGCGCTGGCCGGCGGGGTGGAGGAGGTCTCGAGGATGCGCAGGGGCTGGGACATGGATGGATTTCGGTCGTTGTTGAGTGCCTGTACTCTTTGTGCCAAGGCTGTGCTCATGCTGGCTGCTCCTGCCCGAACCCCAGGATCGCCTTGGTTTCCAGGTACTCCTCAAGGCCTTCGATGCCGTATTCGCGGCCATTGCCCGAGCGCTTGTAGCCGCCAAAGGGGGCATGGGGGCTCCAGGCCGGATAGTTGATGTGCACCTGCCCGGAGCGGATGCGCGCCGCGACCGCCCGCGCCGCGGCGAGGTCCTGGCCTTGCACGTGGGCGCCCAGGCCGTAGACCGTGTCGTTGGCGATCTCCACGGCCTCGTCCACGCTGTCGTAGGCGATGATCGAAAGCACCGGCCCGAAGATCTCCTCCTGCGCGATCTGCATCTGCGGATGCACCGCGGAGAAGATGGTCGGGCGGCAATAGAAGCCGCGCCCCAGGCCCTCCGGCCGGCCGGGGCCGCCACAAATAAGGCGCGCTCCCTCGGCGATCCCGATGGCGATCATCTCCTGCACCCGATTGAACTGGGCGCGGTTGGCCACCGGGCCGTGCGTGGTCTGCGGCGAGCGTGGATCGCCCACGACGAAACTCGATGCCGCTTCGAGCGCGATCCGCTCGACCTCTTGCAGGCGCTCGCGCGGAACGATCATGCGGGTCGGCGCGCTGCAGGACTGGCCGACATTGCGGAAGGCGGCCGCCACGCCCGCCGGCACGGCGCGCGCCAGGTCCGCGTCCGGCAGGATCACGTTGGGCGATTTGCCGCCGAGTTCCTGGGCCACGCGCTTGACCGTCGGGGCCGCCGCTTGGGCAACGAGGACGCCGGCCCGGGTTGAGCCGGTGATCGAGATCATGTCCACGTCCGGATGCGCCGACAGCGCGGCGCCGACCTCGGGCCCGTTGCCGCTCACCAGGTTGAACACGCCCGGCGGGATGCCGGCGTCGTGCACCACCTCGGCAAACAGCAAGGCGCTCAGGGGCGACAGTTCGCTGGGCTTGAGGACGACGGTGCATCCGGCCGCCAGGGCGGGGCCCACCTTGGCCGTGATCTGGTAGAGCGGCCAGTTCCAGGGGGTGATCAGGCCGCACACGCCGATGGCTTCGCGCAGGATGGCCACGTCCCCGCGGCGGGTGAGGAAGGGATAGCTGGCCAGATTGTCCCGGGCCACGCGGATGTGCTCGGCCGCAACCGGCACCTGTGTGCTGCGCGCAAAGCCGATGGCAGCGCCCATCTCCAGTGAAATCGCCTGGGCGAACAATTCTGCTCGCTCGAGGATCAGGGCGTGAACGCGGTCAAGCAGCGAAGCCCTGCTCTGGACGGAACTGACGGACCAGCTCGCGAAGGCGCAGCGTGCCGCGGCCACGGCCGTCGCGACGTCCTCCGCGGTTCCCAACGCGATCTGCGCGACGGGCTCCTCGGTCGACGGGTCGATGACGCTGGCTCGGGATTGCCCTGAGGGCAGGACCCACTCACCGTCTATGAAAAGGCGATCCAGACGGCCGGCCACTTTGAGTTGCTCAACAAGGGAGACGTTCATGGGCGCTTATCCTTTGCTGCGGCGCGGCGGATTTTGCGTTGCTCCGCGGGGAAGTTGCCCTTGCAGAACCAGTGTGCATTGCGCGGCGGTCGGCCGCGCATTGTGTCGTCATTTTCCATGATTGCCCTCTCAAAAGAATCGAAGTCATGGTACGCCCTTGCCTGGAATTGATCTGCCGTTTAAGCGTGGGCATTCGGCATGAACAGTGCGCGAGCGGCGCACAACCGCAGCATCTGCGGCGGCGGTTCAATAGCATTCAAGCATGGCGCCGGCGAACCGGTCCAGGCTTTGCACCACCCTTCCAGGAGGATGCTTTCATGACCCTTCGTCCCCAGTCCATCGGCTTTGACTGCAGCGGCGCACTGACCTGTTTCCCCATGCACCGGATGGCCTGCGACCTCTGCGAGGGCCGGCTGCCGCCCGAACGCATGCACCTGTTCGTCAAGGACCTCGATGACCCTCGCTTCGGCGTGGTGATGGGCGGATGCAAGCCGTACGGCCAGATCCTGAAGCCGTCGGGGGCGCGCCGCACACCATGCCGCCGGCCATCCGCAAAACCGCAGTTTTAACCAAGCACCCCCGTGTGATCGAGGCATATACCCGGTCGCCAGGTGCTCCAATGCCTTTACCCCCACTAGGAGACCACCATGGCAGATAACAAACAGCTGGACGGCCTGATCGGCCCTGAAGAGAGCACACGCATCCTGGGTGCGTTGCAGCGCGGCGCGAGCCGGCGCGATGTATTGGCCATGTTGGCGGCCGGCGGCATGCAGGCGGCCCTGGCTGGCAGCATCGCGGGCCTTGCCGGCGCCGCCCATGCAGAAACGCCGCGCAAGGGCGGGCGCATCAAGGTCGCTGGAGCGGCTTCCGGGGTGAGCGATACATTGGATCCGGCCAAGCAGGCTAACGGCACCGACTACATCCGCGGCTTCATGTTCTACAACGGGCTGACCTACCTGGACGGCAGCCTGACGCCCCAGCCCTCACTGGCCGAGGAGTTCACCACCAAGGACGCCAAGACCTGGGTGTTCAAGCTGCGCAAGGGCGTCACTTTCCACGACGGCAAGCCGCTGACGCCGGCCGACGTGGTCTTCTCCATGATGCGCCACAAGAACCCGGCCACTGGTTCCAAGGCCAAGGTGCTGGCCGACCAGATCGAGGAAGTGACCGCCACGGGCCCCAATGAGGTGACGTTCCGGCTGACCTCGCCCAATGCCGACTTGCCAGTGATCCTGGGCACCTACCACTTCCACATCGTCAAAGACGGCACGACCGACTTCAACGCCGGCATCGGCACGGGCCCGTACAAGGTCAAGGAGTTCAAGCCCGGCGTGCGCTCCATCGCCGTGCGCAACGACAACTACTGGAAGCCCAACCGCCCGTACCTGGACGAGATCGAGTACGTGGGCATCAGCGACGAGTCGGCGCGCATCAACGCGCTGCTGGCTGGCGAACTGGATATGGTCGGCCAGGTCAACCCGCGCTCCATCGACCGCGTGAATGGCAGCGGCAAGCACGCGATCTTCGAGACCAAGGGCGTCTCTTACACGGACCTGATCATGCGGCGCGACAGCGGCCCCGGCAGCAACCCGGATTTCGTGATGGCCATGAAGCTCCTGTTCAACCGCGAGCAGATGCTCAAGTCCATCCAGATCGGCCGTGGCGTCGTGGCCAACGACCAGCCCATCGCCCCGGGCAACCGCTTCTACTTCAAGGGCCTGAAGCAGCGCCCCTACGATGCAGACAAGGCCAAGTGGCACTTGCAAAAAGCCAAGCTGGGCAGCGCCGCCATCCCGATGGTGGCCTCGTCCGCCGCGACAAACTCGGTGGAGATGGCGCTGGTGCTGCAGCACGCTGCCCGGCAGGCCGGACTGAACCTGGATGTGCGCAACATGCCGGCCGACGGCTATTGGTCGCAGCACTGGATGAAGCACCCGATCGGCTTCGGCAATGTCAACACACGCCCCAGCGCTGACCTGGCGTTGACGCTGTTCTTCAAGTCGGATGCGCCCTGGAACGAAGCGGGCTGGAAGAACGAGCAGTTCGACCAGTTGCTGGTGGCCGCGCGCGGCGAAACCGACGCGGCCAAGCGGGCCCAGATGTACGCCGACATGCAGACCATGATCCATAGCGACGGCGGCATCGGGATCCCGATGTTCCTCTCCAGCCTGGACGGCCACAACAAGAAGCTCAAGGGCCTCAGCCCCATCCCCCTGGGCGGGATGATGGGCTCCAGCTTCGCCGAACACGTGTGGTTAGAAGCATGACCCCCACGCTTGTCACTTCGTGTGCTGCGCTGCCCCCCAGGGGGGCTTCGGCCGCCTTGAGGCGGCTCTGCGGAGGCCGAGCATGACTCCCCCCCGAAGCGCCTTCGGCGCCTCCCCCTCAAGGGGGCGCCACCTGCGGCCCGGCAAAGCCGGTTCCGCGATGGCCCTCGAAAGGAAGAAAACGTTATGAACCTGACCATCGTGAAAATGGTGGCCGGCCGCATCCTGGCCGGTCTGGGCTCGCTGCTGGCGGTGTCGGCGGTGGTGTTCGCCATCACCGCCGTGCTGCCCGGCGACGCGGCGGAAGAGAGGCTGGGCCAGGACGCCACGCCCGAGGCCGTGAAGGCCCTGCGCCACGAGATGGGCCTGGACCGCAGCGCGGTGCTGCGCTACTTCGACTGGCTGGGCGGCGTGGTCACCGGTGACCCGGGCAAGTCCGTGGTCACGGGCATGCCGGTGCGCGAGGCGGTTGCCAGCCGCCTGCCCAACTCGCTGCTGCTGGCCGCTGTCACGGCCGCCTTTGCGGTGCCGCTGGCCCTGGGCCTGGGCATCCTGTGCGCCTTGTGGCGCGGCTCGGCTTTCGACCGTTTCGCCAGCATGTCCGCGGTGGCTGTGGTCTCGGTGCCGGAGTTCCTGGTTGCCACACTGGCCGTTCTGGTGTTCGCCGTCCAGCTGAAATGGCTGCCGGCGCTCTCGTACGAGGTGAACCTGTCCTCGCCCGGCCAGATGCTGCATTCGTTCGCGCTGCCTGTGCTCAGCCTGGGCAGCGTGATCATGGCGCAG
Source organism: Polaromonas sp. P4_F4 (assembly GCF_056401355.1). NCBI lineage: Bacteria > Pseudomonadati > Pseudomonadota > Betaproteobacteria > Burkholderiales > Comamonadaceae > Polaromonas > Polaromonas sp. P4_F4. The sequence goes on along the minus strand of NZ_JBFUJO010000022.1, from coordinate 23,274 downwards.
ATGATGCGCATGACGCGCGCCGCCGTGATCGACCAGCTGGCCGCGGCCTACATCGAGATGGTGCGCCTGAAGGGTGCGTCCGCCGCCCGCGCCGTGCTGTTCCATGCGCTGCCCAACGCCATCGGCCCCATCGCCAACGCGGTGGCGCTGAGCCTGTCCTACCTGCTGGGCGGCGTGATCATCATTGAGGTGATCTTTAACTACCCGGGCATCGCCAAGCTCATGGTCGACGGCGTGGTCCAGCGCGACATGCCGCTGGTACAGGCCTGTGCCATGATTTTTTGCGCGGCTTATCTGATCCTGGTGATGCTGGCCGACGTGTGCGGCATCATCTCCAACCCCAGGCTGAGGCACCAATGAGCGCCGCCCGTCCATCCGAAGGCGCTCGCGCCGTAGCGCGTAGCGCGGAGGTTTTTATATGACTACTGCCACACTCCTTCCTTCCGCCGTTTCCACCCGCAAGCGCGGGCTACTGGCCGGCTGGTCGCGCGCCGGAAAACTGGGCCTGGCCGTGCTGGGTTTCTGGGTCGCCGTGGCCCTGTTCGCGCCCTTCCTGTCCGACCAATCCCTGGGGGAGATGTCCGACGCGGGGGTGTTCCAGGCCATGAGCGCGCAGCACTGGCTGGGCACCGACTACCTGGGCCGGGACATGCTGACGCGAATCGTCGCGGGCACGCCCTACACCATAGGCGTCGCGCTGGTGGCCACGCTGCTCGCCTGCGGCCTGGGCGCGGTGCTGGGCCTGCTGGCCGCGGTCACCGGCGGCTGGGTGGATTCCGCCTTGAGCCGGCTGCTCGACACCCTGATCTCGATCCCGAGCAAAATGTTCGCGCTGGTGGTGATTGCGGGCTTCGGTTCCTCCGTGACGCTGCTGATCGCCGTGGCCACGATTGTCTACATGCCGGGCAGCTACCGCATCATCCGTTCGCTCGCGGTGAACATCAACGCCATGGACTACGTGCTGGTGGCGCGCGCCCGCGGCGAACGCCGGGGCTACATCATGCGCCGCGAGATCCTGCCCAACATCACCGGCCCGCTGCTGGCCGACATGGGCCTGCGCTTCGTCTACGCCCTGCGCCTTCTGGCGAGCCTGAGCTTCCTGGGCCTGGGCGTGCAGCCGCCGATGGCCGACTGGGGCTCCCTGGTGCGTGAGAACCTCGGCGTATTGCCGATAGGCGGCGTCTCGGTGCTCGCCCCGGCGTTCGCGATCGCCGCGCTGACCATCGCGGTCAACCTCGTTATCGACAACCTGCCGGGCCATACCGACGCAGACCGGGAGAAACATTAATGGGTGCCACTGTCCTCGTGAACGAACTGCGCATCGTGGCGCAGGCCGCCGGCGGCGGCGAAACAGAGATTGTCAAAGGCGTTTCTTTCCGCATCGAACCCGGCGAGGTGCTGGCGCTGATCGGCGAATCCGGCTCCGGCAAGACCACCATAGGCCTGGCGCTCATGGGCTACGCGCGCCACGGCTGCCGCATCGCCGGAGGCAGCGTGCGCATCGGAGACACCGATGTGCTGGGCCTGTCCGAATCGGAACGGCGCCGCTTGCGCGGCCGCCGTATCTCCTACATCGCGCAGAGTGCCGCCGCCTCGTTCAACCCGTCGCGCACCATCATGGACCAGGTGGTTGAAACCGCGCATATCCACTCGCTGATGTCGCGTGCGGAGGCCGAGAAAAAAGCCGTGACGCTGTTCCGCGAGCTGGCGTTGCCGCAGCCCGACACCATCGGCCAGCGCTACCCGCACCAGGTCTCGGGCGGGCAGCTGCAGCGCCTCATGGCCGCGATGGCGCTGATGAGCGACCCGGACCTGGTGATCTTCGACGAACCCACCACGGCGCTGGACGTCACCACCCAGATCGAGGTGTTGCACGCCTTTCGCCGCGTGGTGCGCGAGCGCCGGACCACGGCGGTCTACGTCACGCACGACCTGGCGGTGGTGGCCCAGATGGCCGGGCGCATCCTGGTGCTGCGCGACGGCGCCGAGCGCGAGATCGGCACCACGGCGCAGATCATCAACACACCGAAAGACGACTACACGCGCAGCCTGATCGCCGCGGCGAATCCCAAGGCGCGCAGCGGCGAGACGGTGGCCGAGGGCGCCACGCCGCTGCTTCAGGTGCGCAACCTGGTCGCCGGCTATGGGCCCCTGGACAAGCACGGCCGGCCCGCCTCACCGGTGCTCGACGATGTGAGCCTGACCCTGTACCGCGGCCAGGCGATCGGCGTCATCGGCGAGTCCGGCTCCGGCAAGACCACGCTGGCTCGCGCCGTCGCCGGCCTGATCGGGCCCGCCGGCGGGCAGATCATGTTCGACGGCAAACCGCTGCCGCGCCTGGTATCGCAGCGTTCACCCGAGGAACTGCGCCGCATCCAGATCGTGTTCCAGATGGCGGACACGGCGCTCAATCCTTCGCACACCATCGCCGAGATTCTCGCGCGGCCGCTGCAGCTGTACCGCGGCTTGAAGGGCGAGGCGCTGGACAAGCGCATCGCGCAGCTGCTCGACCTGGTGCAACTGCCGCAGGCTTGTGCCCGGCGCCTGCCTGCCGGGCTCTCCGGCGGGCAGAAGCAGCGCGTCAACCTGGCGCGCGCGCTGGCCGCCGACCCCGACCTGATCCTGTGCGACGAAGTCACCTCGGCGCTGGACACGGTCGTGGGCGCCGCCATCCTGGACCTGCTGGCGCAGCTGCGCAAAGAGCTCGGGGTGTCGTACATGTTCATCAGCCACGACATGAACACCGTGCGCGCCGTGTGCGACGAGATCGTGGTGCTGTACGCCGGCCAGAAGGTGGAGTCGCTGACCCGGTCGGCTTTCGCGCATGCGCCGCGCCATCCGTATTTCCACCTGCTGGCCAATTCCGTTCCGGAGCTGCGCCCGGGATGGCTGGAAGAAGTCGGAGCGGCGCAGCGCGCGGCCCTGCCGCTGGTGCAGGCGCCCACCGACCGCGCGGGCATTTGCAGCTTCCTGGACCGGTGCCCCTTGCGCGTGGCCGGCGTGTGCGACAGCAAGACGCCGCCGCGGCATGAACTCGAAGGCGGCGTGGAGGTCTTCTGCCACCGCAGCGCCGATGAATTGCTGCAGCTGCAAAAGACCAAGGCGCAGCCGCGCGAATGCACGGCCTGATCCAGAAGACCCGATCCATGTACATCGAACCCGACGTCTTCTACCGTTTTGATCCCACGGCGGCTCCAGTCCCGGTGATCGTGGACGTCTCGCGCAGCGGGCGCCTCTACCCCATCGATTTCCGCTCGCCCGTCCCGTTCTCGGCCCTGCACGACAACGTGTCGATGTATGTGGAGGAGATATGGAAGGATGCGCCCAAATACGGCGCCACGATGCTGCAGGCGCTGTTTCCCAACACCTACATCGACGCCAACCGGCATGAGCTCGACATCGACCCGAACCTGATCGAAGGCGAATGGCCCGTGCCGGTGCAGTTTGTCTCCAAGAGCGGGCTCGGGCTGCTCAAGACCGTGTCGCGCTACGGCGAGCCGCTGCAGGAGCGCAAGCTCACCGTCGCGGAGGTTGAGGCCAGGCTTGACCGTTATTACCGGCCCTACCACCGAGAGCTCGCTTCGGTGATGGACCGCATGCTGGCGGCGCACGGCTTTTACTACCAGCTCACCTGCCATTGCATGTCCGCGGTGGGCGCGCCGACGCACGCCGACGCCGGAAAGGAACGCATGGACTTCTGCCTGGGCAACCTGCGCGGCACCTCCAGCACGGCGGAATTCATCGAGTTCGTCGCCGAGGTCATCCGCGCCCAGGGTTTCACCTGCTCGGTCAATACGCCCTACACCGGCGGCGAGCTGAACCGCCGCTACGGCAAGCCCGACGGCACGCAGGAAAGCGTGATGGTGGAGATCAATAAGAAGCGCTTCATGGATGTCGCCTCGTTCAAGAAGAACGAAGGTTTTGACGCGATCCGGGGCGTGGCGGGCGCCGTGTTGCAGGCCGTGACGCGCCGAGCGCGCGGGCTTGCCGGGAGCGCCGCGTCCGCATAGAGATCGACGGCTTGGGCGCCGTCGGGAATTTTTTCACTGAACTGATTGAACTGACATGCAAACACTGAACTACATCGCGGGCCGCTGGCAAGCAGCCCAGGACGGCCGCCAATTCGAGGTGCGCAATCCCGCCGACGACAGCTTGATCACCCTGGCGGCCGACGGCGGCGGGGCGGACGCGCGGCTGGCCGCCGACGCCGCGGCGCAGGCGCTGCCCGCCTGGAAGGCACGTTCGCCGCGCGAGCGCTGCCTGATCCTCAAGAAGTGGCAGGCGCTGATCGAGCGCGACGTGGAGCCGCTGGCCAAACTGATTTCGCGCGAGCAGGGCAAGCCGCTGGCCGAAGCGCGCGGCGAAATCGCCTACAGCGCGGGCTATGTGGAGTGGTTCGCCGAAGAGGGTGTGCGCGCCCACGGCGAGATCATCGCCGCGCCGGTGGCGAGCAAGCGCTACCTGGTGCTGAGGGAGGCCGTTGGCGTCGTCGCCGTGGTCACGCCCTGGAATTTTCCCGCGGCGATGATCGCGCGCAAGATCGCGCCCGCGCTGGCGGCCGGCTGCACCGTGGTCGCCAAGCCAGCCGAGGACACGCCCCTCACTTCGTTGGCTCTCGTGAAGCTGGCCGAGGAAGCGGGCGTGCCCCCTGGCGTGTTGAACATCGTGCCCGCCTCGCGCGAGCGCACGCCGGAGGTGGTGGGCGAGTGGCTGCGCGATGACCGCGTGCGCAAGATCAGCTTCACAGGCAGCACGGCAGTGGGCAAGCTGTTGGCGCGCGAGTCGGCCGGCACGCTCAAGAAGCTGTCGCTAGAACTCGGCGGCAACGCACCCTTCATCGTGTTCGAGGATGCGGACCTGGACGCCGCCGTCGAGGGCCTGATGGCCGCCAAGTTCCGCAACGGTGGCCAGACCTGCGTGAGCCCCAACCGTGTGTTCGTGCACCAGGCGGTGCATGATCGCTTCGTCGACAAGCTGGCGGCCCGCGTGGGCGCGTTGCGGGTCGGCCCGGCCAGTTGGATGGAAGCCGAGATCGGCCCGATGATCAACGCACGAGCGGTGGACAAGATCGAGCGTCATGTGAACGACGCCGTGGCCAAAGGTGCGAAGGCGGTCGTGGGCGGAAGCCGCGTGCGCACAGTAGTCGCCAATGGCCCGAACTACTACGCGCCCACAGTGCTGACCGGTGCGACTCCCGACATGGAGTTGTCGTGCGAGGAGACCTTCGGCCCGGTGGTGCCCGTGTTCCGGTTTACCAGCGAAGACGAGGTGATCGCGCAGGCCAACGACACGCCTTTCGGCTTGGCCGGCTACTTCTTCTCCAACGACATCAAGCGCGTCTGGCGCGTGGCATCCGCGTTGGAGACGGGCATGGTGGGCATCAACGAAGGCGCCATCGCGGCGCAGGCCGCGCCCTTCGGCGGCGTCAAGGAATCGGGCTACGGCCGCGAAGGCTCGCACTGGGGTCTGGACGAATACCTGCACACCAAGTACCTGTGCCAAGGGAATTTGGCATGAAGGTGCTGGTCCTGGGTGCCGGCGTTATCGGCACCACCACGGCCTACTATCTGGCCCGGGCGGGCCACGAGGTGACGGTGGTCGACCGCCAGCCCGGCCCCGCGCGGGAGACGAGCTTCGCCAATGCCGGCCAGGTGTCGCCGGGCTACGCGGCGCCGTGGGCCGCGCCAGGCGTGCCGCTGAAGGCGTTGCGCTGGATGTTCCAGAAGCATGCGCCGCTGGCCATCGGCCTGGACGGCAGCATGGACCAGCTGCGCTGGATGTGGCAGATGCTGCGCAACTGCAGCCCGCGGCGCTATGCGGTGAACAAGGAGCGCATGGTGCGGCTGGCCGAATACAGCCGCGACTGCCTGGCGCAGCTGCGCGAAGACACCGGCTTGCGCTACGAAGGCCGTGAGGGCGGCACGCTGCAGGTGTTCCGCACCTCGGCGCAGCTCGACGCCGTCGGCAAAGACGTGGCCGTGTTGCGCGCCGCGGGCGTGCCCTACGAACTGCTGGGGCCTGAGGAGCTGGTTCGCGCGGAACCGGCCATCGCCACAGGGCCGCTGGTCGGCGGCCTGCGCCTGCCCGGCGACGAGACGGGTGACTGCCACCTGTTTACCACCGGTATCGGCCATCTGGCCCAGTCCATGGGCGTGCGCTTTTCCTTCGGCGAGGCCGTCGACAGCGTGGAGGTCTGTGCCGGCCGTGTGGCCGGCGTGCTGCAGGGCCGCCGCCTGCTCAAGGCCGACGCTTACGTGATGGCGCTGGGTGCGTACTCGACTTCCGCGCTGTCGGGTTTGCTGGAAATACCTGTCTATCCGGTCAAAGGCTATTCCATCACCGTGCCTGTCGCCGACGCGGGCCGCGCGCCGGTTTCGACCGTGCTGGACGAGAGCTACAAGATCGCCATCACGCGCTTTGACCGCCGCATCCGCGTGGGCGGCATGGCGGAGCTGCGCGGCTTTGACCTGCGCCTGAACCCGCGACGCCGCGAAACGCTGGAGCTGTGCTTGAACGACCTGTTCCCCGGCGCCGGCTACGCCGGGACCGGCAGCTTCTGGACCGGCCTGCGGCCCATGACCCCGGACGGCACGCCGCTGGTGGGCCGCACGCCGCTGCCCAATCTGTACCTGAACACCGGCCACGGCACGCTGGGCTGGACCATGGCCTGCGGCTCCGCGCGCGTGCTGGCCGACGTCATGAGCGGCCGCGCGCCCGAGATCCGTGCCGACGACCTTTCCGTGCAGCGCTATGCGCAGCCGAAATCACGGCAATGGACCGGCACTTGGACCGAACCTGGACTGAGTACCTGAAGCCGGCGCCGTAAAGCCGCCGCTCGCGCGGCTTGCCGAGACCGCCCGACCGGCGTGCGTGCGGCCCAGGCAAGAAACCATTGAGTCGGAAATTTATCCACTCGCGGGTGGCTTCCCGGCTCAAAATCGCAAGTATGACAACTCCCAAGCTACTGATCGAGTTCGCGGACGGCCTCATGACCGTGTCCTTGAACCGCCCCGACAAACTCAGCCTGAACGGTTTGGTTTTATAGCGTTGGGTAGTCCGTATAACCCTTGGCGCCGCCGCCATAAAAGGTGGCCTGGTCGGGCAGGTTGAGCGGCGCATTGCGGCGCAGGCGCTCCACCAGATCCGGGTTGGCGATGTAGGGCTTGCCAAAGGCGACCAGGTCGGCGCCGTTTGCCACGGCCTGCCTGGCCAGTGCCTGGTCGTAGCCGTTGTTGACCATCCAGGCACCCTGGCCGCCGGCTTCGCGGTAGGCGGTTTTTAGCGCGGCGTAGTCGAACGGCCGGTCGGCGATTTCGCGCGGCCCGCCGGTGGCGCCTTCAATGATGTGGATATAGGCCAGGTTCAGCGTGGCGAGCTGGCGCACCACGTAGTCGAACAGTGGCTGCGGATCGGCGTCGTGCACATCGTTGGCCGGTGTCACGGGTGACAGGCGAATGCCGGTGCGTCCGCCACCGATGGCGCTGGTGACGGCGCGCGTGACCTCGAGCAGCAGGCGCGCACGGTTTTCGATGCTGCCGCCGTAGTCGTCGGTGCGCTGGTTGGAGCCGCTTTTGAGGAATTGGTCGAGCAGGTAGCCGTTGGCGCCATGGACTTCCACGCCGTCAAAGCCCGCGGTTTCGACCGCGTTGCGCGCCGCAAGCTGGTAGCTATGCACGATGCCGGGCAGCTCTTCAGCCTTGAGCGCGCGCGGCTCGGAGGTGGCGACAAAGGTGGGCGCGCCGTCCTTGAGCAGCACCGTCTTGGTCTTGGCGGTGATGGCAGAGGGGGCGACCGGCTGGCCGCCATCCGGCTGCAATTCGGTGTGCGAGACGCGGCCCACATGCCAGAGCTGCACCACGATCTTGCCGCCGGCCTCGTGCACGGCGCGGGTCACCTGCTTCCAGCCGTCGAGCTGCTCGCTGCCGTAGAGGCCGGGTACATCCGCATAGCCCTGGCCCTGGTGGCTGATGGCGGTGGCCTCGGTGACGAGCAGGCCGCCGCTGGCGCGCTGGGCGTAGTACTCGGCCATCAGCGCCGTGGGAATGGCGTCGGGGGCGCGGTTGCGGGTGAGGGGGGCGAGCACGATGCGGTTGGCCAGTTCAAGGTCGCCGGCCTGGGTGGGATCGAATAAAGAGGGCATGAGAGAAGAGGGCATGAAGGTGTCCAAAGGTGTCCGAAAGTGTCCAGGTGGAAATGAAAAAAACAGGCTTCAGTGTGTGCCGATCTGAATTTGCCTGTGCAACACGGGCTGCTGGATTCGTGCTAGATCGTTCCGGCATGCGTGCGTCCAACGGCCGTTTCCGGGTCTGGCCGGGCGGCCAACCCAACAAAATCGGGCCGACAGTGTTCGCAGGGGCTGCAATTGGTGATGGGTTGGTTTAAATCAACCCGATACGTGATTGACAGGTCCATATTGCGGAGACCGGCCAACTGGACGGCAATGTCGACAAACTCCAACCAGGAGGTCTTTATGTTGAAGAAACTGGCGATGATCCTGATCTTTATTTTGGGCACTGGTGCTGTCGCGGCACAGGAAGTCACCTACCGCACACACATCGCCCCACTCTGGAAATCCAAATGTGTTGCCTGCCACGGAGCGCAATCGCCTGAGCGGGCTGATTTTCTGCTGGACGAGAAGGGGTACGCGGAGAAGTCACAAGGGCCGCGCATGGATTCATACGAGCGTTTGATTGCGTTTATCGCCTGGCCCGACACGGGGGCATTCATGCGCCGGCTGGACGATGGAAGCAGCCAGTATGCCGGAGGCAAACCCGGCAACATGTATCAGTATCTCGGATCGACGGATGAAGAGCGGGCCGCGAATCTCAAACTGCTCAAGACGTGGGTTGGCGACGGCGCATGGAATCTCAATCGCTGGAACAAGCGGGGAGATGTGCCTATGGTCAGCAAAGAGCAACTTGACAAGATCCAGTTGAAGTATTGAGCCAACCCCGTCGTGGCCAGGCCGCCATGCGCTGGCGAAAAGCGGCGAGATTGACCAGGCGCGCAATGTCAACGCCGACACGCGGAGCCCAGTTGATGACGGTAGACAGGTAAGGGGCGGTCACGCTAAAAGTTTCACCCATCAGGTACTGCTTGCTGGTCAGCCGCTCGTCCACCCGCTTCAGACGCGATAGCAGCTTGTCGGTGGCGATGGTTTTGTACTCTGCGCCACGACTGCAATTGGGCGCGCACGACGGTGCCGTTGGCCGGGCTTTCAGGCAGGCGCATGCAGCGCGATATGCGGCGACAGGAGGCAGGCGCCGGGGCGCAGTAATGTTTCCGGGTGTTCTTGTTGATCCTGGAAGGGTGGTTGGAAATGGCTCCCCGATGTCAGGGCCTGTTCACCCTAAAACGCATCTCCCGTTTTAGGGTGAGCAGGCTCTAATCGGGACGCGTGTTTTCTGCGGCGTGCGGCCTGAAACCGCCACAATAGCAGGATGGCAAAAGTTTTTAAATGGGCGGTGTATCTGGCGCTGGGGCTGGTGGCCTTGCTGGCGGCGGTGGCCTTCACGCTGCACCGCTGGGTGAGCACGGACGATTTCCGGTTGCGCGTCGAGCGTGAAGCCTCGGCGGCGCTGGGGGTGCCGGTGACGCTGGGCCGGGTGGCGGTGGATGTGTGGCCCTTGCCCGCTGTGGCGCTGAGCGGCATCGCGGTGCAGAGCAAACCGCCCCTCACGCTGGAGCGCGTGGAGGTGCGGCCCCAGTGGCAACCGCTGCTGCAGGGGCGGCTGGCGGTTTCCACGCTGCTGGTGCGGCGGGCTGTCTTGCCGCAACAGGGCATAGACGCGGTGCTGCTGGCGCTGCAGAAAAAAAAGCAGCCGGAGCCCGTCAAGCAGGGGCCCGGGCCCAAAACGCCAGAACACGACGCGCTGGAGGGCTTGCCGCGCCGCACGGTGCTGGACGAGGTGACCTGGGTCAGCGCCGCGGGCGCGCGCACCACGGTGGCGGCCGAGGCGGCGCTGGCCGATGACGGCCTGCCCGACAGCGTGTCGTTCAAGCTGCTCAAGGGGAACCTGCAGGGGCTGCATGCCACGCTGCAGCGTGAAGCGCCCAAACCCGCTGACAAGGAGGACAAGGATGGCGCTGTCGTTATCGGCGAGGATCACTGGGCTTTGCGCGTCGAGGTGGGCGGCGGCAGGATAGAGGGCCGGTTGGGCCTGCGTCGCTCGCCTGCGGGCTCCTCGGCGCGGCCCGGTGAAGCACTGGCGCTCCAGGGCCAGCTGCAGACCCGCGGGGTCGAGGTCTCCGCGCTGACCGCTCCGGCCGGCGCGCTGTCGGGGCAGCTGGAGGCTACCACCAGCCTCAATGCCCGTGCGGCCACCACCAGCGGACTGGTGGATGCGCTGCAAAGCCACACCACGTTTACCGTGCGCAACGCGGTGATCAATGGCCTGGACCTGGCCAAGGCCGTGCAAACCGTGGGCTTGAGCCGCGGCGGGCAGACGCGTCTGGACACGCTGGCCGGGCAGGTCAACACGCAGGGGCGAGCGGCGCAGCTGAGCAACCTGATCGCGAGCTCGGGCGTGCTGAGCGCCACCGGCAATGTGGCGATATCGCCGGTCAAGGCGCTGAGCGGGCGGGTCATCGTGAATGTGGCGGGCGACAGCAAGCTGGGCCAGGCCATCGGCGGCGCGGTGGGCGTTCCCCTGACGGTGGGGGGCACGCTGGACAAGCCCGAGGTGACGCTGTCGCGCTCGGCCCTGCTGGGCGCGGCCATTGGCACGGCGCTGCTGCCGGGTGTGGGTACCGGCGCCGGCGCCAATCTGGGCGATCGCGTGGGCGAGGGCCTTCGCGGCCTGTTCGGCAAATAAGAGCGGCTAACAAAACCCTCCTGGCGTCGTTGTGTCACCTTGCCGTGCTGCAGCACTGTCTGCGACGACACGCCTAGCCAGGACCGCTTCGCTGGGTTTTGTTAGCGGCTCTAAGCCTGACGGTCCTCGGAGTCCTCCGGGGCTCTCCGGGGCCGCTATTGGCAAGCCCGTAACGCTAGAAAAATCATAGCAAACTCCGCATGCACTGAGGCCTTGTCCTACAGTGCCACGCGGGCGTTGCTGATGCGTCACCGCCGCTTGCTTTTCTACCATGTAAGTATTGCTTCCGGGTAAGCCTCGCGCGTGTTCGCTGTGTTCGCCTCCTGCTTTTGATGGCTTTTTGATTTTTGATATTGGTGCTGATGTTTGTTGAGGCCTTATCCGCTCGCAGGCTTGCGGGGACGAGGCATGACAAAGGAGAACCGATGCTCAAGTACGCGATTATTTTTGCGGTGATTTCACTGATAGCCGGCGCCCTGGGTTTTGGCGGGGTGGCGGCAGGCGCCGCCGGCATTGCCAAGATACTGTTTGGCCTGTTCCTGATTCTGGCGGTCATTTTTGTGGTGCTCGCCGCGCTGGGCGTGGGTGCGGTCAAGAAGGGCATGAAGTAAATGGCGTCACTCCCTCCCATCACACCTTCGCCTTCATCGACTTCGTTGTCTTCGTCGACAGCTGCGCCCGCAAGTACCTTGATGTCCAGGGTCCGGCAGCGGCTGTTTCCGCCGCGCTCGGTGGACAGCAGCGCGGCGCCGCGTCTGGACATCGCGCACCGGCCTGCCACCCCGCCCGCGCCGGTGTCGCTGCGGGCCGGTTTTCAGGCGGGCATTGCCGAGTTCCTGCTGGTCACCCGTTTGCGTGCGCGGCGCCGCGCCGCGCCCTCAGCCGATGTGCTGGAGCGCGCTGCGCGCATTGTGTTCGTGACATGCAAAAACTGGTTTGCCACCGCGGACAGTGGTCATGGCCACGGCGCTGGTCATCACCGCACGCGGATCTGATGATTCTGCCCGTCCCGCGCCAGCCAGGCTGCAATGTCTCAATGTCCTTCCGACGGGTTTTTTTTAATTCTCAACCGGCGCCCATTCCATGCACACCACCCTGATCGATGCATTGCTCGAGTACGAAGTCAGCAGCCCGACCCATTTTCTTTTCAATATCGAGGCCGCGTTTCACGAGGGTCACCAGGTGGTGGAGGAGCGGCTGACGATCACGCCGAGCATGAAGGTCCGCAACTTTTGCGATGAGCGCAGCGGCAACCGTTTCATACGCCTGGATGCGTCCAAGGGGAGGCTGTCCATCAACTACCACGCCCAGGTGCGGCTGGTCGCCGCGCCCGTGCCCCTGTATCTTGAAGAAACGCCGGTGACCAGCGTGCCCGATGATGTCTTGCGTTACCTGATGCCCAGCCGCTACTGCGAGTCGGACTCCATGAGCCGCGCGGCGCAGCAGCTGTTTGCTCACCTGCCTTCCGGTATCGGCCGCGTGCGCGCGGTCGAGAACTGGATTCACGACTCGATCGCCTACCTGCCGGGTTGCACCTCGTCGACGACCACGGCGCGGGATGTGTTTGTGCAGCGCGCCGGTGTGTGCCGGGACTTTGCGCATCTGGGCATCACCTTGTGCCGGGCGCTCAATATTCCCGCGCGGCTGGTGGTGGGCTACGTCCATTTTGACGAGCCGCCGCAGGATTTTCACGCCGTGTTCGAGGCCTGGCTGGAGGGGCGCTGGGTGCTGTTTGATCCCAGCCATATGGCGCCCATTGACCGGCTGGTGCGCGTAGGAACGGGGCGCGACGCGAAGGACGTGGCCTTTGCCACCATTTTTGGCAATGTGCAAATGCTGCGCAAGGAGCTGATCGTGGACGAGGGCGAAGTACCGCCGGGACCAGGCAGCCCGCCGGGATCGCATCCGCCCTTGCTCTCTTTGGTCAGCACCTAACACCGCACCAGCGCTTGCCTCGCGTTGCCTCGCCCAAGCCGAGCGGGCGCTGCCTAGGTGTCAGGTGCGGTAGCTGCTGTCGAGCCGCTCCAGCTTGCGGATCAGCGAGGGCCAGGCAAAAGCGCCGCCCATGCCATCCGTCTGCACGCGCAACGCTTCCGATACGCCCTGGATGATTTGCGGAGGGACGGTGATGAGTTCGCCGCCGGCCTGGGCATCGAGCTGGATGCGGCAGGTGTTTTCAAAGATGTACATGCTCAAAAACGCATCGGCAATGGTCGTGCCCACCACCAGCAGGCCATGGTTGCGCAGCATCAGGAAATTGGCGGATCCCAGGTCGGCCTGCAGGCGCGGCCTTTCCTCGCCGCGAAAGGCGACGCCCTCGTAGTCGTGGTACGCCAGCGACGCCAGCACAAAGGTCGATTGCTGGCTGATGGGCAGCACACCGCACTTTTGCGCACTGACGGCGACGCCGGCGCGTGTGTGGGTATGCAGCACGCAGCCGGCGCCGGGCCGGGCGTCGTGTACCGCGCTGTGAATCACAAAACCGGCGGGGTTGACCGGGAAGGGCGAGTCAATGACTTTGTTGCACTGCCCGTCGACCTTGACCAGGCTGGAGGCGGTGATCTCGTCGAACATCAGGCCGTAGGGGTTGATCAGGAAGTGGTGCGCGCCGGGGCCCGCTACCTCCTCCGGCAGCTTGGCGCTGATGTGGGTGAACACCAGGTCGCTCCAACCGTACAAGGCCACCAGCCGGTAGCAGGCCGCGAGGTCGCAGCGCAACTGCCATTCCTCGGCGCTGACGGTTTTTTTCAGGGATGGGATGTTCACGGGTTTGTCTCCTGGCGGGTTGTTTTTAAAAAGGCCTGGCTTTGTACGATACGCCTGTGCGGCACGTGCAACTGTCAGAAATTGAACTTTCATCAGCGTGCCTGCTTCCCGCGCGTCGGTCACGCCGTGGTTTGGCGTGCTGCCGCTCGGTCGGGCTTCAAGTTTGCCGGAACTGCGCCAGCGTCTGCAGCAGGTTGCGCGTGGCCCCGTCAAGGGCTGCCAGCGGCCTGTGCACCACGGCGGTGTGGCGGGTCAACGCGGGCCTGAGCGGCAGCACCTGTACGCCGTTGGGAATGGCGGCAGCGCCCGCCTGCTCCAGCGGCAGCAGGGCCGCGCCATAACCGGCTGCCACCAGGCTTTTCATGGCTTCGTTGTAATTGAGCTCTATGCGCGCCCGGGGCGTGTGGCCGGCCGCGGCAAACCACTCCATGGTCAGGCGGTACATGTGCGTGGTCGAGTCGTTGAAGATCAGTGGTTTTTCCATCAGCCAGGGCGGCGTGATGCGCTTGGGCGCCTTCCAGCCCGCGGGGAGGAAGGCCATCATCGGGTCGCTGCGCCAGTGGCTCATCAGCAGTTCGCGCCGCGCCGGCTGGGGCGTGGCCACCAGCCCGACATCCAGCGTGCCCTGGCCCAGGCGCTCCATGGCTTCACTGGAGCCGAGGATGCTGACCTCGACGTCGATCTCGGGGTGCGCGCGCGCCATGAGCTCCAGCACCCGCGGCAGCAAATGCACCAGGATGCCGGTGGAGGTGCCCAGCCGCACGCGGCCGACCCGCCCCTCGACATGGCGCTTGACGGCATCGGTAGCGTCATCGGCGTCACGCAGCAGGCGCCGCGCCCGCTCGACCAGCACGGCACCGGCCGCCGTGAGCACCACGCTGCGGCCCCCGCGCACCACTAGCTGCGTGCCCAGCCGGGCCTCCAGCTCGCTGATGTGCAGGCTGACCGTGGGCTGCGCCAGATGCAGCGCCCGTGCCGCGGCGGAGAAGGTGCCCAGGTCGGCGATGGAAACGAGGGTGCGCAGCTGGTCCAGATTGAGTTCACGCATCATTAATCCTGATAGGTTGCATCAGAAAATTCAACTTCCACAATAGCACGACAAGCCGCACCATTGGGCACTTCCCGATCACAGGAGTTGCCACCATGTTGTTAAAGCCGGGTTTTGTTTTGTTGAATCAGGCGCTGACCCGCCTGCGCCTTCACGCGCGCTTCTGGCGTCAGCGCGATGACCGCAGGCAGGCGGCCGAGCTGCAGGGCATGAGCGCGCGGGAGCTCAATGATTTGGGGATAGGGCGGGGGGAGATACCGTATCTGCTGCTGAGCCGGGGGCCGGACTGCGGGGAGGGGGTGAGAAGATGAGGGGGAGGTGCAAGCTTACTGCGGAGCGGTCAGGGTTTCCAGTCGCGCAAGGTACAGCAGGGCCTGCGTGCGCCCGGTGCCGCACATCTCTGCCGAGGGGGCCAGCTGCCCGCAGACCGCCGGCCGACCGGGTTGGCCGAAGATGCGGCAAGCATTGGCGTCGTCAAGCTGCACGCAACGCACGCCGGCCGGCTTGCCTTCGGGCATGCCGGGAATGGGCGAGCTGATGGATGGGGCAATGCAGCAGGCACCGCAGCCGGGTCGGCAATTCATCATGGAGGGGCTATGGGCCGGAATTACCTGGCGGGGCCATGCCTGCGTCTTATCCTGCCAGGCGGCTGCTGGCAAACAGCACCTGGTCAATCACCGCCTGCACCTTCTGGCGGTGCGCGTCATTGACCAGCTTGCCTTGTGCGTCGAAGGCGTCGCCCGCGCGGCCCAGCGCGAAATTGAACGGGGCAACCCAGCACTGCACATTGAGCAACAGCGGAGCGAGGTGGCTTTGCGAGCGCAGGCCGCCCAGCGCACCGGGCGAGGCACTCAGAATGCCGACGACCTTGCCGCGTGAAAACTTGAATTCGTCAGTCCAGGCCGGGTCGGACTTGACCGGGCTGGAGGCCCAGTCGATGGTGTTCTTGAGCAGGGCGGAATAGCTCGCGTTGTATTCGGGCGAGCAGATGATCCAGGCCGGATGCTCGTACATGATTTGCTTGAGCTTCATCACGTTGGGCGGCGTGCCTTTGGCTTCGAGGTCGGCGTTGTACATCGGAATGTCAAAGTCGGCCAGTTCGATGTGGGTGACTTCGGCGCCACTCGCCCGTGCCATGTCGGCGGTGACGTGGGCCAGTTTGCGGTTGAAGGAGTTTTGGCGGGTGCTGCCGGCAAAGATGAGGAGTTTCATGCCCGCTATTGTGGCTGCTTGTGGCCTCCTGGCAGTGCGGTGGGGCGATTTTCGTGCCGGCCAGTCCCTTGCCTGCGGGGCCTTTGTGGCGCTTGTGCCAATGAATATGGGCAGACACGCACAGATAGGGGGTTATTTGCTATTGAATTCATAGCAAATGCCACTGCTGCAGCGCGCCGGCAGGAATGGCTCAAATGGCATTACGCAGCGCAGAACAAGGGCCTGCCTGATAAAATTCACCATTCGCCCGGTGGGGCGGGAACAGGTCTGGGCGCAAGCAGCGCGGCCTGATGTGCCGCTGGCTGTGCCAGCCGCGGCCGGCGTGGCCCTCTGGTCATCGTCAACTTCGGGGCAGCTCCATGGCGTACAGGCATCTGGCCTGAAGGCCGCTTTATTGAAGGAGGCGTGATGCAATCGCCTTATATCTATCCGCAAGAATTTGATGTGATCGTGGTCGGTGGCGGCCACGCAGGCACGGAAGCCGCGCTGGCTTCCGCCCGCATGGGCTGCAAAACCTTGCTGCTCTCGCACAACATCGAGACACTCGGCCAGATGAGCTGCAACCCCTCGATCGGAGGCATCGGCAAGGGGCACCTCGTCAAGGAAGTCGACGCCATGGGTGGCGCGATGGCGCTGGCCACGGACGAAGGCGGTATTCAGTTCCGCATCCTGAACAGTTCCAAGGGCCCGGCCGTGCGCGCCACCCGGGCGCAAGCTGACCGGATTCTGTACAAGGCGGCCATTCGCCGCAAACTCGAAAACCAGCCCAACCTGTGGCTGTTCCAGCAGGCGGTGGATGACCTGATGGTCGAGGGCGACCGGGTGGTGGGCGCGGTCACGCAGGTCGGCATCCGGTTCCGTTCGCGCACCGTGGTGTTGACGGCCGGGACTTTTCTGGACGGCAAGATCCATGTCGGGCTCAACAATTACGCGGCGGGCCGGGCGGGCGATCCGCCAGCCGTGTCACTGTCGGCGCGGCTGAAGGAACTCAAGCTGCCGCAGGGCCGCCTCAAAACCGGCACGCCGCCGCGCATCGACGGCCGGACGATTGACTTCAGCAAATGCACCGAGCAGCCGGGCGATGGCATGCCGGGCGGAACCGCCGGGCCGGTTCCGGTGTTCAGCTTCATGGGCGGCAAGATCGCTCATCCCCGGCAAATGCCTTGCTGGATCACCCATACCAATGAGCGTACCCACGAGATCATCCGCTCCGGTTTTGACCGCAGTCCGATGTTCACCGGCAAGATCGACGGCGTGGGGCCGCGTTACTGCCCGAGCGTGGAAGACAAGATCAACCGCTTTGCCGACAAGGAAAGCCACCAGATTTTCCTTGAGCCGGAAGGCCTGACCACGCACGAGATATACCCCAACGGCATCTCGACCAGCCTGCCGTTTGACATCCAGTACGAGCTGGTGCGCTCCATGGCGGGTATGGAGAACGCCCACATCCTGCGGCCGGGCTATGCGATCGAATACGACTACTTTGATCCGCGGGCGCTGAAGACTACCTTTGAAACCCGCGCAATTGGCGGGCTGTTCTTTGCTGGCCAGATCAACGGCACCACCGGCTATGAAGAGGCGGCTGCCCAAGGCATGTTTGCCGGCATCAACGCCGCGCTGCAGTGCCAGGGCAAGGAGGCGTGGCTGCCCCGGCGCGACGAGGCCTACCTCGGCGTGCTGGTCGACGACCTGATCACCAAGGGCGTGACCGAGCCCTACCGCATGTTTACCAGTCGGGCCGAGTACCGCCTGATGCTGCGCGAGGACAACGCCGACATGCGCCTGACCGAAAAAGGCCGCGAACTGGGCCTGGTAGACGACGCCCGCTGGGGCGCCTTCAACCGCAAGCGCGATGCTGTTTCACGTGAAACAGAGCGGCTTCGCTCCCTCTGGGTCAACCCGCACAATCTGCCCCTGGCCGAAGCCGAGCGGGTGTTGGGCAAGTCCATTGAGCGCGAATACAACCTGCTGGACCTGCTGCGCCGCCCCGATGTGAACTATGCCGGCCTGATGTCGCTGGAGGAGGGCAAATATGCCAACCCCGAACTTGCAGCTGAAGCGGCCGCGAGCGACGATCTGGCCAAAAGCGTGATCGAGCAGATCGAGATCACGGCCAAGTATGCGGGGTATATCGACCTGCAGAAAACCGAGGTCGAGCGCGCTGCGCACTATGAAAACCTCAAGCTGCCCACGGATCTCGATTACCTGCAGGTGTCGGCCCTGAGTTTTGAGGCACGCCAAACTCTGGCCAGGCACCGGCCCGAAACGCTGGGCATGGCCTCGCGGATTTCTGGCATCACACCGGCGACCATCTCGCTGCTGCTGGTGCATCTGAAAAAGAACCTCTGGAAAAACGCCGTTCCGGTCAAACCCGAGGCGTCATCTGCCGAGCAGGCGCAAGCCTGATGGTCGGCGCCTGGAACGACTTGCGGGCCACCTTGCTGGCCGGCTTGCGGGAATTGCAGCTGGACTTGGGCGATGACCAGGTCAGCCAGTTGCTGGACTACCTGAACCTGATCGCGAAATGGACCCAAGTCTACAACCTCACGGCGGTGCGTGATCCGGCCGAAATGATGACGCACCATCTGCTCGACAGCCTGGCGGCCATCGCGCCTTTGCGGCGCTATCTGCAAAATGCCGGGTTGGGGCAGGGCGCCCGTGTGCTGGATGTGGGCTCCGGCGCCGGTTTGCCGGGTGTGGTGATGGCCATCTGCTGCCCCACGCTTGCCGTGACCTGCGTAGACACCGTGGCCAAAAAAGCCGCCTTCATCAAGCAGGCGGCGCTCGCGCTCAAGCTGCCCAATCTTCTGGGCTTGCATGCGCGGGTTGAAACCCTTACCCAGCCGTTTGACCTGATCTGTTCCCGCGCCTTTGCTTCGCTGGCCGATTTCACCCAATGGTCTGGCGGTGCACTGGCACCCCATGGCGTGTGGATGGCCATGAAGGGGAAGCAGCCAGCGGAAGAACTGGCCGCCTTGCCGCCGACCGTTGAAGTGTTTCACGTGGAACAGTTGCAGGTGCCGGGGCTGGATGCCGAGCGCTGCATCGTCTGGATGCGGTGCCGGGACGCTGCGGCAGGGTCGGCCCAGCAGGGTTGAAGAGCGGGATTTTCTTCGTCGTGCCGTTGTGCGCGGCACGAAAGACAGGTTCATCCGCATTGGCGCCCGTGACCCCTGTCGTAAACTCAAGCCCTCTACTTCCGGAGAAATTCCATGCTGGGCTCATTCGTCGGCGTTGCCGATTACGGCGCTTTTGTTGTCGCGATCATTGTGTTTCTGCTGATTCCCGGGCCCGGCAACCTGGCGCTGATCACCTCGACCGGCAAGGGCGGCATTCGGGGTGGGCTGGGTGCCACCTTGGGCGTGATTGCCGGCGACCAGGTCTTGCTCTGGGCGGCCGTGGCTGGGGTGGCCGCCGTGATGGCCGCTTACCCGACGGCTTTTCATGCCGTGCAGTGGATGGGCGCCATTTACCTGACCTGGCTGGGCATCAAGATGCTGATCGCCAAGCCCGGCGACGCGCCCCTCCTGCAAATCAAGCCGCGTCATTATTTCCGCCAGGCCTTGCTGATCACCTTGCTCAACCCCAAGGCCATTGTTTTCTACATGGCCTTCTTCCCGTTGTTTGTCGATCCGGCGCAGCATCAGGGGCTGAAAACCTTTGGCGTGATGGCGGCGACGATTGCCGTCCTGACTTTTCTGTATGGCCTGACCTCGGTCATGTTGACCTATCACCTTGCGGAACGCATTCGCGCCAACCCGAAAATCACCGCCATCCTGAACAAGCTGGCAGGTGTTTTCCTGATCGGCTTTGGTCTCAAGCTCGCGGTCTCCAAATGAACCATAAAACCAAAAAAGATCACCCAGCACAATTTTTCGACGGGCCGCCGCGTGGGGGCTCTTCATACCAGCAGGGGCCGCGGGACTGGCTTTGCCAGACCGCAGGCGCAGCGGCCCCCTCGGGGGGCAGCGCAGTACACGCAGTGACAAGCGTGGGGGCTCACTGATGGCCAAAATATTCTGCGTTGCCAACCAAAAGGGCGGGGTGGGCAAGACCACCACCACGGTGAATCTGGCGGCGGGCTTGGCCAAGGTTGGCCAGCGTGTGCTGATGGTTGACCTGGATCCGCAGGGCAATGCCACCATGGGTTCGGGGGTGGACAAGCGCAAGCTCGAACTCACCGTCTACGATGTGCTGCTGGAGTCGGCTTCCGTGATGGAGGCACGCGTGCACAGCGAGAAATGCGGCTACGACGTGCTGGGCGCCAACCGCGAGCTGGCCGGTGCCGAGGTCGAGCTGGTGGAGGTGGAGCGCCGCGAACGGCGCCTCAAGCTGGCCCTGAACGCCGTGGAAAAGGACTACGACTTCGTGCTGATCGACTGCCCGCCGTCGCTGAGCATGCTGACCCTCAACGGCCTGTGCTGCGCGCATGGCGTGATCGTGCCCATGCAGTGCGAGTACTTTGCGCTCGAAGGCCTGACCGACCTGGTCAACACCATCAAGCAGGTGCATGCCAACCTCAACAAGGACCTGCAGATCATCGGCCTGCTGCGTGTGATGTTCGATCCGCGCATCACGCTGCAGCAGCAGGTCAGCGAGCAGCTCAAGGAACACTTTGCCGAGAAGGTGTTCAACACCGTGATCCCGCGCAATGTACGCCTGGCCGAAGCGCCCAGCTACGGCCTGCCCGGTGTGGTGTTCGACCCATCCTCCCGAGGCGCGCAGGCCTTCGTCACGTTTGCCGAGGAAATGGTGCTGCGCATCAAGGGCATGTGAGGCGGCCTCTTGATAAAAGCATCCATGTCCATCCTGCATATTTCACCTGTAGCTATCAAAAACATAGCAAGCTGAGTCAAACTGAGTCGTTGAACGCATGAACTCCCGTAATGTCCTGATCCTTCCCGGCTGGCAGAACAGTGGCCCCGAGCACTGGCAGAGCCGCTGGGAGCAGGCCCATGGCTTCACGCGCGTGGAGCAGCACGACTGGGAGCGTCCGCTGCGGGGCGACTGGATCGCTCGGCTGGAGGACGTGCTGCTGTCGTGCGACGAAGCGGCCGTGCTGGTGGCGCACAGCCTGGGCTGTATCCATGTGGCGGCATGGGCCGCGCACTCGCGCAACACGCACCGCGTGAAAGCGGCGCTGCTGGTGGCGCCGCCCGATGTCGAGCAGGACGGCGTGCGCGAGATGCTGCCGAGCTGGTCGCCGATTCCGCTGCAGACACTGCCTTTTAGAACTGTGCTGTTTGCCAGCAACGACGACCCGTTCTGCGCCCCGGAGCGCGCCCGCCGGTTTGCGGCCGCGTGGGGTGCCGGGCTGATGGATGCCGGCGCACGCGGCCACCTCAATGCCGAGAGCGGCCTGGGCGACTGGCCGCAAGCCTATACCGAGTTGCAGCGCCTGATGAGCTTGTGATGCCCGATTGCTTCACGACGCCACGGCAAGCGACTCCCTTCGATTTGTATTCAAGAAAGAAATGACAGACATGGTCACCAAAAAGCCAAAAGGCCTGGGCCGCGGACTGGAAGCCCTGCTGGGCCCCAAGGTCAGCGAATCAGGAGACGTGGACAACGCCAACAGCAGCGCCACCAGTCCCGGCCTGCCGGCAACACTGCGCCTGGCCGACATGGTGCCCGGCCAGTACCAGCCGCGCACCCGCATGGACGAGGGCGCGTTGTACGAGCTGGCCGAATCCATCAAAGCGCAGGGCATCATGCAGCCGATTCTGGTGCGACGGCTGAACAGCGGTGCGCACGACGGCAAGTACGAAATCATTGCCGGCGAGCGGCGCTTCCGTGCCGCCAAAATCGCCGGACTCGACAGCGTGCCGGTGCTGGTGCGCGACGTGCCCGACGAGTCGGCCGCGGCCATGGCCCTGATTGAAAACATCCAGCGTGAAGACCTCAATCCGCTCGAAGAGGCCCAAGGCCTGCAGCGCCTGGTGAAGGAGTTTGGGCTCACTCACGAGCTGGCGGCGCAGGCCGTGGGTCGCTCGCGCAGCGCCGCCTCCAACCTGCTGCGCCTGCTGAACCTGGCCGACCCGGTGCAGACCATGCTGATGGCCGGCGACCTGGACATGGGTCACGCCCGGGCCCTGTTGGCGCTGGACCGCGCCACGCAGATCACGGCGGCCAACCAGATCTCGGCCAAAAAGATGTCGGTGCGAGAGACGGAAAATCTGGTCAAGAAACTCAGCGCGGAATTCTCCCTGAGGCCGCAAAAGGCCGCCAAGGAAAAATCCCGCGACACCCGCCGCGTCGAAGAAGAGCTGGCCGACCTGCTGATGGCCGAGGTCGAAGTCCGCGTCAAAAAGCAGGTCAAACGCAACGGCCGGCACGAAGAGATGGGCGAGGTGGCGATCCAGTTCGCTTCGATGGACGAGCTGAATGGACTGATCGAGCGGCTGCGCGGCGATAAATAAACCGCGCCAGGGGTGGAGCCAACTTGTTGCATCGACCGGTTGAATCCGCCGCCCAAAGTGAACCGCCAACTTGCATCAACGAACAATCGCAAAGCAGCGACCGCGGACTTTCGGCACCCTCCGTCAAATGGAGGATGTTCCAACCACAAAGTTTGGTCGAGAATCGCTGCAAATGTAGAGCGAGCGACTTCTTAAAAGTTGCCGGGTTTGTCGCTATTTTTAATGGAGCAAACTATCCAAGTGAGACATGCGTAGATGCCAGTTTTTTTAGTTCAAGTTGCCACGTTATACCGCAGCACCTTGCGGTATACATTGCGTTAGACATCAAGAGATGGCCGTCCTTGCGCGATCCGTTGCTGCCCTCCGAGTTATCGGAGACGAGTTGATCCCCGAAGAGGTCACATTGCTACTTGGAAGTGCGCCAACGTATTCGCAGCGTAGGGGCGATACGATTCGTAGGAAGTCTGGCGATCGCATCGCCCAGTTTGGCACTTGGCGTTTGGAAGCGCGGGCAACGGAGCCGGAAGACGTCAATGCTCAAATCTTTGAAATCCTCAGCAAGTTGACTGGAGATTTTGCAGTTTGGCGCGGGCTGAAGGCTCGGTTTCGAGTTGATCTATTCTGCGGATGGTTTATGAATGAGAGCAACGAGGGAATTCTGCTTTCGCCCAGTAGCCTGATGGCATTGGGCGAGCGCAGCATCGACATGGACATCGATCTTTATGCGCCAAGCATTGATGTCTAACTGGTCAATCGACACGGACCCGGAGCTTGTCTCGTTTTAGTTGACACTCTTACCTAACGGAGAGAGTGGTCAATGGCAAAACGACAAGGGCCAGTAAAAATCAAGAACTACGGCGTTGAATTCAAGCTCAGAGCCGTTCAATTGAGCAACCAGCCGGGCGTGTTGGTGAAGGATGTGGCCGAGTCCTTGGACATTCATCCTTTCATGCTTTCGAAGTGGCGCAAGCAAGTGCGAGACGGCGAGTTGGCCGGAAGGGCGCCACCGATCGAG